>NZ_WOXS01000002.1:628000-942000 GCF_009852415.1 Streptomyces sp. Tu 3180 | reverse complement strand
GACGGCCCCGAGCGGGACGCCGTGCGCGACGAGCTCGTCACCGCGTGGCTGCCCATGGCCCACCGCATCGCCGGCCGTTTCCGTGACCGGGGCGAGTCCATCGAGGACCTGCGCCAGGTGGCCGCCCTGGGACTGGTGAAGGCCATCGACCGGTTCGACCCGAGCCGGGGAGCCTTCGAGAGCTACGCGGTCCCCACCATCACCGGAGAGGTCAAGCGGCACTTCCGGGACCGGATGTGGGCCCTGCGCGTGCCCCGCCGCGTGCAGGAACTGCGCAACAAAGTGCGGGTGGCCCGGCGCGAGCTCACCCAGAACCCGGGCAGTCCCGAACCCTCCGTGGCGGACATCGCGGCCCACACCGGGCTGACCGAGGAGGAGGTCGGCGCCGGGATGGAGGCGCTGGAGAGCTTCAGCACCCTGTCGCTGGACGCCGAACTGTCGGCCGACGACGACGGCTACAGCCTCGCCGACACCCTCGGCGCCTCCGACGCGTCCTACGACACCGTGGTCGACCGCGAGTCCGCCAAGGAGGGCCTGCGCCGCCTGCCGGAACGCGAGCGCGCCATCCTCTACATGCGTTTCTTCGAGGACATGACCCAGAGCCGCATCGCCGACCGGCTGGGCATCTCCCAGATGCACGTCTCCCGTCTCATCAGCCGCAGCTGCGCCCGCGTGCGCGCCGAGGCACTGGGACAGCGCACGGGCCGCCACGGCACCGGCGGACACTCGGCGACGGCGTGAACGCGCCCGCCCCGGACCAGAGAGCGAGAACATGCTGAAGCCCCACCCCGCCGTGCTGCGCCGGCTCGTCGAGGAGTACGAGGCCCTGCTCCCGGCCGGGACCGCGCCCGGACCGGACGCCGGCCACCCGCGCCTGAACGACCTTGCGTACACCCTGTGCGTGTCGACCGGCACCCGTGACGTGGAGGACGCCCTGAGGACCGCGCACCGCTGGCTGGCGGCGGCCGCCCCCGCACCGGTTCCCGCCCCCGCGCCGGTTCCCGCCTTGCAGTCCGGTCCGGACCCGCTCGTGCCGTCGCCCGCGCCCCGCCGGTGGGGCACCACCGCGGCGGCGGGCGCACCGGCCCCCGCGTAGCCCCGCCCCCGCGACGTCGCCGGCCGCCCCCACCCGCACGGGTGGGGGCGGCCGGCGACGTCGTGCCGGCCGCCCCGCCGCCGCGGCCGCGTGTGTGCGCACGAAGCCGGGGCATCCGGAGCCCGGGAGGTGCGATGGACACGAGTGCGATGGCATGGAGGGGGCGGGCCGGCGCCCGACGGGCGGCGAACGGTTCGCTCAGGGAGGGCGCCGCGCGGGCCGGACTGACCGCCCGGGGGGTGATCTACCTGCTGGTCGGCGTACTGGCGCTGCGGATCGCCTTCGGCGACGGACGACGGCAGGCGGACCGCGGCGGCGCCCTGGCGGAGCTCGCCGACAAGCCGTTCGGCGCGGTGCTGCTGTGGGCGCTGGGCATCGGGCTCGTCGGTATGGCCCTGTGGCGGCTGACCGAGGCGCTCTTCGGCTCGGTCGGCAAGGACGGCCGCAGCCCGCGCAAGCGGCTGCTGGCGGTGGGGCGCTGCGTGTTCTACGCGTTCGTCGCCTCCTCGGTGCTGGCGTTCGCCGTGGGCCGCGGCAGCGGGGGCGGGTCGAGCGACCGGCAGTCCCGGGACCTCACCGCCCGGGCCATGGAGGCCCCCGCCGGGCAGTGGCTGGTGGGCCTCGGCGGAGCGGCCGTCGTCGGCGTCGGCGTGTGGATCGGCGTCCAGGCGGTGCGGCGCAAGTACCACGACAAGCTGAAGTTCGGCGAGCTGGGCCCCCGGGCCCGACGGCTGGTGGACGTGACCGGCGTGGGCGGCGGTGTGGCGCGCGGCCTGGTGTTCGCCGCGGTCGGCGCCTTCGCCGTACGCGCCGCGGTCGCCTACGAACCCGACGAGGCCAAGGGCCTGGACGACACCCTCCGCAGCTTCGCCGGCACCCCGCTGGGGCCGTGGCTGCTGGTCTGCGTCTCCGTCGGGCTGGTGCTGTTCGGGATGTTCTCCTTCGCCCTGGCCCGCTGGCGGCGGGTCTGACCGCGGCACCCGCGTCGCACGGCTGCCGTATGACCGGGCGCATGCGGGGAACCCGGAGTCAATGAGCGAATCCGAGATCCCCCGGAAGGCCGGCCCGTGGACGTCTACCTCGACCTCCTGCGCGTCCGGATGGACACCGAGGACTACCGGCTTCTGCTCCGTGTGGTGGAGCCGGTCCTCCAGGCGATCGAGGAGCACCGCCTGTCCGGCCTGGACCTCGCCCTGGACGGCGGGGACGACGAACTGCCCCAGGAGGTCCGTGACGAGGCCGCGCTCGTCATCGCCACCGCCGTCACC
The DNA here is from genome assembly GCF_009852415.1 of Streptomyces sp. Tu 3180. NCBI lineage: Bacteria > Bacillati > Actinomycetota > Actinomycetes > Kitasatosporales > Streptomycetaceae > Streptomyces > Streptomyces sp. Tu 3180. Next base: position 939,636 of record NZ_WOXS01000002.1, on the reverse strand, counting down.
GGCCGCCTGGACAACGAGGTGGTCGAGCTGGAGGTGGACGAGAGCGGACCGGTCAGGGTGGTCACCGACGCGGCCACCGCCGCCGACCCGTCCCGCCTCGGCGAGATCGCCGACTACATCAGGGACCGGCACCGGCAGAACGAGGAGCTGCGCGGCATCGCCGAGGCCAGCGGACTGCCCACCGACTTCTGACCCGCCGGCGGGCCGCCGTCCCTCACCGCTCCGGCGCCGCCACCGGGACGCCCAGCGGCCGGGCGAGGCCCACCACGGCCTCGTCCAGCCGCTCCAGGTGCCGCAGCACCCGGCCGGTGATCCGGCCGTGGCGCGCGACGCCGTCGGAGTCGCCCAGCAGCGAGGCGATGCTCGGCCCCGTCCCGACCGCCGCGGTGACCTTCCCGTCCGCGACGCGGTCCGCGATCGTCCCGATGTTGCGCACGGTGCGTCCCGCCGCCGCGCGCAGCCGGGGGTCCGCCGCGATCGAGGGATGGGACGGCAGCAGTTCGGCCGTCGCCGCCAGCGAGCGCGCGTGGTACGCGCAGGTCTCCAGCAGCGCCACGACGTACCGGGCGGTGGTGCGCCGGGCCCGCAGCGGGGTGACCGGATGGGTCAGCGGCTGGGTGGCACCGCGCAGGTCGCCCAGCGCCCGGTCCAGCTCCCGCGCCTTGTCCAGCAGGTCGTCCGCGGCTTTGCCGCTGAGCTGTCCGACGGCGGCCTCGGTGACCCCGGCCAGCCGCTCCAGCACGGTGACCAGCAGCTCGTTCGTCCGCCGGTCGGTGTTCACCGGCAGGACCAGTGCCGCCGCGACCACCCCGCAGGCCGCGCCCAGCGCCGTCTCCTCCAGGCGCAGGACCAGCACCTCCCAGCTGTAGGTGTGCAGCAGGGTGTAGAGCAGCCCGAGCATCGCGGTCACGAAGAACGACATCAGCGTGTACGACAGCGGTGCGGTGTAGAACATCGCGAAGACCAGCACCAGCACCAGCGCGAACGCCGCCACGGTGTGCCCGCCCACCAGACCGGCCAGCACGATGCCGGCGCCGACGCCGAACACCGTGCCCAGCACCCGCCGGTAGCCCTTGACCAGGATCTCGCCGGTCGAGGCGGTGTTGATGAACACGATCCAGCAGGCCAGCACCGCCCAGTACCAGCGGTCCGCGGACAGCAGCTCACCGCCGACGACGGCCAGCGTCGAGCCCACGGTGACCTGCACGGCGGCGCGCGTGGTGGGCCGTCGCAGCCCCGTCGGCTGCTCGTCCCGCCCGGACTCCCCGCCCGCGTCGATGGCGGCGTCCTCGGCGTCCAGCTCCTCCCGGGAACGGGCCGTCGCCGGGGTGTCGTCCGACTCGTCCTGCGGACCGTCCAGCGCGATGCGCAGCCCCATGACGGCGCGGGCGGCCTCGCCGACGGCCCGGAACACGTCCCGCACGGCCGGCGTGGCGGCCGGCAGGTTCTCCTCGTCCCGGTAGCCGAGCAGCCGGTTGCGCACCTGGGCCACGGCCGTCCCGGGCGTCCCGGTGCGCAGCACGAGCGCGCGCAGCGCGAGCAGGTCCCGGCGCAGCAGGGCGGTGGCCTCCTCCGGCCCGGGCAGCCGGCCGACCCGCGGGGCGGGCGCGCCGGGCAGGTGCAGGGTGAGGGTGTCCGCCCGTTCGGTGCTGCGGGCCGACAGCAGCAGCAGGGTGAGGCGCTCGGCGGCGATCTCGGCGTCCGCGATCCGGCGCTGCACCAGCCGCGCCGTCGACTCGTCCGGGGTGCCCTCCTCCAGCCGCGTCTGGATCATCAGGGCCGTCTCGTGCAGCCGCGAGGTCCCCGTGCGCACGTCCTCCAGCGCCTTGTCCACCTCGTCCGGCCCGTCCGGACCGGCGTCGAGCAGCGCCAGCTGCGCGGAGACGAGCTGGGCCAGCCGGACCCGGAAGGCCCGGCGCAGCCGCGCGAGCAGACCGGCGGGCGTCACGGGGACGACGGCGAACCGCACCACGGCGCTGCACGCGAACGCGACGGTCAGGGCGGCCCACAGCCCGGGCAGCTGCGCGGCGGAGGCGCCGACGAACAGGGAGACGAAGTAGAGCTGGAAGCCGATCAGACCGAGCGCGGTCCCGCGCTCGCCGAACCGGCGGCCGTAGACCGCGCAGAAGATGAGGACGACGAAGAAGACGTCACCGACGACGACCCACTCGTTGAGCACCGCGCCCAGGGACACGGACACGAGCGCGACCGGCAGGCCGAGGGCGAGCGTGACCGCCTGGGCGGCGCGCCGCTTCTCCCGGACGGAGAAGGTGGCGACCATCGCCGCCATGGCCCCCGTCACCAGACGGGTGATCCCAAAGCCCGTCGAGGCGAGCACGGCCAGGGTCAGCGCGATGGCGGTCACCGTGCGCAGCCCGGCGGTCAGCCGCAGCAGCCCGGGATCGGACGCCGCGAGGCGGTCCCGCAGTCGTGCCCGTACCGGGCGTCCCGCCGCTCTCACGCCGTCGCGCTCTCTCCCGTCGCGGACGTCGGTCCCGGGGCCGGCACCGCGGGGCGCGAACGGCCGCTCCCGGGCCGCGTCACCGCACCGCCCGGCCCGCTTCCTCGACGTGCGCCCGGACCTGCTCCGGCGTCAGGTACGCGTTCGTGTACTCGAAGTCGTGCAGCTTGGCCGGCTTGCGCGCCTGGAAGCCGGTGCGGACGAAATCGTCGCCGGCGACCGCGTTCAGCAGCCAGTTGGTCGCCACCCGGGCCTTGGCGACGTTGGTGCGCAGCGCCGCGAAGTGGTAGCCGCGGGCCACCGCCTGGGCGGGCAGGCCGCGCAGCTCCAGGCCGAGCGGCTTGGAGACCGCGTCGGCGCCGCCGAGGTCCACCACGAGTCCGAGGTCCTTGTGGTGGTAGGGCCGCGTCGGCAGGCCGCGCAGCGTCGCGATGACGTTCTCGGCCACCTGCCTGCCCTGCCGCAGGGCGTGCTGCGCGGTCGGCGGGCACACGGCACCGCCGCCCCTGGCCTCGTCGGGCACCGCCGCGGCGTCGCCGAGCGCGAACACCCCGTCGTGGCCCGGCAGGCACATGTCCGCGTTGACCGCGAGCCGGCCCTTGACGGTCTCCGCGCCCAGCGTGGCGATGAGCGGGCTGGCGACCACCCCGGCGGTCCAGATCAGGGTGCGGGTGGGGATCACCCGGCCGTCGGTGAAGGTGACCTCCTCGGGGCCCGCCTTCGCGATGGACACGCCCAAGGAGATCTCGATGCCGCGGCGCGTCAGGACCTCCTGCGCGCTGCGGCCGAGCTTCTCGCCCAGCTCGGGCATGAGCTTCGGGGCGATGTCGATCAGGTGCCACTTGATCAGGCCGGGGTCCAGCCGCGGATAGCGCTTGACGGCGGCGTGCGTCAGCCGCTGCAGACAGGCCGCGGTCTCGGTGCCCGCGTAGCCGCCGCCGACCACCACGAACTGCAGCCGCGAGGCCCGTTCGGCCGGATCGTGGCTGGCGTCGGCGAGGTCGAGCTGGGAGATGACGTGGTCGCGGAGGTAGGCGGCCTCGGCCAGCGTCTTCATCCCGAACGCGTGGTCGGTCAGCCCCGGGATGTCGAAGGTGCGGGTGATGCTGCCGGGGGCCAGCACGATGTAGTCGTAGGGCTGGTTGACGATCTCGTCGGTGATGGTGCGGACGACGCAGACCTTGGACCTCAGGTCCACTCCGATGGCCCCGCCCGGGATGATCCGGGTCCGGTACCTCTCGCTGCGGCGCAGGGAGAGGGCGATCGACTGCGGGGTCAGCACCCCGGAGGCGACCTGGGGGAGCAGCGGCAGGTAGAGCTGGTAGGAGAACGGCGTCACCAGCGTGAGGTCGGCCTCGTCGGGGGAGAGCCTGCGCTCCAGCCGGCGCACGCACTCCACACCGGCGAAGCCTGCGCCCACCACCAGGATCCTGGGTCGTGTCACGGTGTTCATCCCTTCCTGCGGCTCCAGACGGTCTGCCTCGAACGTCCGCACCTCTCGCGTGCCCCTCTTCAGCACCACGATGCCCGCACACTCGCCGGACCGCACCGGGAAGTGGGGGGGGCGGGACGCCGCCGGACGACCGGCCGTCACCCCTGCTCCGGGGCGATGCCCCGGATCAGTGCTCCGGGTTCAGCCGCGCAGGTGGCACAGCAGCAGACAGACGTCGTCGTCGCGCTCGGAGTCGCTCAGCAGGGGGTGGAGGATCCGGTCCGCCGATCCCTCCAGGTCCGCCTCCAGCTCCGCGGGGCCGAACGAACCGAGGGCCGCCGCGAGCCGTTCGATGCCCGGGTCGATGCCCCGGGCCCGCCGCTCGACCAGCCCGTCCGTGTAGAGCGCGAGCGTCGCCCCCGGCATCAGCCGCTCGGTGTGGTCGGTGATCTCCTGCTTCAGCGGGATGCCGAGCATCGCGCCCGGCTTGGCGTCCAGCGTGCGCACCCGTCCGTCGGGCAGCCGCAGCACCGGCGGCGGATGGCCCGCGGCGGCCCACGTCAGCGTGGGCTCGTCCGGGTGGAACCGGGCGATGACGGCGGTGGCGTACAGATCGGGCTGCAGGTGGTGCAGGAACCCGTGCAGCCGGGTCAGCAGCCGGCCGGGGCTGCCGCCGTCGACCGCGTAGGCGCGCAGGGCGGTGCGCAGCTGGCTCATCATCACCGCCGCGTGCAGCCCGTGCCCGGTCACGTCGCCGATCACGGTGATCAGACTGCCGTCCCGCTGGCGGAACGCGTCGTACCAGTCACCGCCGATGTTCAGCCCGTGCGTGGCCGGCAGGTAGCGGGCGGCCAGGCTCAGTCCCGGCGTGGCCGGGAGGTCCGTGAGCAGGGCGCGCTGCAGCGTCTCGGCGATGTCCCGGTTGTGCTCGAAGCGGCGGGCGTTGTCGATGGCGATGCCGGCCCGCCGGGTGAGCTCGATCAGCATCACGGCGTCGTCCGGGTCCCAGCGCTCACCGGGCGGTGACAGGGTCAGCACGCCCAGCGGCGCCCGGCGCGTCAGCAGCGGGATGCACAGCAGGGGCCGGCCGGGATCCAGGGACGACGGCGGCTGGTCGTCGACGCCGGGCAGGCCGCCGGGGTGGTCGGCGGCGTACTGCGGCCGCCCGGTGCGGGCCGCGCGGACCGCCGCGGCCGGCTGCGCCGCGGGCCGGTGCCGGTCGTCCTCGTCGTCGAACAGCCACACGTCGACGCTGCGGGCGTACCGGGGCACCAGCAGCTCCGGCAGCCGGCGCACGATCTCGTCGTGGTTCAGCGAGGCGTTGAGCACCGGGCTCGCGTCCGCCAGGAACGTCAGCCTGCGGCGGGCGTCCTCCGCCTCGTTGCGCGCCCGGCGCTCGGCGGCGAACGCCTCGCGCTGGGCGCGTCCCGCCGCGTCCAGTTCGGCGTGCAGCGCCAGCACGCCCTGGTTGGTCTGGTGCAGCTCCTCCCGGTGGAAGGCGACCAGCTCCTCCTGCTCGGCGAGCTTGTCCAGCACGGCGGCGGTGTCCTCGTCGGCGCCCAGCAGCGCCTCGGACAGGTCCGCCGGATCCTCCGTCACCGCGGTGCCGTTCCCGGCCCGGCCCGGCTCGGGGCAGGGGACGGTCACCGCCCACGGCGTCCGGTCCGCGGCCTCCTCGCCGGGCGAGGGCGTCAGCACGGCGTGCAGCGTCCCCTCCCCGCCCGGGGAACCGGGCACGTCCAGGGTGAGCACCCAGGCGCCGCCCTTGGTGAGGCACTGCCGCAGCCGGCCGCTGAGCGCCGCGGCCAGCCGGGCGCGCTCGACGGTCGGCACCCCGCACTCCGCGGCCAGCTGCGCGACGGCGATGCGGGCGCGCGCCGCGTCGGTGACGGTGCCGATCTGCCACGTGCGTCTCATGGGCGGCCCGCCGGGGTGGGGGCCAGCACGGCCACGGCGGTGTCGTCCCGCACCGGGCGCGCGGGACTCCTGGCGTCCCGGATCGTCACGGCGGCCGTCACGGCCGGGTCGGACACCGGCACGCCGGTGTCCGGGGACGGGATCCAGCGGCTGGACAGACCGTCGGTGTGCAGGATCAGCATGCTCTCCTCGGACCAGGCGACGTCGTCCTCGCGCAGGGTGCGGGGCCGGTGCACGCCGACGATGCCGGGCCGGGACAGCAGCGACCGCCACCGCCCGCCCTCACGCAGCCGGGCCCCCACGTTGCCGATCCCCGCGAAGCGCAGCCGGCCGGCCCCGGTGTCCACCTGGGCCACGGCGACGGCCGCGCCCCGGGTGCCGGCCAGCGCCCCGTGGATCTCCCGCAGCGCCTCGGCGGGCGGCAGGTGGGGCCGGCGGCGCAGGGCCTCGGCCGCGGCGGTCGAGGCGCGGGCGGCCTCGCCGCCGTGGCCCAGCCCGTCCGCCAGCATCAGCGTCAGACGGTCGCCGGACCTGGCCCAGGCCCAGGCGTCCCCCGAGAAGTCCGCGCCGGCGAACGGGACGTTGACGCCGCCCGCCCGCACGCCGGGCGCCTGCGGGAGGCCGTCGCCGGGCGGCGCGCCGGCGGGGGCGGCGCCCACGCGGGCCACCGCCACCGTGCCCCGGCCGAGCACGCTGTGCAGGTCGAAGTCGTCGGCGAGACGCCGGCAGGTGCCGAGGCCCGCGCCGAGCGAACGCGCCGTGGTGAACCCGTCCCGCAGCGCACCGGCCACGTCGGCGATGCCCGGCCCGTGGTCGATCGCCGCTATCTGCACGGCCCGTCCCGTCCGGCCCTCCCGCAGGACGGGCGGGTCCACGACGTCGACGAGGACCTCACCGTCCCGCGCGTGCTTCAGCAGGTTGGTGGCCAGCTCGGTCGCCACCAGCGACACGGCGGCGGTGCGCCGCTCGTCGAGCCCGGCCAGGGCCGCCGCCTCCTCCGCCGCGACCCGCACGTCGCGCACCCGGGTCGAGTCCTGCACCGGCACGTCCCAGACGCGGGGCATCACACCTCCTCGCGCGGACGCGGCGGCCGTCCCGCCCAGGACGTCACCCGCACCGTGGTCCCCGCCCCGGGAGCGCTCTCGACCTCGAAGTCGTGCACCAGGCGCCGCGCGCCGCCCAGCCCCATCCCCAGCCCGTCGCCCGAGGTGTAGCCGTCGCTGAGCGCCCGGTCCAGGTCCGCGATGCCCGGGCCCGAGTCGCTGAAGACCAGCCGCAGTCCGCTGACGCCGTCCGAGGTGACGTGCGACGCCTCCATCCGGCCGCCCCCGCCGTGCACCAGGGTGTTGCGCGCCAGCTCGCTGGCGGCGGTCACCAGCTTCGTCTGGTCCACCAGGCCGAAGCCGAGCCGGGCGGCGGCCTGCCGCACGTGCTGGCGCACCCACACCAGGTCCATGTCCGACCGGATGGGCAGGCAGGCCTCGACGCCCGCGGCAGTGTGCATCACGGACTCTCCCGGCGCATGCCGCCGAAGCGGGACGGCGCGACGGGCTGCGCGAGGAGCTCCATCGCCGCCTCGGTGGTGAGCGCGGTCCGCAGCCCCGGCAGCGTCAGACCGAGTTCCACCAGCGTGATGGCGACCGCGGGCCGCATGCCGGCCACCACGGTCCGCGCGGCCAGCAGCTCGCTCTGGGCCGCGATCTCGGCCAGCACACGCCCGAGGAAGGAGTCGACCATCTCCACGCCGGAGATGTCGATGACCACACCCGTGACCCTGCTGCGGGTGACGGTCTCGGAGCTGTGGGCGATGGCCTCGGACAGGTCCTGCTGCAACTGCTGCGCCGTGCTGTCGTACAGGTCCCCCTGGAGGGTGACCAGCAGGACGTCGCCGAGCCTGAGGACCGGCACGTGTCCCGCGACCGGGCGGGAGAGCTCCTCGCTCACCGGCGGCCCACACCGTCGGGCGCCGCGTTCACGATGTTCGCCCCCAGCTCGTGCAGGCAGTACCCGAGCGCGTCGGCGAGGCTCGCGCGGGTCTTCACCGTGCCGAGGTCCAGACCCAGGTGCACGATGGTCTGCGCGATCGCCGGACGGATACCGGACACCACGCACTCCGCGCCCATCAGCCGGGCCGCGGCGACCGTCTTCATCAGGTGCTGCGCCACCAGCGAGTCGACGGTCGGCACACCGGTGATGTCGAGGATCGCGAAGCGGGCGTGCTGGTCGACGACCGCGTTCAGCAGCGTCTCCATCACGACCTGGCTGCGGGCGCTGTCGAGCGTCCCGATCAGCGGGACCGCCACGATGCCGTCCCAGAGCTTGATCACCGGCGTGGCCACCTCCAGCAGCTGCAGCCGCTGCCGGTCGATGAGGGCCTGCCCCTCGCTGAGCGCCGTCTGCATGGCCACCAGCCGCAGCGTGCCCATGAGCACGCTGAGCGTGGTCGAGCACTCCCGCAGCCCCTCGGGCGACGCCTGTTCCAGATCGGCGACCAGGAGGTTCTCCACCGGCGGCCACAGCGCGGCCAGCTCGCTCGACACCTGCGTGGTCGACAGCCCCGCGCGGGAGCGGGCCGCTCCCATCCGCGCCAGCTGCTCGCGCACACCCGTGAAACCCGCGGCGTCCGGGTCCTCGACCCGCTGCGCGTCGGCGACCTGCGCCAGCGCGTCGACGACCGCCTTGCCCGCCTCCACCGCCTCGTCGCGGGAGACGGTGAACACCGTACGGAACAGGGGCTCGTCCGCCCACCGCTGGGCGATCTGCTCACGCCGGCGGAGCAGGAAGTCCCTGACCTCGAGTGTCGGCGTTCCGAGCGTTCCGCCCGCTTCGTGCTCCGGCACCTGCTGTTCTCCTCATCATCGTTGCGTGTCGAGCCCGTTCGGGACCACCGGACGGCGATCGGCCCCTGCCGGGCGACCACTTTAACGACGTCCCGACCTCGCACGACACCGTGCCCCGCACCCGCGGCCGGCCCCTTCCGGGGGCCGCGCGAACAGCGCGACGGCCGGTGGCGGGCGGCCCGGGGGCCGCGCTGCCCACCGGCCCGACGCGGGGACGTGGTGGTCTCTCGCGGATGTCGTTCAGCTCGCGGGCTCCTCCGGGACCTCCGGGACCTGCGGCAGCCCGTCGACGCGCTCCAGCGCCTCGTCGACGCTCTCGGAGACCGGGACCGTGATGCTGACGCCGGTCAGGTCCAGGATGCGGCGCACCGCGGGCGTGGGGGAGATGATGTGCACGCTTCCCGGCAGCTCACGCGCCTCCTGGTAGACGCGCAGGATGATGTTCATGCCGGACGAGTCCATGAAGGGGACCTCGGACAGGTCGAGAAGGAAGTGCCGCCGGCCGTGATGGAGCTGGTTCGCCAGGTGATGCTGGAACTCGGTCGCGGTGTCGACGTCCAAATACCCCTCCACCCTGAGCAGGGCCACGTCCTCCCGGGGCAGGGTCACCTCGACGGACAGGGGATTCTGGGCAATGGGCACGAGTACCTCCAACAAATGACGGCCAGGGCTGGTTACCCCTGCGGGGGCGTCGACACGCGCCGGTCCTGGCGCGCGGGGTGATCACGCTCTCATGGGCGCCGGCCGGGGAGGACGCCTCCGGGACGGGAAGCGGCGCAGCCCACTGCCCGCTCCCTCCCGGTGCTCCCTCACCTGATCGGACACTCCCTCACCCGCCGGTCGACTCCACCGCGCAGCCGCGCGTACCCCCGAATCGCCGTGTCATGCCTCGGTGCGTCGCCGGCGGTGCCCGCCGTGCCCTGTCACCCGACCCGGATGCCCACGATGCAGGTGTCGTCGTCCGTGTCCGACCTGCTGTACGTGAGCAGCCGGTCCAGCCGCTGGTCGAGCGTGCCCGGGGCCGTGGCGGCGGTGGTGAGCAGGTGGGCCAGGGACTCCTCGACGGAGCGGTCCCGGCGCTCGATCAGACCGTCCGTGTACATCAGCAGGTTGTCCCCGGCCGCCAGCCGCACCTCCGCCTCCTCGTACGCGGCCTCGGGCACGGCACCGAGCAGCAGCCCGCGCACCAGCGGCAGGGGAGATGCCTCGCCGCCCCGCACCAGCACGGGCGGCAGATGGCCCGCCCTGGCCCACCTCAGCGTCCGCGAGGCCGGGTCGTACAGGCCGCAGACCGCGGTGGCGGTGACCGCGCCCGTCAGGTGGTGCGCCACGATGTTCAGCCACGACAGCAGCTGCCCGGGGCCCGCGCCGGTGACGGCCAGACCGCGCAGCGCGTTGCGCAGGACGACCATGCTGGTCGCCGCCTCGATGCCGTGGCCGGCGACGTCGCCCACGCACAGCAGCACCAGCCCGGACGGGAGCACCACGGCGTCGTACCAGTCGCCGCCCACCAGCTGCTCGGTCTCCGCGGGCCGGTAGCGGACGGCCACGTCCAGATCGGGCACCTGCAGCGGCGCCTGGGCGGGCGGCATGATGGCGCGCTGCAGCTGCAGCGCCAGCCGGTCGCGCTCGCTGGCCTGCTGCTCGGTGTGCGCCAGCTGGTCGCGGGTGGCCGCCAGCGCCACCTCCGTCCAGTGCTGTGCCGAGATGTCCTGGTAGGCGCCGCGGACGGTGAGCGGCCGGCCGTCGGTGTCCAGGACCGGTTCGGCGACGACCCGGATGTGCCGGGTCACCCCGTCGGGCCGCTGCAGCCGGAAGGCCGCCGAGGCGGGGCGCCGGTGGTGCAGCAGCGTGCGCAGGAACCGGCCGATGGCGACGGCGTCGTCCGGGTGGGCGTGCGCGGGCAGGTTCTCCAGCGGCACCGGCGGACTCGTCTGCGGGCGCCCGTAGAGGTCGAAGAGCTGCCCGTTCCAGGTGATCTCCCCGGTGAGCAGGTTCTCCTCGAAGCCGCCGATCCGGCCGAGCCGCTGGGCGTGCTGGAGCAGGCTCGCCAGCCGGGCCGCCTCGTCCTCGATGCGCCAGATGAACAGGAGGCCGGAGCCGTGCCGGCTCACGCTGATGTCCGCGACCGCCGACAGCGGCACCTGGCCGACGAGCGCCGTCAGGTTCATGCGCCGGGCCCGGAACGGCTCGCCCGTGGCGTACACCCGCTCGATCCGCTGGAAGAGCTCGCCCTCCCCGGCGGCCATCGGGTAGGCCTCCAGCAGGAGGGCGCCGCTGACCATGGCGCGCGGCCGTCCCGCCGGGTCCAGGAAGCGGCCGTTGACGTGCTGGATGCGGAAGTCCAGCAGGTTCCCGGAGGCGTCCAGGTGCGGCAGGAGGACCAGCGCGGGGTCGTGCAGACCGTCGGCCAGGTCCATCAGCTCCGCGGCGTCCGGCAGCGTCCGCGGCCGGTGCGGCGGTCCGCTCGGCGGCGTGTACGTCTCCAGGGTGTGGGCGCACAGCTCGGCCAGGGCCTCCACCTGGCGGACGATCTGCGGCGGCTGCTCGGGCAGCGGCGACGGCCAGACGATCTCCAGCACACCGTGCACGCGTCCCCCGGTCCCCGCGGGCAGGGCCGCCCTGCCCCCGTCCGGGTGGTGGTGCCGGCCGACGCTGGGCAGGCCCGTCTCGGCCAGCGACGTGATCCACAGGCCGTCGCGCTCCAGGAGCCCGCAGCGGGCGACCGTCGCCACGTCCGGCGGGACGTAGCACCAGCGCGCCGCCTCGGCCGGGGAGAACCCGGCGCTGCCCGCCAGCGTGAGCGACCCGTCGGCGCCCGCCGCCCAGATGGCCACCGCCGTCGCCCCGAGCGGGCGCAGCGCCTGCTCCAGCAGCGACTCGGCGACCGCCTGGGTGTCGTCCGCCGCCAGCGCCCCGCTCTCGGCCGCGCGCAGCCGCACGGCGGCCTCCTCGGCCCGCGCGTCGTCCGCGGCCCGGGTGGCGGCCAGGAAGGCGTCCGTCACCTCGGACATCCGGTCCCGGGCGGCCTGGTTGATGACCTCGACCGCGAACTCCAGCTGGGTCGTCCCGGCCTGCTCGGTCAGCTCGGCGAGCTGACGCGCGGCCTGCGAGGGACCGCACCCCAGGCGTTCGACGAGGATCCCCTTGGCGAGTTCGATCAGGGCCCGCCCCTCGGCCTCGGCCTGCGCGGCGCGCACCTCACGGCTGAGCCGGTCCACGGTGGCCGCGAGCCGGCCCACGGGCGAGTCGGCGGACACGCCGGCGGGACCGGCGGACGGGGTGTCCGCCGGGGAGGGGACGGAGAGGGTCCCGTCCACGGAGAGGGCCCCGTCCGACGGCACCGGCGCGTCGGCGGGCGCGGGAGGGGCGGGTTCGAGCCGCGGCTCACCGCGCTGCGGCTCGCGCGGATGCTCGGTGATGCTCACGGTGCGGACGCTCCTCGGCGGCGGGGCCCTGGGGTGCGGAAGGGGAGGTGCGGTGGGGCGCCGGTCCCGCCGGGGGCGGGACGCGGCGCGTCGTCGTCGCGCGGATCATGAGGGCAGCCAGCGCCGGACGCAGGCGATCAGGTCCTGGGTGTCGACCGGCTTGGTGACGTAGTCGCTGGCCCCCGAGGCGAGGCTCTTCTCCCGGTCGCCGGGCATCGCCTTCGCGGTGACCGCGATGATGGGCAGGTCGGCGTACTGCGGCATGGCGCGGATCTCGGCGGTGGCGGCGTAGCCGTCCAGCTCGGGCATCATCACGTCCATCAGAACGAGCGCCACGTCGGGGTTGTTCACGAGCCGCTCGATGCCCTTGCGGCCGTTCTCCGCGTGCAGGACGCGGAAGCCGTGCAGTTCCAGGATCCCGCTGAGCGCGAAGAGGTTGCGCGCGTCGTCGTCGACGACGAGGATCGTGCGGCCGGAGAACGAGCCGTCGACGACGGTCTGCGGAGCCGGCCGCTGCGCCTCGTCCGGACGGACCAGGGACAGCACGTCGCCGGGTTCCTCGGCGGAGAGGTGCAGGGCGATGCGTTCGCGCAGCTCGTCGAGGCTGGACAGGAACTCCAGCGCCGTGCCCTCGGCGCGGGACCGCAGGGCCTCCTCCACCGCCGCGTCGGGCCGGTGACCGCTGTGCACCAGCACCGGCACGCTCGCCAGGGCGGAGTCGCCCCGCAGCGCCTCCAGGAACCGGGTGACCTCCTCCTCGGCCATGCCGAGCTCCAGCACCACGCAGTGGCACGGCTCGGCGGCCAGCGCACCGGCCGCCTCCTGGGCCCCGACGGTGGTGATGATGTCGACCGGGGGCCGGAAGGTGCCGTCGCCCCGGCCGTGCGTGACGTCCTGGACCACGCTCTCCGCGACCAGGGTCAGCAGGCCCCGGGGCCGCTCCTCCACGACGAGCAGCCGCCGCGGGCGCCGGCCCGATCCGGTCCCCGCCTCGATCGCCGGCCGCTGCGGGGAGGGTGCGTCCGGGGCGGCCTCGACCGGGGTCCGGTCCGCGCCGTGCCGCAGCAGCTCCTCGAAGTCCGGCCGGGCCACGGGCAGGAACAGCGTGAACGTGCTGCCCTGGCCCGCGACGCTGTCCACCGTGACCGCGCCGCCGAGCAGGTGCGCGATCTCCCGGGTGATGGACAGGCCGAGCCCCGTGCCGCCGTACTTGCGGCTGGTCGTGCCGTCCGCCTGCTGGAAGGCGCCGAAGATCGTCTCCAGGTGCTGTTCCTGGATGCCGACCCCGGTGTCCTTCACCCGGAAGGCCACCACGGAGCCGCCGCGCACCACACCCTCGGGCACCTCGTCGTCCGCCGCGGGCTCGATCCGCAGCTCCACGCTGCCCCGCTCGGTGAACTTGACCGCGTTGGACAGCAGGTTGCGCAGCACCTGCCGCAGCCGGGAGTCGTCGGTGAGCAGGTCGGCCGGCGCGCCCGGGGCCGTCGTCACGGTGAAGTCCAGGCTCTTCTGCATCGTCATGGGCCGGAAGGTGGCCTCGACGTACTCGATGAGCTGGCGCAGCGCCACCCGTTCGGGGCTGACGTCCATCTTCCCGGCCTCGACCTTGGACAGGTCGAGGATGTCGTTGATCAGCTGCAGCAGGTCCGAGCCCGCGGAGTGGATGATCTGCGCGTACTCGACCTGCTTCGGGCTGAGGTTGCGCGAGGGGTTCTGGGCGAGCAACTGGGCCAGGATCAGCAGGCTGTTCAGCGGGGTGCGCAGCTCGTGGCTCATGTTGGCCAGGAACTCCGACTTGTACTTCGAGGCGAGCGACAGCTGCTGGGCCCGTGCCTCGAGTTCCTGACGGGCCTGCTCGATCTGGAGGTTCTTCGCCTCGATGTCCCGGTTCTGCGTCGCCAGCAGCGCGGCCTTCTCCTCCAGTTCGGCGTTGGAGTGCTGGAGTTCCTCCTGCTGCGCCTGCAGCTCCGCCGAGCGCTCCTGGAGCTCGGCGGTCAGCCGCTGCGACTCCACCAGCAGCTCGTCGGTGCGGGCGTTGGCCACGATGGTGCTGACGTTGACGCCGACGGTCTCCATCAGCTGGGCCAGGAAGTCCCGGTGGATCTGGGTGAACGGGGTCACCGACGCCAGCTCGATCACGCCGAGGACCTGGCCCTCGACCACGATGGGCAGCAGCACCAGCGCGGTCGGCACCACCCGGCCGAGCCCGGAGGAGATGGTCACGTAGTCCGGCGGCAGCTCGTCCACCATGATGGTGCGGCGGCTGCGGGCGGCCTGGCCGACCAGGGTGCGGCCGAAGGGGATCCGGGTGGGCCGGGCGTCGTCGTCGGGGTAGCCGTAGGAGCCGACGAGCCGCAGCTCGGGGCCGCTCTCGCCGTCCTCCGCGAGGTAGAAGGCGCCGTACTGGGCCGACACCAGCGGCACCAGCTCGTCCATGATCAGCTCGGCGACCACGGGCAGGTCGCGGTGCCCCTGCATCAGGCCGGAGACCCGGGCGAGGTTGCTCTTGAGCCAGTCCTGTTCCTGGTTGGCCCGGGTGGTCTCGCGCAGGGACTCCACCATCGAGTTGATGTTGTCCTTCAGTTCGGCGACCTCGCCGGAGGCCTCCACGGTGATCGAGCGCGTCAGATCGCCCTCGGCGACGGCGCTCGCGACCTCCGCGATCGCCCGCACCTGCCGGGTCAGGTTCCCGGCCAGTTCGTTGACGTTCTCCGTCAGGCGCTTCCAGGTGCCCGAGACGCCCTCCACCTCGGCCTGTCCGCCGAGGCGTCCCTCGGTGCCGACCTCGCGGGCGACGCGGGTGACCTCGTCGGCGAAGGCGGAGAGCTGGTCGACCATCGTGTTGATGGTCGTCTTCAGCTCCAGGATCTCGCCGCGCGCGTCCACGTCGATCTTCTTGGACAGGTCGCCCCGGGCCACCGCGGTCGTCACCAGCGCGATGTTGCGCACCTGGCCGGTGAGGTTGTTGGCCATGGAGTTGACGTTGTCGGTGAGGTCCTTCCAGGTGCCGGCGACGTTCGGCACGCGCGCCTGTCCGCCCAGGCGTCCCTCGGTGCCGACCTCGCGGGCGACGCGGGTGACCTCGTCGGCGAAGGCCGACAGCGTGTCGACCATGGTGTTGATGACGTCGGCCAGCGCGGCGACCTCGCCCGCGGCCTCGACCCGGATCCGCTGCGACAGGTCGCCCCGGCCCACGGCGGACGCGACCTGGGCGATGGAGCGGACCTGGCCGGTCAGGTTGGACGCCATCACGTTGACGTTGTCGGTGAGGTCCTTCCAGGTGCCGGAGACACCCCGCACCTGGGCCTGTCCGCCGAGGCGTCCCTCGGTGCCGACCTCGCGGGCGACGCGGGTGACCTCGTCGGCGAAGGCGGAGAGCTGGTCGACCATCGTGTTGATGGTGTTCTTGAGCTCGAGGATCTCGCCGCGGGCGTCGACGGTGATCTTCTGCGACAGGTCGCCCTTGGCGACCGCCGTCGCCACCAGGGCGATGTTGCGGACCTGGCCGGTGAGGTTGCCCGCCATGAAGTTCACCGAGTCGGTGAGGTCGCGCCAGGTCCCCTTCACGCCCTGCACGTCGGCCTGTCCGCCGAGGCGTCCCTCGGTGCCGACCTCGCGGGCGACGCGGGTGACCTCGTCGGCGAAGGCGGAGAGCTGGTCGACCATCGTGTTGATGGTGTTCTTGAGCTCGAGGATCTCGCCGCGGGCGTCGACGGTGATCTTCTGCGACAGGTCGCCCTTGGCGACCGCCGTCGTCACCTGGGCGATGGAGCGGACCTGCGCGGTGAGGTTGCCCGCCATGGCGTTGACCGAGTCCGTCAGATCGGCCCAGGTGCCCGAGACCCCGGGAACCTGCGCCTGCCCGCCCAGCGCCCCCTCGGTGCCGACCTCGCGGGCCACGCGCGTCACCTCGGAGGTGAACACCGACAGCTGGTCCACCATCCCGTTGAAGACCTTGGCGATGTCCCCCATGAGGCCGTCCGCGTCGTCCGGCAGCCGGGTGCCGAAGTCCCCGTCCCGTACGGCGGTCAGTCCCGCGAGGAGCATCTTGAGCTCCTGGTCCCGTGGCACCGCGTCGGTCACCTCGGTGCTCTTGCCGGTCATGCGCACCCTCGTTCCGCTCCCCAGGAGCTCTCGCCGCCGAGAACTCGAAACCCCTCCGAGCCGTCCCCCGGCCCGGCCAAGTCATGTGCATTTCCGCTGTTCACGGATCTGCGTGATGAGAAAATACGCCGAAGGCTAACCCAGTTTCCGGGCGGGGAACAAAGCGCGGTCACCGCCCCGGGGCCCGCCCGGAAAAAATCGCGAGGGCCGTGCATACCCTGGTCGTGAAGGGGTACTCGAAGGGATTTCCTCCGGGGTTCCGGCCGAGGGGGAGCGGCTCTCCGCGAGGGGAGGCGCCCGGTCCGGCGGGGAGCGGTGGCGCGGGATCGCCGGCGTGCGGTTTTGGGTCCGCGCCCTCCGAATGCGCCCGCCCCTGCCGGGTATTTGCTGCTGTGGAGCCGGGTGGCCGACCGTGCACGGGACTCGCCGCCCGCTCCCGGGATCCGCATCCACCGGGGAGGCAAGGAGCAGCGTGCCCATCGACAGCATCTGGTCATACGCGCCGGACCTGAGCGACGTCCAGGGGCAGGACCTGACGGGCTACACCGTCGTCGCGAACGACGGCACCATCGGCCACGTGGACCGGCAGGCCGACCACTACGGCATGCGGCACCTCGTCGTCGACACCGGCGTCTGGGTGTTCGGCCGCAGCGTCCTCGTGCCGGTCGGCCTCGTCGCGGGCGTCGACGTCGGGGAGCGCAGGATAACGGTGTCGTGCAGCAGGGCGGAGGTGAAGGCCGCGCCCCGCTTCCGGACCGACAGCGAGACCATGGACCCCACCTACCTCGGCACGGTCGGTGACTACTATCACCGGCTGCCGTCGCGCGGGACCCCCGCCGGGTGACCCCGGCCGGGGTCACCACGGCAGGAAGACGTGGATGTCCTTGCCGCGGTCGTCGCTGACCACACTGACCTGGTCGCACAGCGTGTGAATCAGGTGCCAGCCGATGCCGCCCCCGCCGCGGCTCGGCTGGAAGGGCCGAGGGGCGGGTTCGGTGCTGCTCGTGTCGTGCATCACGACGTGCACGCCGTCGAAGGTCCTGCGCAGACGCAGCTGGAAGGGCCCCGGCGCGTACTGGACCGCGTTGGCGGCCAGTTCCGTGACGACCAGCAGTATGTCGTCCCAGTGTTCCGGAGCCGACGGTGCCGACACGCGGGCCAGGTCGAAGAGGAACTCCTCCGCGACCAGCCGTGCCTCCGTGACGTCGTGCAGCTCCCCGGGGAAGCTGGCGACGCGGCTCGTGATCTCCTCGGCAGCCAGTGTCCTGTCCCAATGCGGCTCGGTTGCCATCTCGCCTTCCAGGCCCCGGCGTCGCGGGGCGGTCGTCTTTCCTCTGCCTCTCCCGTCTGTGGGTTCCCGTGCCGGCGGAGCCTACGCGCCCGCATGCCCGTGAGCGGTCGGTGACAAACACGTCACCCGGTGCCCCGGCCCGGTCGGGGCGGACGCGGGGAAGGGGGGACGGCCGCGACCGTGCCGCACGCCGCCGGCCCCGGACGCGCGAAAGGGGGCGCCCACCGGTACCCACCGGTGGGCGCCCCGGGGCGCCGGACGGTCAGCGGAACACGTTGTCCGAGTCGTCCCAGCCCGCCGCCTCCTCGGGGGTCCGCGCCGGCCGTGGACGCGAACGCGACTGGTACATCGCGTCGATCTCCAGCGCGTAGTGCCGCACTATCTCGTCCCGGCGCAGCTTCATCGACGGGGTGAGCAGCCCGTTGGTCACGTCGAAGGGTTCCGGCAGCACCCGGAACACCCGGATCGACTCCGAGCGCGACACGCTGCTGTTGGCCGCGGCGACCGCCCGCGCGATCTCCTCGCGCAGCGCGTTCTCCTCCCGGGCCTCCCGGGTCGGCGCGTCGCCCGGCAGGGACAGGGCCGCCCGCCAGTGGGTCAGGAACTCCGGGTCCAGCGTGATCAGGGCGCCCACACAGGGCCGGCCGTCGCCCACGACGACGGCCTGGTGGACGAGCGGGTGCGTCCGCAGCCGCTGTTCCAGCGCCGCCGGCGCCACGCTCTTGCCGCTGCTGGTGATGATGATGTCCTTCTTGCGGCCGGTGATCGTGAGGTAGCCCTCGGTGTCCAGCCGGCCGAGGTCGCCGGTGGCCAGCCAGCCGCCGCTCAGCGCGGCCCGGGAGGCGCCCTCGTCGCCCACGTACCCCTGGAACACCGACGGCCCGCGCACCAGGATCTCCCCGTCCTCGGCCACCCGGATCTCGGTGCCCGGCAGTGCCCGCCCCACGGTGCCGGACTTCTCCCGGCCGAACGGCTGCATCGTCACCCCGCCGCCGGTCTCGGTGAGCCCGTACCCGTCGTGGACGTAGATGCCGATCCCCTCGTAGAAGAGGGAGAGGTCGCGGCTCAGCGGCGAACCGCCGGAGGTGGCCCGGCGCACCCGGCCGCCCAGCGCGGCCCGCAGCCTGCGGTAGACGGTGCGCTCGTACAGGGCGTGCTGCAGCCGCAGATCGAAACCCGGCCCCGGGCCGTGGCCCAGCCGCTGCCGCTCCAGTGCGGCGGCGAAGTCCCGCGCGGTGTCGGCGGCCCGCTCGAACAGGGCCCCGCGGCCCGCCTGCTGCGCCGTGCGCAGGAAGTTCTTGTAGATCTTCTCCAGCATCGAGGGGACGGCGTACAGATAGGTGGGCCGGAAGGTGCGCAGGGCCGAGGACAGGGCCTCCCCGCCGAGATCGGGCTCGTGCCCCATCAGCAGGCCGCCGCGCACGCACAGCCCCTGGATCATCAGGCCGTAGACGTGGGAGAAGGGGAGGAAGGCGAGGACCGAGCCCTGTTCTCCGGGCGGCGCCGCCGTGTGCCCCCAGCCCGCCAGCAGCGTGTCGCAGGGAAAGGCCAGGTTGCGGTGGCTCAGGGCGCAGCCCATGGCGCGGCCCGAGGTGCCGGAGGTGTAGGCGATGGCGGCCGTGGAGTCCGGCAGCACGATGCGGCGCATCGAGTCGACCGTGGCCAGCGGAATGTACTCGCCGCGCGCCACCAGCTGGTCCAGCGCGCCCGCGTCCAGCTGCCAGACGTGCCGCAGCAGCGGCAGCGAGGCGCACACGGACCCGACGGTCATCACGCCCTGTTCGTCCTCCACCAGCACGGCCACGCAGCCGGAGTCCCGGAGGATCCACTCCACCTGGTCGCGCGAGGAGGTCGGATAGATCGGGACGACCTCGGCGCCCACGGTCCACAGCGCGTGGCACAGGACGGTCCACTCGAACCGGGTGCGTGCCATGATCGCCACCCGCCGGCCGGGCGAGATCCCCGACGCGATCAGACCCTTGGCCAGGTCGACGACCGCGTCGCGGAACTCCACGGCGGTGACCTCCTCCCAGGTGGAGGAGGCCGGGGAAGCGCGGCGGGCGAGCATCGGCAGGGTGGGGCTCTCGGCCGCCGTCTCGAACAGGCTGTCGGCGAGACCGCCGGTCAGGGGCGGGGCGGACGGGGGAGCGAGAGCGAGGTCGCGCATGCACTGCTCCTGACGTGTACGGGGTGTGACTCGGCCGACGGGCACCGTCATCGGCGGTGCCTGAATGTAGCCGAGCCGGAGCGCTCCGGGGCCGGGATCACGACAACTGTTCCCACACTGATGATCTCGGCGGTATCGGGGGACCCGGACGGCATGAAACACGTCAGTCCAGACCCCGAACCCGAACGCAGCACCGGCCTCGAACCGGGCGGCGGCGTCCCCCCGGGCGAGACCCCGCCCGTCGAGAGCAGCATGCCCGAGGCCGGCCCCCGGGAGACCCACAACCCTCCCAAGGGCTGGGCCAAGGCGCCCCTGACCCTGATCCTCGTCCTCGTCGCGCTGGTCGCGGCCTTCTTCCTCGCCTACGCCCTCGTGCTCATCCTCTGAGGACCCGCCCGCCGGGAGGCCGGCCCCGCGGATCCGTCCGACAAGAGCCCGCCCCCCGGGCACCGGAGCGCCCGCGGGACGCCTCACCCCTGGGTGTGCCGCACGCACTCCGTGACGACGTCCCGCAGGCTTCCGGTGCGCTCCATCAGCTCGCGCTGCACCCGCGCCCCGTTGCCCTCGCGCAGCAGCCGGGCGCAGCCCTCGCGGGCCCGCTCCAGGTCCCCGAGGTCCTCCAGCGCCCCGGCGACGTGGTCGAGCAGGGCCCGCACCACCGCCTCGGCGGGCATGCGGCGCATGGTCGCCGGGTGCAGCAGCTCGCCCGTCAGCCCCGACCGGGCCGCCTGCCAGGCGGCCAGCCGCAGCAGGCTGACCCCGGGATCGAGCGGTTCCCGGCCGGCCTTCCACTCGCGTGCGGCGGTCTCCACCAGACCGCGGGCGAGGGTGGCGATCAGTCCCGCGGTCTCCGCATGCAGACAGACGTCGGAGACACGGATCTCCACCGTGGGGTACCGCTGGGACAGCCGCGCGTCGAAGTAGATCATCCCCTCGTCCAGGATGGTGCCGGTGGCCACCATGTCGGCGACCCGCCGGTGGTACCGCTCGGCCGAGCCGAAGAGTTCCGTCGGGCCGGCCGACGGCCAGCGCTGCCACACCCGGCTGCGGTAGCTGCCGTACCCCGAGTCCTTGCCCTGCCAGAACGGCGAGTTCGCGCTGAGCGCCGTCAGCACCGGCAGCCAGGGCCGCAGCCGGTCCACGACGCCGACGCCCTCCTCGTCGGACTCGACGGACACGTGGACGTGGCAGCCCAGGACGAGTTGCTCCCGGGTGGCGATGCCGTACTGCTCCTCCATCCACCGGTACCGCCGGTTCATCCCGATCGCGGGGCTGACCGGCAGCGGCGAGGTGGCGAGCGCGGCGACGGTGCAGCCGATCTCCCCGGCGTGCCCCGCGGCCTCCTTGCGGCAGCGGACGATCTCCGCGTGCAGGCTCTCCATCGAGGACTGCGGATGCGTGGCGAACTCCAGCATCTGCTCGTGCAGTTCCTTCTCGAAGACGTCCTGCTCCGCGTCGTCCCGCTCGGCACGGGCGAGCACCGCCGCGGACATCGCCCGCGGTTCACCCGTCTCCGGATCGACCAGGAGGAGCTCCTCCTCCACTCCGACGGTGCGCACGTGATGCCGCCTTTCTGTGACCTGCCGCGACGACGCCGAGATGCCCTCGGTCGTACGACCCCGGATGCCCCGCTCGGGGGCTCGGACACCTGGCGGTGCCGCCGGGCTTCACAGAGCGGTCGGAGCCAGCCACACCGTCGCGAGCGGCGGCAGGGTGAGCCGGAGGCAGCCCTCCTCGGGTTTGACCGGGTCCGGGTTCGTGACGTCCCCGCCGCCGTAGCGGGCCGCGTCGGTGTTCAGGACCTCCTGCCAGGCGACCACGTCGTCGCCCGCGTCGAGCCGGTAGTCGTGCCGGACCACGGGTGAGAAGTTCGACACCGCCAGCAGCGGCCGGCCCTCGGCGTCGAACCGCAGGAACGCGAAGACGTTGTCGTCGGCGGCGTCGACCGCGACCCAGCGGAAGCCGGACGGGTCGGTGTCGCGCTGCCACAGCGCCGGGGTCGCCCGGTAGCGCGCGTTGAGGTCGCGGACCAGGTCCCGCACCCCGCGGTGGTCACCCGCGGAGTGGTACCCGTCGTCGAGCAGCCACCACTCCGGCCCCTGCTTCTCGGACCACTCGGCGCCCTGCGCGAACTCCTGTCCCATGAACAGAAGTTGCTTGCCGGGGTGGGCCCACATGAAACCGAGGTAGGCGCGGACGTTCGCGCGCCGCTGCCACCAGTCGCCCGGCATCTTCGACACCAGCGCCTGCTTGCCGTGCACCACCTCGTCGTGCGAGATGGGCAGCACGTAGTTCTCGCTGTAGGCGTACACCATCGCGAAGGTCATCTCGTGGTGGTGGTACTTGCGGTGCACCGGCTCGTGGGAGACGTACTCCAGCGAGTCGTGCATCCAGCCCATGTTCCACTTCAGTCCGAACCCGAGGCCGCCGGCGTCGGTGGGCCGGGTCACCCCGCTCCACGCCGTGGACTCCTCCGCGATCGTCACCACACCGGGGCAGCGCCGGTAGACGGTCGCGTTCATCTCCTGCAGGAACGCCACCGCCGCCAGGTCCTCCCGGCCGCCGTACGCGTTGGGCTCCCACCCGCCGTCCTCGCGCGAGTAGTCGAGGTAGAGCATGGAGGCGACCGCGTCCACGCGCAGCCCGTCGATGTGGAACTCCTGGCACCAGTACACGGCGTTCGCGACGAGGAAGTTGCGCACCTCGGTGCGGGCGAAGTCGAAGGTGTACGTCCCCCAGTCCGGGTGCTCGGCGCGCCGGGAGTCCCCGGGCTCGTACAGCGGGTCCCCGTCGAACCGGGCCAGCGCCCAGTCGTCCTTCGGGAAGTGCGCCGGCACCCAGTCCATGATCACCCCGATCCCGGCCCGGTGCAGGGCGTCGACCAGGTACCTGAAGTCGTCGGGCGAGCCGAGCCGCGCGGTCGGCGCGTAGAAGCCGGTGACCTGGTAGCCCCAGGACGGGCCGAAGGGGTGCTCGGCGACCGGCATCAGCTCCACGTGGGTGAAGCCGAGGTCCCTGACGTACGCGGGCAGCACCTCGGCCAGCTCGCGGTAGGTCAGCCCGGGGCGCCAGGAGGGCAGGTGCACCTCGTACACCGAGAACGGCGCCTCGTGCACGGGCGTGGCGGCCCGCCGCGCGAACCACTCGGCGTCGCCCCACTCGTAGTGCGAGGCCGTCACGACGGACGCCGTGTCCGGCGGCTCCTCGGTGCGGCGGGCCATCGGGTCGGCCTTGAGGAACCGGTGGCCGTAGCGGGAGTGGATCTCGAACTTGTAGCGGGTGCCCTCGCCGACGCCCGGCAGGAACAGCTCCCACACCCCGGACGAGCCGAGCGAGCGCATCGGGAACGCGGTGCCGTCCCAGAACGTGAAGTCCGCGGCGAGCCGCACGCCCTGCGCGTTCGGCGCCCACACCGTGAAGCGGGTGCCGGCCACGCCCTGGTGCGTCATGGGGTGCGCGCCCAGTGCCGTCCACAGCTCCTCGTGCCGGCCCTCGCCGATCAGGTGCAGGTCGAGCTCGCCGAGCGCGGGCAGGAACCGGTACGGATCGTGGGTCTCCACGGGCTCGTCGTCCCCGTAGGTCACCGCCAGGGTGTACGTAGGGATCGCGTCCAGCGCCAGGACGCCGGAGAACAGGCCGTCGCCCTCCGGGACGAGCGGGGTGCGCCCGCCGTCGACGACCACGCTCACCTCGCGCGCGAAGGGCCGCAGCGCCCGGAAGGCGATCCCGCCGGGCACCGGATGGGCGCCGAGCAGCGCGTGCGGATCGTGGTGGGCGCCGGCCAGCAGGCGCCCCCGGTCGGCCGGGTCGAGGGCGGGCGCGGCCCGGTGGGCCGCGGTGGCGGACGGGACGGGCCCGGCCGGCTCGGGAAGCGGGGTGTCGCGCAGGGCCACGGCTTCAGTCTCCTCTCACGGCGAGGCGCTCGATCGCCGCCATGGGTACGGGCAGCCAGTCGGGTCGGTGCCGGGCCTCGTACAGCACCTCGTACACGGCCCGGTCCGTCTCGTAGGCGCGGAGCAGGCCGTGCTTCTTGCGCGGGTCCCAGCCGGCGCGGACCGCGTAGCCCGCGCAGTAGGCCTCACGGCAGCGACGCGCCCACTCCGGGCGCCAGGGGCGGCGCTGGCGGGCGGCGTAGTCGAAGGAGCGCAGCATCCCGGCGATGTCCCGCACGGGGGAGTGGGCGCTGCGCCGTTCGGTCAGCGGGCGGGACGGCTCGCCCTCGAAGTCGATGACGAACCACTCGCGTCCGGCCCGCAGCACCTGGCCCAGGTGCAGGTCGCCGTGGATGCGCTGGGCGGGCGGCCCGGGGTCGCAGGTGGTCAGCGCGGCGAAGGCGGCCCGCAGCCCCGGCACGAAGGGCTGGAGGGCGGGCACGCAGTGCGCCGCGGCCGTCAGCCGCTCGGTCATCCCCGCGGCCGTCCGCCTGTTCTCCCCGGGCGCGCCCACCGGGAAGGCCGAGGCCAGCGCCAGGTGCACGTCCGCCGTGGCCCGGCCCAGCGCGTGCGCCTGCGCGGTGAAGTCGTCACCGCCGGCGAGCGCGTCGAGGGCCAGCGTCCAGCCGTCGGAGGCGTTGCGCAGGTACGGCTGGAGCACGCCCAGCGTCGCCTTGAAGGGGTGCGTGGTGCGGAACCAGGCCACCGGGGCGGGGACGCGGTGGCAGCCCTGGCGGGCCAGCGCGCCCGGCACCTCCAGGTCGGGGTTGACGCCGGGCTGGATGCGCCGGAAGACCTTCAGGATGTACTCGTCGCCGTACACCAGCGAGGAGTTGGACTGCTCGGCGTCCAGCAGCCGCGGCACCAGGCCGGCCGGCACCTCCTGGGGCGCGTCGCACGCGAAGCGCAGCGGGCCCGACGCCCCGGGGCGGCGCAGCCGCTCCAGGAGCATCTGGGCCGCGCGCGGGTCGTGGAGGGCGTCGTAGACCGTCATGCCGGCCAGTTGTCCGTCCCGCACCCGGCCGATGAGCGCCCGGCCGAGGCGCGGCGAGGGGGTCTCCCGCACGCCGAGGAGGAGCTGGTAGCAGTCACCGGCCGGGGGGTTGCCCCCGGGGGCGGGCACGCCTCCGTGGCCGGCGTGGACCAGCACGTGCAGACAGCCCGGGAACAGTTCCGTCATCGACAGCACCCCGAGGTCGGTGACGGGCCGGTCCTTGCCGGCGAACCAGCGCTGTCGCGGCAGCCACTCGCGCAGCAGCCCGGTGAGTGACCCCGTGTGCTCGGCGGGCGCGCTGCGCGGGCGCAGGAATGCGGTCTTCGTCATGGTGACGCCTCCTCTCGCCGGCACACGCTCACAGTCGTCGGCCGGTGCGGGATGCGACTCGGGTGAGCCGGAACCAGTAGAAGCCGTGGCCCCCGAGGGTCAGCAGGTACGGCAGTTCGCCGATGGCGGGGAAGCGCACCCCGCCGAACAGTTCGACCGGATGGCGTCCGTCGAACTCACGCAGGTCGAGCTCGGTGGGTTGGGAGAACCGGGAGAAGTTGTGGACGCAGAGCACCAGGTCGTCCTCGTACTCGCGCAGGAAGGCGAGGACGGCGGGGTTGGAGGAGGGCAGTTCGGTGTAGGAGCCGAGACCGAAGGCCACGTTCTGCTTGCGGATCTCGATCATCCGGCGGGTCCAGTGCAGCAGCGAGGACGGCGAGGCCATGGACGCCTCGACGTTGGTGACCTGGTAGCCGTAGACCGGGTCCATGATCGTGGGCAGGAACAGCCGGCCGGGATCGGACGAGGAGAAGCCGGCGTTGCGGTCCGGGGTCCACTGCATCGGGGTGCGCACCGCGTCGCGGTCGCCGAGCCAGATGTTGTCGCCCATGCCGATCTCGTCGCCGTAGTACATCACCGGGGAGCCGGGCAGGGACAGCAGCAGGGCCGTGAACAGCTCGATCTGGTTGCGGTCGTTGTCCAGCAGCGGGGCCAGGCGGCGGCGGATGCCGATGTTGGCGCGCATGCGGGGGTCCTTGGCGTACTCGGCCCACATGTAGTCGCGCTCCTCGTCGGTGACCATCTCCAGGGTCAGCTCGTCGTGGTTGCGCAGGAAGATGCCCCACTGGCAGCCCGAGGGGATCGCGGGGGTCTTGGCCAGGATCTCGGAGACCGGGTAGCGCGACTCGCGGCGCACCGCCATGAAGATGCGGGGCATGACCGGGAAGTGGAACGCCATGTGGCACTCGTCGCCGCCGGAGCGGTAGTCGCCGAAGTAGTCGACGACGTCCTCCGGCCACTGGTTGGCCTCGGCGAGCAGCACGGTGTCCGGGTACTGGGCGTCGATCTCGCGCCGGACGCGCTTGAGGAACTCGTGCGTGGCCGGGAGGTTCTCGCAGTTGGTGCCCTCGGCCGCGTACAGGTACGGCACCGCGTCCAGGCGGAAGCCGTCGATGCCCAGGTCCAGCCAGAAGCGCAGGGCCGCCAGGATCTCCTCCTGGACGCGGGGGTTCTCGTAGTTGAGGTCCGGCTGGTGCGAGAAGAAGCGGTGGAAGTAGTACTGGCCCCGCACCGCGTCGTACGTCCAGTTCGACACCTCGGTGTCGACGAAGATGATCCGGGCGTCCTGGTAGCCCTTGTCGTCGTCGGCCCACACGTAGTAGTCGCCGTACGGCCCGTCGGGGTCCTTGCGCGACTCCTGGAACCACGGGTGCTGGTCGCTGGTGTGGTTCATGACGAAGTCGATGATCACGCGCATGCCGCGCTGGTGCGCGGAGTCGACGAACTCCACGAAGTCGGCCAGGTCGCCGAAGTCGGGCAGCACGGCGGTGTAGTCGGAGACGTCGTAGCCGCCGTCGCGCAGGGGCGACTTGAAGAAGGGCGGCAGCCACAGACAGTCGACGCCCAGCCACTGCAGGTAGTCCAGTTTGGCGGTCAGGCCCTTCAGGTCACCGATGCCGTCGCCGTTGCTGTCCTGGAAGGAGCGGACGAGCACCTCGTAGAAGACGGCGCGTTTGAACCACTCCGGGTCCCGGTCCTTGGCGGGGGTGTCCTCGAAGGTGTCCGGGACGGGTTCGTTGACGGTCATGGCGTTCCTCGCCCTCCGTTTCGCTGTGCGGCGGGCGGTCGCTGGACGTGCAGGACGTGTGCGGGAGCCCGCCCCGGCTCCAGCCGCACGTAGTCGGCCCTGCCCCAGTGGTGGGTCTCGCCGGTGAGCTCGTCGCGCACCGGCACCGACTCGTGCCAGTCCAGGCCGAGTTGCGGCATGTCCAACGAGACCGTGGCCTCCTGGGTGTGGTGGGGGTCGAGGTTGGCGACCACGAGCACGACGTCGTCACCGCTGCGCTTGCTGTACGCGATGACGGCGTCGTTGTCGGTTCCGTGGAAGCGGAGGTTCCTGAGGTGATGGAGCGCGGGGTGTGCCCGCCGGATGGTGTTGAGGCGGGTGAGGAGCGGGGCGATGGTGCGGCCCTCGCGTGCGGCCGCATCCCAGTCGCGGGGCTTGAGCTGGTACTTCTCGCTGTCGAGGTACTCCTCGCTGCCCTCGCGCAGCGGGGTGTTCTCGCACAGCTCGTAGCCGCTGTAGATGCCCCAGGCCGGCGAGAGGGTGGCGGCCAGCACCGCGCGGACCTCGAAGGCGGGCCGGCCGCCGTGCTGCAGGTAGGCGTGCAGGATGTCGGGGGTGTTGGCGAAGAGGTTGGGCCGCATGTAGCAGGCCGCCTCCCCGGACAGCTCGGTCAGGTACTCGGTCAGCTCCTGCTTGCTGTTGCGCCAGGTGAAGTAGGTGTAGGACTGCTGGAAGCCGATCTGCGCCAGGGTGTGCATCATCGCCGGGCGGGTGAACGCCTCCGCCAGGAAGATCACGTCCGGGTCGGTGCGGTTGATCTCGCCCAGCACCCGCTCCCAGAACACCACCGGCTTGGTGTGCGGGTTGTCCACCCGGAAGATCCGCACCCCCACCCCCATCCAGTGCCGCAGCACCCGGCAGGTCTCGGCGACCAGCCCCTCCAGGTCCGCGTCGAAGGCGATGGGGTAGATGTCCTGGTACTTCTTCGGCGGGTTCTCCGCGTAGGCGATCGACCCGTCCGGGCGGTGGTGGAACCACTCCGGGTGCTTGTGCACCCAGGGATGGTCCGGCGAGCACTGCAGCGCGAAGTCCAGTGCCACCTCCAGCCCCAGCCCGGCCGCCCGCCGGACGAACGCGGCGAAGTCCTCCAGGGTGCCCAGGCGCGGGTGCACCGCGTCGTGCCCGCCCTCCGGCGAGCCGATCGCCCAGGGCACGCCCACGTCGTCCGGCCCGGCGTCCAGGGTGTTGTTGGGGCCCTTGCGGAAGGTGGTGCCGATCGGGTGGATCGGCGGCAGGTAGACCACGTCGAAGCCCATCGCGGCGATCGCCGGCAGGCGCCGCGCGGCGGTCTCGAAGGTGCCGTGCGGCTGCTCGGGGGTGCCCTCGGAGCGCGGGAAGAACTCGTACCAGGACCCGAACAGCGCCCGCTCCCGCTCCACCAGCAGCGGCAGCGGCTCGCTGCTCGTGACCAGCTCCCGCAGCGGATGCCGGGCCAGCACCGCGTCCACCTCCGGCGTCAACGCCGCCGCCAGCCGGGTGGCACAGGGCAGGGAGTCGTCGCGCAGGGTCCGTGCCGCGGCGAGGACCACGTCCTGTCCGTCGTCCTGCGGGACCCCGGCGGCCGCCCGTTCGTGGAGATCGGCGCCCTCCTCCAGGACCAGACCGGCGTCGATGCCCGCCGGGACCTTGATGGTGGCGGTCCTGCGCCAGGTCGCCACGGGGTCGCCCCAGGCCTCGACGCGGTAGGTCCACCGGCCCACGGTGTCCGCCGCGACCTCCGCGCCCCACCGGTCCGTGCCGGGCGCCAGCTCCCGCATCCGGGTGAACGGCCCCGGGTGCCCCTCGGGGTCCTTCAGGACGACGTTGGCGGCCACCGCGTCGTGCCCCTCGCGAAAGAGAGTGGCCGTGACCTCGAACGGCTCGCCCACGACGGCTTTGGCCGGCCGCCGGCCGCACTCGACGGACGGCCGGACGTCCCGTACCGGGATGCGGCCGATGGTCCGGGTCGTCTTCATGGGTCTTGCACCTCCGCCGTGCTCGACGCCGGGCCGACGCCCGGTCGTGGGGACCAAACTGCGGCGGGAAGGCCCTTACCTTCCCGCCGGGGAGCGCCGCTTGGCCGTCGGCGGGCCCCGCCTGGCCGGGGCGGCCGGACGGGGCCGGTCGTTCTGTTCCTGCAGGTAGGTGACGAGGGGGGTGCGCAGGTACCGTTCGGCGGCGTCCGCCGCCTCCCGCGCGCAGCGCTTGCCCATCAGGACGCAGAGGGTGTAGCCGGAGTCCTCGAAGGTGGCCCGTACGGTGCGATCGGCCGGTGCGGCGAGCATCACGCGTTCCCAGGCCCGGTAGCGACGCAACTGCCGGGCAACTTCGGCTCTGGCGGGTAGCAGCATGGCGCCGTTCACCTTTCCGTGGCTCGATGGGGGCGCGTTGTCCCGGCGGTCGGGCGGAGGCCGTGCGCACGGGGGCACGGAACCGTAACGGCGATCGAGGTCTTACACATGGTGCACGGGTGATGACGCAACGTCTTGTTGGCTTTTCAATCACCCATGGCGGCCCGAGGCGTCCGCTCGCCGGCGGTCCCGTCCCGGTGGTGCGCTCGTGTTGCACGAATGGACCAACCCCCTCACGCTGAAGGTGACTCAGAAGCGATGACCGCTCGCGTTCCGTGTTCGGGGCCCGTCCCGCGAGGGCGAGGAGGAACGGAGCTTCGCGGTGAGGAGCCAACGACCATGAAGACCGCAGTGCCCTGCTACTACCACCTCGACGTGGAAGTCAGCCCGGAGAAGGTGGGACAGGTCAGCCGCATACTGGCCGCTCACCTGCGGTTCTGGGACCTCGAGAACCTGATGGAGCCCGTCTGCAGCGGCACCGAGATGCTGCTGCGGGCCATCGACGAGCACGCCACCGACAAGAACACGTCGATCGAGATGTGGTGGAACGGCCAGCACCTCATCACCGCCGTCGGTGACAACGACCGCGGCCTGCGCCCCGACCAGGAACTGCGCGGCTGCCTGGAGCACATCGCGGCGAGCAGCGACGGCTGGGGCTGCTGCGCCACCGAGACCGGCGGCAAGGTCATCTGGTTCTCGCAGCGCGCCCGCGCCGGCGAACGCGTCCCGCTGGTGCCGACCGCTCCCGACCCGCGCGAGAGCGAGGGCCTGGACGTGCCCCGCGAGGTGTCCGTCACCCAGCTGACCGGCCGGGTCCGCACGACGGACGGTGTCCTGGAGGAGACCCGGTGACCCGGTCGCGGAACCGGATAGGGGCGCCCGTGTGGAGCGGGCGCCCCTATCCGCTGGGTGCGGCCTTCGACGGGGAGGGCACCAACTTCGCCCTGTTCAGCGAGGTCGCCGAACGCGTCGAGCTGGTCCTGGTGGACGACCACGGCCGCCACGGCACGGTCCGGCTCACCGAGGTCGACGGCTTCGTGTGGCACGGCTACCTCCCCGGCGTCGGCCCCGGGCAGCGCTACGGCTACCGGGTGCACGGACCGTGGGCCCCGGCGGCCGGCCACCGCTGCAACCCGGCGAAGCTGCTCCTCGACCCCTACGCCACCGCGGTGGACGGACAGATCGACAACCACCCCTCGCTGTACGAACGCAGCCCGCACGGTCCCGATCCGGCCGACAGCGCCGGGCACACCGTGCTCGGCGTGGTGACCGATCCGGCCTTCGACTGGGGCGAGGACACCCGGCCCTGCCGCCCGTACGCGGACACCGTGATCTACGAGGCCCACGTCAAGGGCCTGACCCGCACCCATCCCGACGTGCCCGAGGAACTCCGCGGCACGTACGCCGGGCTCGCGCACCCCGCGGTCGTCGGGCACCTGACCTCGCTGGGCGTCACCGCGGTGGAGCTGATGCCGGTGCACCAGTTCGTCCAGGACGGCGTGCTCCAGGGCCGCGGCCTGGCCAACTACTGGGGCTACAACACCATCGGCTTCTTCGCCCCGCACAATGCCTACGCCGCCCGTGGCAGCCGCGGGCAGCAGGTCACCGAGTTCAAGGAGATGGTGCGCACCCTGCACGCGGCCGGGCTCGAGGTGATCCTCGACGTCGTCTACAACCACACCGCCGAGGGCAACGAGAAGGGCCCCACGCTCTCCTTCCGGGGCATCGACAACTCCTCGTACTACCGCCTGGTGGACGGCGACTGGTCGCACTACTACGACACCACCGGCACCGGCAACAGCCTGCTGATGCGCCACCCCTACGTGCTCCAGCTGATCATGGACTCGCTGCGGTACTGGATCACCGAGATGCACGTCGACGGCTTCCGCTTCGACCTCGCGGCCACCCTGGCCCGGCAGTTCCACGAGGTGGACCGGCTGTCGGCGTTCTTCGACCTGATCCAGCAGGACCCGGTGATCAGCCGCGTCAAGCTGATCGCCGAACCCTGGGACCTGGGCGAGGGCGGCTACCAGGTGGGCAACTTCCCGCCGCTGTGGTCGGAGTGGAACGGCAAGTACCGTGACGCCGTCCGGGACTTCTGGCGCGGCGAGGAGCACACCCTCGCCGAGTTCGCCTCCCGGCTGACCGGCTCCTCCGACCTGTACGCGCACAGCAGGCGCCGGCCGCGCGCCAGCGTCAACTTCGTCACCGCGCACGACGGTTTCACGCTGCGCGACCTCGTCTCGTACAACGACAAGCGCAACGAGGCCAACGGCGAGGGCAACCGGGACGGCGAGAGCGCCAACCGGTCCTGGAACTGCGGCGCGGAGGGCGACACCGACGACCCCGCCGTCCTCGAGCTGCGCGCCCGGCAGCAGCGCAACCTCCTCGCCACGCTGCTGCTGTCGCAGGGCATCCCGATGCTCTCCCACGGGGACGAACTGGGCCGCACCCAGCGCGGCAACAACAACGCCTACTGCCAGGACAACGAGACCTCCTGGATCGACTGGCGGCTGACCGGCGAACAGCGCGAGCTGCTGGACTTCACGCGAAGGCTCATCTCCCTGCGCCTCGCCCACCCCGTGCTGCGCCGGCGCCGCTTCTTCCGCGGCGAGACCGTGCGCCACGCGGACCAGCCGCTGCCCGACCTGGTGTGGCTGCTGCCCGACGCGCAGGAGATGACCGACGACGACTGGCGGCGCTCCGACGCCCACGCGATCGGCGCCTTCCTCAACGGCGACGCCATCGTCGAACCCGACCCCCGCGGCCGGCTGCTGGTCGACGACTCCTTCCTGCTGCTGCTCAACAGCCACTGGGAGGCGGTCGACTTCCGCCTGCCGGACGCCGCCTACGGCGAACGCTGGACGGCACTGATCGACACGGCCGATCCGGCCGGCGCCCCCGACGAGCGCGAGTACAAGGCCGGCACGGTCCTCACCGTGGACCCGCGCGCCCTGACGCTCCTGTCCCGTCCGTCCCGCCTGTCCCGCACACCACGGTGACCGGCGGCGGCCCGGCCGGAGGGGGCGCGCCCGGGTCAGCGTGCGCGGCGCGAGGTCACGGTGAACTGGGCGCCCTCGTTGTCGCGCAGGACGGCCTCGTCGTCGGTGAGGGACAGCACGCTGCCGCCGTGCTGCTCGGCCGTGCGGGCGCAGGCGGCCACGTCCTTCACGGCGAAGTGGACCTGCCAGTGCGGCCTGATCCGGGGATCGGGAGCCGACTCCACCGCCCCCGACTCGATGCGGGCCACCAGGTCCCCGCCGCTGCGCAGCACCACTTCCTCGCCCTCGTACTGGACCTCGCAGCACCCGGGCTTGTCGGACGCCCAGTCGAAGACCTGGCCGTAGAAGATCGCGGCGTCGAACGCGTCACGGGTGTGCAGCCTGACGAACGCCGGCTGCGCGCGGCGCCAGGTGGGCCAGTCGGTGAACAGCTCGCCCTCCCAGACGCCGAAGGTCGCCCCGTCCCGGTCGGCCAGCAGTGCCGCCCGCCCCGGGGCCAGGGAGATCGGGCCGACCGCCAGGGTGCCGCCGCGCTCCTGCACCCGCGCCACGGCCTCGTCGGCGCTGCGCACCGCGAAGTACGGCGTCCACGCCACCGCCATCTGCCACATGCCGGCGACCGCCGCGATGCCGGCCACCGGCGCGCCGTCGGCCAGGGCGATCCGGAACCGGTCGCCGAGGCGGACCGGCCGCCACTGCCAGCCGAGCACGGCCCCGTAGAACTCCTCGGTCGTCTCCACGTCACGGCTGGTCAGGCTCACCCAGCAGGGCGCCCCGAACACGGAGTGCGTCGAGAAGACGTCCGTCGCGCCGGCGGGGGAGGGCATGTCGTGGTTCATGGCAGTCGCGTCCTGATCTCGTCGGGCCTGGCAGCCACCGGCAATGCCCCCAGTGTCCGCCCTGTCCCGGTCCGGGCGCCTGCCGAGTACCCCGGCGGGAGTGCCGAAACGGTGCGCGGGGCCGCCCTCGGGCCGCCCCGGTGGCGCAGGGCGGGACGAGTGGCGACGATGGATGGATCGGACACTGGGTGAAGGCACTCAAGCACCATGCGAAGGCACCACGAGAGCGGCACACCGAACCCGGAGGTGACCATGCCCACGGACGGGGGCCCGGACCGCATCCTCCAGCTGGAGGAAGAGGTACAGCAGCTGAAGGACGCGGTCGTCTCGCACGCGGTGGTCGACCAGGCGATCGGCATGGTCGTCGCGATCGGGCGGGTCTCGCCCGATCAGGGGTGGACGGTGCTGAAGGAGGTGTCCCAGCGCACGAACATCAAGCTCCGCAGCGTCGCCGAGATGATCCTCGTCTGGGGGCGCACCGGACTCATGCCGGCCGAGGTACGGGCGGTGCTGGAGGACGTGCTGGACCGGTCCGGCCCGACCCAGATCCCGGGTGCGCCGCCGGAGCGCTGATCCGCCCGGCGGCGCACCCGTTCAGCCGGTCTCGGTCAGCAGTTCCTCGCGCAGGTGGGCGAAACAGCTGCTGAGCAGCCGGGAGACGTGCATCTGCGAGATGCCGAGCTGCTCGGCGATGGTGCTCTGCGTCATCCCCCGGAAGAACCGCAGGTAGAGGATGATCCGCTCGCGCTCCGGGAGCGCCTCGAGGCAGGGCCGGACCGCCACCCGGTCGACGACCGTGTCGAACGCCGGGTCCGGCCCGCCGACCGCGTCCCCGAGGGCGTAGCCGTCCGTGCCGGGCATCTCCGCCTCCAGCGACAGCGTGGAGAAGCACTCCAGCGCCTCCATGCCGGTCCGCACCTCGCTCTCCGTCAGCCGGGCGTACCCGGCGATCTCGGAGACCGTGGGGGGCCGCCCCGGAGTGGTCTGCGCCAGCTCCCTGACCGCGTGCCGCACGCGGTTGCGCAGGTCCTGCACCCGGCGCGGGACGTGCAGGGTCCACATGTGGTCACGGAAGTGGCGCTTGATCTCCCCGGTGATGGTCGGCACGGCGTACGCCTCGAAGGCGTTGCCGCGCGCCGGGTCGTAGTGGTCGACGGCCTTGACCAGACCGAGGGCCGCCACTTGGTACAGGTCCTCCAGAGCCTCACCGCGCCCCCGGAAACGGACCGCGATCCGTTCGGCCATGGGGAGCCAGGCCTCGACCAGCTCGTCGCGCAGCATCTTGCGCTCGGGCCCTTCTGGCAGCCGGGCCAGGCGTGCGAAGTCCCCGGCCGTGTCGGGGGCGTCGTCGTGGGGGTGCGGCTTCGTGGGACTGCCGGTACGCATGGTGCGCACCTCCCTGAACAGGTGCCGGGTGGACAGACACCGCGGGAAGCACTGACTCGGACCACGGCAGGCCCGGGGCCGGCGAGCCGGTTCCCGCGGACGTGCCTCCTGTCCGAAGCACTGAGATTTCTTTTCCCGTACCCCACCATTGTGAAACGGTTTCCCGAATTCGGCGGTCCGGCATTTCACGGGGTGCACGTTCCGGAACCGAGGCAATTCGCGGCGTGAATTCCCGGTGGCGGGACGGGCGGGCCGCACCCCGCCCGCCCCGCGGCGTGCCGGGCCGCTCCCGCGGCGCGCCGGTGATCACGGCACCGGAGTGATGTGCGGCACGCCGCCGCGGCGGGCGGGGCGGCCGGTCGGGGGGATTCCTCCAGCGCAGCGCTTGATCAACGATCAGATGGGGGCGAACTGCCTGACCACGGCGCATTCCGCTCATTTGACAGTGCCCTCGGCCCACAGATAGGAAGCAGCCACGGAAGTCGAGAGGTGCACTGTGTACGAGCCGAACGTGGTCGGGGACTGGCAGGAGTACGACGAGCATGCCGGTCTGCGGGTCCGCGTCCACCGTCTGGAGGCGGGCGAGCCGCCGCGCGGACGGGACGACGCCGCCGAGGGGCTGACGTATTTCAGTGTCCGGGTGACCGTCGAGAATCGCGGCGACAAGGCCGTCGGAATTCATCTCGAGGACGGACAGATCGACGTACGGATCGGTCCCGACGGGGAGAGCGCCTTCATCGACTGGCGCAACTCGCAGTTCATCGAGGGCTTCGACGTCTACCCGCTGCGCCGCGCCACCGCCGTGCTCTACGCGGCCGGCCCCGAGGCGGCCCTGAGCCACGTCGACGTCCAGGTGCAGCTGCGGGTGGACGAGGAGTGGACCGGCCGCCGGCTGTGGGCGGGCCGCGTCGGTGCGCACGAGAGCGCGGCCGGGACCCCCGTGGGCGCGTGCCGGGACAGCCTCGCGCACCAGGTGAGCGTCTTCCTGCAGGAGCAGGCGGAGGAGGGCACCGCCTGAGCCGGCGTCAGTGCGGGATGCCGTCGATGATCTCGCGGGCGCCCTGACGCAGCAGGGCCACGGCGACCGACGTGCCGAGCGTGGCCGGGTCGAGGCGGCCGGCCCACTCGTGCGCGTTCAGCCGGGTCTTGCCGTCCGGGGTGAAGACGCAGGCGCGCAGGGACAGTTCGCCGCTGCGGTCCACGCGTGCGTACCCCGCGATCGGGCTGTTGCAGTGCCCCTGCAGCACGTGCAGGAACATGCGCTCGGCGGTGGCCTCCCGGTGGGTGTCCGGGTGGCCGAGGGCGCTGATCGCGTCGATGAGGTCGGTGTCGCCCTCGCGGCACTGCAGCGCGAGGATGCCCGCGCCGATGGGCGGCATCATCACCTCGGGGGAGAGGACCTCGCTGATCACCTCGCTCCGGCCGATGCGCTCCAGGCCGGAGACCGCGAGCAGCAGGGCGTCCACCTCCCCGGCCGAGAGCTTCGCCAGCCGCCGGTTGGCGTTGCCGCGCAGCGGCACGCACCGCAGGTGCGGGTGGGTGGCGGACAGTTGGGCGACCCGGCGCACCGACGAGGTGCCGATCCGGGTGCCGGCCGGGAGCTCGTCCAGGGCGAGTCCGTCCGGGTGCACGAGGGCGTCCCGGACGTCGTCCCGCTCCAGGAACGCGGCGAACACCGTGCCCGCCGGGAGCGGCCGGTCGGCGGGCACGTCCTTGACGCAGTGCACCGCGACGTCCGCCTCACCGGCCAGCAGCGCGGCGTCCACCTCCTTGGTGAACGCGCCCTTGCCCTCCACCTTCGACAGATCGCCCAGCCACTTGTCCCCGGTCGTCCGCACGGGGACGACCTCGGTGCGCACACCGGGACGGGCGGCCGCCAACTCGGCCCGGACCCGGTCCACCTGGGCGAGCGCCATGGGGGAGTCGCGGGAGACGATACGGATCAGTTCGGGCAAGGACATGCCGACACGATAGACCCTCCCCGCCGCTTGCGTACCGGACGGACGAAGAAGGCGGGCCCGGCCTCGAGCCGTTCGGGAGCCCGGGCGGCGGGCCGTCCGGACTCCCGGCGCAAGTGCGGTCAGGCGTTCGGGTCGAACGGGATGCCCGCGGGCTTGGCCGCGGCGAGGTGGGAGGCGAAACTCCCGTCCTTCAGGCCGAAGTTGGCGCTGCCGAAGTCGTAGGAGACGAGCCTGTCCCGCAGTCCGGCCGGGTAGCCGTTCCAGCCGACCAGCGTCGGGTACTGCCAGCTGCCCTCGTGGTTCTCCGGCGGCTCG
Source organism: Streptomyces sp. Tu 3180 (assembly GCF_009852415.1). Taxonomy (NCBI): domain Bacteria; kingdom Bacillati; phylum Actinomycetota; class Actinomycetes; order Kitasatosporales; family Streptomycetaceae; genus Streptomyces; species Streptomyces sp. Tu 3180. Next base: position 903,121 of record NZ_WOXS01000002.1, on the reverse strand, counting down.
TCGCCCGCTCCCGCGAGGCGGAAGCAGTGCGTGCTGATGCCGTCCTTGTGATACACGATCTTCGGGTGCGTCCCGTCGAAACGGACCGCCGAGCGCGCGTGGATCGAGAACGAGCCGTGGTTGGACGTCGAGACGTACTGGGCGGTGTTGTTCTGCACCCACACCACGACGTGCTCCCAGTCGTGGCGGTGGCCCCCGAGGCTGGTGCCCGGCAGGGCCTGGTCCTTCTCGAAGTACAGGGCGTAGACGACGGCGCACCAGCCGTTGTTGCACTTGGAGCGCGCGTAGCCGTTGGTGTTGTCCAGGTCCGACGCGTCACGGCAGTTGCCGTTGAGGGCGCCGGTCGGATGGAGACCGGTGTTGACGGCGCCGTCCGGGCCGATCGCCGCTGTGGGGTAGCAGCCGTCGGTGTCGTAGTCGTAGGCGGGCTGGAACGTCTGCTCCAGGCTGTCGGCGTTGGCCGGCAGGGCGGGCGGCGGTGCGGCGAAGGCGGTGGCGGGGAAGGCGATGACCAGTGCGGCCGCACCGGCGAGGCCGGTCAGCCACCTCCTGCGGTGCGTGCGGAACGCGGTCGACGACACTGCGTCCTCCTCTTGACTCGGGCGCAGCCCAACGGCTGTGGGGGGCAAGGGAGTTCAGAATCACGGCTGCGTGCTTCCGTGCCAAGGGGGCCCAGGCGTACCGGTGGTGAAGCCCGGCCCAACACTCGACGAGGCCGGCGCCGGATCGGGAGGGTCGTCCGGAATGTCGACGTCCGCCGCCCGCCGGACCGCTCTGCGGGGGCGTGCGGGACCGCGGCGACCGGAAGCTCGTGCGCCGTGCTCGTCCGGGGCGGCACCCCGCCGTGCGGGACCGCGGGCACGTCACCGGGTGCGGCGACCCGGGCGGGGGTGCGGGGCGCGCGCCCGTACCGGGGGCGCGGCGCACCGCCGCCGTTCCCGGGGAGCGGTCACCGCGCGCCGGCCGGAACGCGCCCGCTCCCCGAGGGGGTGCGCCCGGACGGCGGCGGCGCGGGTCCGGACGCGGGCCGGCAGGGGCGTCCCGCAATTGATTGAGTTACGCAATGAGATGGTAAAATGGCCGCATGCCCACACCCTCGCTCCCCGACACGCCCGCCTCCGCGGAAGTGGCCGAGATCGAGCGTGCGCTCAGCCGCATCACCTATCTGATCTCGCGCGCCCGGCAGCACGAGCGGCTGACGGCCCTGGCGGGTGTGCCGCTGGACCGCGCCGCCCTCGCGCTGCTGCGGCAGATGGCCGACGTGGAGCCGATGCGGCCGGGGGAGCTGGCCGCCCGGCTGGGAGTGGAGGCCTCGCACGTCACCCGGACGGTGCAGCAACTGCAGAAGGCCGGCCACGTCACCCGCGTCCCGGACCCCGACGACCGCCGCGCCCAGCGCATCGAGCTCACCGGGACCGGCCGGCAGGCCATCGCCCGGATCCGCGAGACCGGGGCCCGGGCCATGCAGGTGGCGCTGGCCGACTGGTCCCCCGAGGACCTCAGGCAGCTCGCCACCCTCTTCCACCGCATGGTCGACGACCTCCTCGCCCACTCCGCCGACGAGGAGGCGGAAACCGCCCGGACCCCCTGACGCCGCCTCACCGCGGGTCCGTCCCCCGCGCCTTCGCGGGGACCGGGACGGGCTCGCGCAGCCCCCGCAGCAGGAGCCGCCCCAGCAGCGGCAGGGCGATCAGCGGCAGCAGGGCGGTGCGCAGCGAGGTCGCGTCGGCCAGCGCGCCGAGCGCCGGGGCCGCCAGTCCGCCGGCGCTCACCGCCAGCCCCAGCGTGACCCCGCTCGCGGTACCCACCCGCCGGGGCAGGAAGTCCTGGCCCAGGGTGATGTGCAGGGAGAACGGCACGTAGAGGCCGGCCGACGTCAGCGCCACGAACACGTACACCGCGGGTCCCGGCACCAGCGCCACCCCGGCGACCGCGAGGACGGTCAGCGCGTAGGAGCGGCGCACCACCGTGAGCCTGCCGTACCGCTCGGCGAGCCGGCCCCCGGCCACGGTGCCCACCGCGCCCCCGGCGTAGAGCAGGCACAGCGCGGCCGTGCCGGCCGCGTCCCCGCCGCCGGCGCGCTCACGGACGTACAGCGAGACGAACGCGCTCAGCCCGACGAAGACGACCGACCGGCAGACCACGGCACCGGACAGCCGCAGGAAGGACGGCCAGTCGTCCCGGCCGGCCGCCACCGGGGCGCCCCTGCCGGCCGTGCGGGACCCCGCCGGGCGCACGGCCGCCGCGCACAGCACGGCGCCCGCCAGGGCCGGGACCACCAGCAGCGGGGAGGCGCGCAGCCCGCCCACGGCGACCACGGCCGCGACGAGCGGCGGAGCCAGGGCGAAGCCCACGTTGCCGCCCAGGGAGAAGCGGCCCATCGCCGTGTGACTGCCGCCGGCCGCCGCACGCGCCGCGCGGGCCGCCTCCGGATGGTAGGCGGCCACGCCGACGCCGGAGACGGCCGTCACCGCCAGGGCCAGCGGGTAGGAGCCGGCGACCCCGCTGAGGGCGACCCCGGCTCCGGCGGCCAGCGCGCTCAGCGGCAGCAGCCACGGCATCGCCCACCGGTCGGTGAGCGCGCCGAACAGCGGCTGCACCAGGGAGGACACCAGGGAGGCGGCCAGGACGAGCCCCGAGGCGGCCGCGTAGGAGTAGGCGCGCTCGGCGACGAAGTACGGCACCAGGGCGGCCACGGTCCCCTGGTACACGTCGACGCACGCGTGCGCGAGGGTCATCAGCGTGATCGGGCGGCCCCGGCGCGGTGAAGGGAGGTCTGCGGTCACCCCACGATCCTCGGCGGGCGGCCGGCCGTCCTGCTTCCGATAATCTGCCGAGTTGTGTCGCACATCCGCCACGCCCCCACCGCCCCCACCCGCGCACGCCGGCTGACCGCGGGGGAGCGGATCGACGCGCACCGGCACGACGACCACCAGATCGTCTACGCCGGTTCCGGCGTCGTCGAAGTGACCACCGACGCGGGCACCTGGTTCGCGCCCGGCACCCGGGCCATCTGGGTCCCCGCCGGGACCGTGCACGCCCACCGGGCCCACGGCCGCCTCGAACTCCACCTGGTCGGGCTGCCCGCCGACGACAACCCGCCCGGCCTCCACTCCCCGGCCGTGCTCGCCGTCGGCCCGCTGCTGCGCGAACTGATCCTCGCGTACACCCGCGAACCCGCCGACGACAGCCCCGAACGCGCGCGCCTGCTCGCCGTCCTGCGGGACCGGCTGCGCGTCTCGCCGCAGCAGCCGCTGCGGCTGCCCGCACCGGCCGACCCGCGCCTCGCCGCGGTGTGCGCCCTCGTCCACGCCGACCCGGCCGACGGGCGCACCCTCGCCGCCCTCGGCGCGGCGACGGGGGTCGGCGAACGCACGCTCAGCAGGCTCTTCCGGCGCGAACTGGGCATGACCTTCCCGCAGTGGCGCACCCAGTCACGGCTCTACCACGCCCTGCGGATGCTGGCCGACGGACTGCCCGTGACCACGGTCGCGCACCGCTGCGGCTGGTCCTCCGCCAGCGCGTTCATCGACGTCTTCCGCCGTTCGCTGGGCTACACGCCGGGAACCCACCGCGGGCGGCCGTGACGTACGCGGGACCGGTGGCCCCCCACCTGCTTACCGCCCGGTAATATCGCGCCGCCGGTCGTCTGAGGAGGAACCATGGCCAGGTCCGAACGCTCGCCCCTGCTGCTCGCCGGCCTCCTGGCCGCCGCGGGCACCGCCCACTTCGCCGCCCCCCGCCGGTTCGACCCCCTCGTGCCGCGCTCCCTGCCCGGGTCGCCCCGGGCCTGGACCCACGCGAGCGGCGCCGCGGAGCTCGCGCTGGCCGCCGGCGTGGCGCTGCCCCGGACCCGCAGGGCCGCCGCGCTGGCCACGGCGGCCTTCTTCGTCGGGGTGTTCCCCGCCAACGTGAAGATGGCCGTCGACTGGCGGGACCGCCCCGCCCCGCAGAGGGCCGCGGCCCTCGGACGCCTGCCCCTGCAACTGCCGCTGGTGCTGTGGGCGCGCGGCGTCGCCAAGGGCGCGGAGGGCCGGTCGTGACCGGGCGGGTGGAGAAGGGCGACACGGTCGAGGACTTCGCGCTGCCGGACGAGACGGGCACCGTCCGCCGGCTGTCCGACCTGCTCGCCGAAGGGCCGGCGGTGCTGTTCTTCTACCCCGCCGCGCTGAGCCCCGGCTGCACCGCGCAGGCCTGCCGCTTCCGCGACCTGGCCGCCGAGTTCGCCGCGGTCGGCGCACGGCCGGTGGGCATCAGCGGGGACGCCGTCGAGCGGCAGGCGGAGTTCGCCGGACGGCACACCCTCGGCATGCCCCTGCTCTCCGACGCCGACGGCACGGTCCGCGAGCGGTTCGGCGTGAAGCGGGGGATCTCCCTGGCGCCGACCAGACGGGCCACGTTCGTCATGGGCCGGGACCGGACCGTCCTGGAGGCCGTGCGCAGCGAGCTGCGGATGAACGCGCACGCCGACCGGGCGCTCGCCGCGCTCCGCGACCACCGCGCGTGAGACCGCCCGGGGTGCCCGGCCGAGGTTGAGACGGGGCGGCGATGGGATGATCCTGGACCAATGGAGGACGCCTCCGCCGCGGTGGTCGTCGATGCCCGCGGCATCGTGACGGGGTGGAGCGAGGGTGCCCGGCGGCTGACCGGCCACCCGGCCGAGGAGGCCGTGGGACGGGCCGCACGGGAACTGCTCGCCGGGGACACGCCGTCCGGCGCACCGCCCGTTCCGTCGGGCGACGTGGTGCTGCGCCACCGCGACGGCCGGCCCGTACCGCTCCACCTGACGGTCTGCCCCGTGTCCGGCGCGGGCGACGCGCCGGGCGGGTACGTGATCACCGTCGGGCCGCCCGGACCCGTCGGGAGCCCCCTGGTGGGACAGGCCTTCCAGCAGGCGTCGATGGCGGTGTCCGTCCTCGACACCGAGCAGCGCTTCCTGCGGCTCAACGATCTCGCCCGCGAGGCGCTGGGCAGGTCCGAGGAGGACCTGCTCGGGCGCTCCTTCCTGGACGTCGTGGGGCGGACCGAGCGCACCCTGGGCCTCCACCGGCAGCTGCGCCGCGTCGCCGAGACCGGCGAGCCCCTGCACCACGAGAGCTTCGGCCGGGCGCCCGGCGACTCCCGGCTGCACGCCTGGAAGGTGGAGATGTGGCCGGTGCGGGGTCCCGCCGGCGAGGTCGTCGGCACCGCGATGGCGGGCTTCGACAGCACCGAGCAGCACCACGCCCGCCGGCGGCTGGCCCTGCTCAACGGGGCGGCCACCGCCATCGGCACCACCCTGGACGTCGTCCGGACCGCCGAGGAACTGGTGGAACTCCTGGTCCCGGGGTTCGCCGACTTCGCCGCCGTCGACCTGCTCGACTGGGCCCTCGGCACCGAGGAACCACCAGCTCTTCCGGACAGCGAGGCCCCGCTGCGCCGCGTGGCGCACCGCTTCGCCACCGGGGGCGCCCCCGGGACGGACGCGCCCCCCGGCCGGGCGGACGCGCACCCGCCCTCCTCCCCATCCGCGCGGGCACTGCGGGAGGGCAGGGCGGTGCTCGGACGCGCCGGCGAGCCGGACTTCGACCGGTGGATGCGCGAGCGCGGCGCACCGCGGCCGGTGGACGGTGTCCCGGCCCCCGCCGGCGTCCACTCGCTGCTGGCCGTGCCGCTGCGCGCCCGCGGCACGACGCTCGGCGTCGCGCTCGCCGTCCGCACCACCCACCCCGACCCGTACGTCCCGGACGACGCCGTCCTCGCCGAGGAACTCGCCGGCCGCGCCGCCGTCTGCGTCGACAACGCCCGCCGCTTCGCCCGCGAACGCGCCACCGCGCTGACGCTCCAGCACAGCCTGCTGCCGCGGGAACTGCCCGGGCAGGCGGCCGTCGAGGTCGCCCACCGCTATCTGCCCTCCGGGTCGGCGGCCGGCATCGGCGGCGACTGGTTCGACGTCATCCCGCTGGCCGGCAGCCGGGTCGCCCTGGTCGTGGGCGACGTCGTCGGTCACGGCATCCCCTCCACGGCGGCCATGGGCCGGCTGTGCACGGCCGTGCGCACCCTCGCCGACGTGGACCTCCCGCCCGACGAACTCCTCACGCACCTCGACGACCTGGTCACCCACCTCGCCGCCGGCCACCGCGACGACATGGGCGAGCTCGGCGCGACCTGCCTGTACGCCGTCTACGACCCCGTCTCGCGCCGGCTGGCCGCGGCCTCCGCCGGGCATCCCGCTCCCGCTCTCCTGCTGCCCGACGGCACGTGCCGGCTCGTCCCCCTGAGCGCGGGGCCGCCCCTGGGCGTCGGAGGGCTGCCGTTCGAGGTGACGGAGCTCCGGCTGCCCGAGGGCTCCGTCGTCGCCCTCTACACCGACGGCCTCGTCGAGGCCCCCGGCCGCGACATCGACCACGCCATCGAGGAGCTGCGCCGTGCCCTGGCGGTGCCCGCCGACTCGCTGGACTCCCTGTGCGACAGCGTGCTGAAGGCCGTACTGCCCGGGGAGCCCGGCGACGACGTGGCCCTGCTGCTGTCCCGCACCCGCGCGCTGGGCGCCGAGCAGGTGGCCACGAGGAACGTGCCGCCGGACCCCGCCGAGGTGCCCGCCGCCCGGCAGTGGGCCACCGAGCGGCTGACCGCGTGGGGGCTGGACGAGATCGCCTTCGTCACCGAACTCGTCGTCAGCGAGCTGGTCACCAACGCCATCCGGTACGGCGCGCCCCCCGTCCAGCTGCGGCTGATCCGCGACCGCACCCTGATCTGCGAGGTCGCCGACGCCAGCTCCACCTCACCGCACCTGCGCCGCGCCCACGCCTACGACGAGGGCGGCCGCGGCCTGCTGCTGGTGGCCCAGCTCACCCGGCGCTGGGGCAGCCGCCAGACCGACGGCGGCAAGACGATCTGGGCGGAGCAGCCGCTGCCGGACGGCTGATCCGCCGGGCCGCCGCTCACGTCCCGTCGCGGGGCCGCCGAAAAGCGGTGGGGTCACCGGGAAGGGGCGGGTGAGCGGGGCCCGGGCACCCGGTCAGAACTCCTCGTGCACCTCCGGGTCACCGCCGATCCGCCGGTGGGCGCGGTCGGTGAGGGTCCGCATCTGGGCGGCGTCCAGCTCGAAGCCGAAGACGTCGAGGTTCGCGCGCTGCCGCTCGGGGTCCGACGACTTGGGCACGGGGAGCGCGCCGAGCTGGATGTGCCAGCGCAGCACCGCCTGGGCCGGGGTGACCCCGTGGGCCTCCGCGACGGCGGCGACGGCCAGGTCGTCCAGGAGCCGCGAGCCCCGGCCGAGCGGGCTCCAGCTCTCGACGAGCACGCCCTTGTCCGCGTGGTGGGCGCGCAGCTCCTCCTGCGGGAAGAAGGGGTGCAGTTCGACCTGGTTGACCGAGGGCAGCACCCCGGTCTCCTTCTCCAGCCGCTCGATGTGGGCGGGCGTGAAGTTGGAGACGCCGATCGACCGGACGAGCCCGTCCTCGCGCAGTCTGATCATGGCCCTCCAGGAGTCGACGTACCGGTCGACCCGGGGGAGCGGCCAGTGGATCAGATAGAGGTCGACGTACTCCAGGCCGAGCCGGGCGCGGGACTCCTCGAAGGAGGCGAGGGTCTCCTCGTAGCCGTGGTGGCGGCCCGGGAGCTTCGTCGTCACGACGATCTCCTCGCGCGGGACGCCGGCCCGGGCCACGGCACGGCCGACGCCGGTCTCGTTGCGGTAGTTGGCCGCGGTGTCGACGAGGCGGTAGCCCGTCTCCAGGGCCGCGGTCACCGCGCGCTCCGCCCCGGCGTCGTCCATCGGCCAGGTGCCCAGGCCCAGGGCGGGGAGCGTCGTGCCGTCGTTGAGGGTGCGGGTCGGGATGCTGATCACGACGAGGCCTTCCCGTTGACAGTGTCGTGCGTCCAGCCTCGGGGACGCGGCGGGGGCGATCAACCGGGCGGACGGACCGGCCTGCCGCCGGCGGCGTCCCCGACGCCCTGTCGCCACGGATCCGTATCGCTGCCACGATCCTCCCGGAGGGCCGGTCCGTACGGGGACCGTACGGGCGACGACGGAGCGGACGGAGCGGACACGCATGACGACGGACAGGGACCGCGCGGCGGACGGAGAGCGGGCCGTGGCGGTGGAGGTGCGTCCGGTCGCCGGGCACATCGGCGCCGAGATCACCGGTGTCGACCTCGCCGGCGGGCTCGACGACGCCGTGATCGCCGCGATCAGGGCGGCGGTGCTGCGCTGGAAAGTGGTGTTCTTCCGCGGGCAGCGCCTCGACCACGCCGGACACGTGGCGCTGGCGCGCCGGTTCGGCGAACCGGTCGTGCTGCCCCGGCGCGGCAAGGCGTCCCCGCCGGACTTCCCCGAGATCGAGACGACCGCCGACCGGCTGGAGCTCGGCGGGCGGTTCGGCATGGAGCACGACGAGTGGCTGCGGCGCCGGCGCCACACCCTGCTGCGCGGCTGGCACTGCGACCACGGCGCCCGCGTCGACCCGCCCGCCGCGACGATCCTGCGCGCCGAGACCGTTCCGCCGTACGGCGGCGACACCACCTGGTCGAACCTGGCCGCGGCCTACGCCGGACTGTCCTCCCCGGTACGGGAGTTCGCCGACCGGCTGCGCGCCGAGCACCGGCTGGGGGTCGGCTACCAGCCCCGTCCGGGCGACGACGCCTACGTGCGCCACCTGCTGGACCGTCAGACCGCCTCCGAGCACCCGCTGGTGCGCGTCCACCCCGAGACCGGCGAGCGTGTGCTGTTCGTCAACGGCTACTACGTCGAGCAGATCACCGGCCTGTCCCGGCCGGAGAGCGCGGCCGTCCTCCAGATGCTGCTGGAGCAGGCGACCCGGCCCGAGTACACCGTGCGGTTCCGCTGGGAGCCGGGCAGCGTGGCGTTCTGGGACAACCGGGCCACCATCCACCTGGCCCCGGGCGACACCGCCCATACCGACCACCCGCGGATCATGCACCGGGTGATGCTCGCCGGTGACGTGCCGGTCGGTGTCGACGGCCGTCCCTCGGAGCCGCTCGCCGGCACCGCGCCGGGACGCTGGTGACCGGCCGGCGCGGACACCTGCCGGCGCCGCGCACCGAGCGCCCCGCGTCGGCCGCGGCACGGCCGGCGCGGGGCACCGGGGGCTCCCGCCCCGCGTCCCGTCGCCGGCGAACCGCGGTGGGTGCCGGGCCCGTTCCCCCGGCGCGGGGCGGGTCACGGCCGCCGTGACACCCCGGGCCCGGCCCGGCGCTACTCGAACCGCGTGACGTCGCCGGCGCCGTGCCGCACGATCTCCGCCTCGCCGCCCGAGAAGTCGATCACCGTCGTCGGCTCGGTGCCGCAGTCGCCGGAGTCGAGGACCGCGTCCACCATGTGGTCGAGCCGGTCCTTGATCTCCCAGCCCTGGGTCATCGGCTCGTCCTCGCCGGGCAGCAGCAGGGTGCTGGACAGCAGAGGTTCGCCGAGCTCCGCGAGCAGGGCCTGGGTGACGACGTGGTCGGGGATGCGCACGCCGACCGTCTTCTTCTTCGGGTGCTGCAGCATGCGCGGCACCTCCTTCGTCGCCGGCAGGATGAACGTGTAGCTGCCCGGAGTCGACGCCTTGACCGCGCGGAACACGTCGTTGTCGATCCGCACGAACTGGCCGAGCTGCGCGAAGTCCCGGCACACGAGGGTGAAGTGGTGCCGGTCGTCCAGCTTGCGGATCGTGCGGATCCGGTCGATGCCGTCGCGGCTGCCCAGACGGCAGCCGAGTGCGTAGCACGAGTCCGTGGGGTATGCGATCAGGGCGTCGGAGCGGATGCTGTCGGCGACCTGGGCGATGGTGCGCGGTTGGGGGTTGTCGGGGTGCACGTCGAAGTACTTCGCCATTCACTGAGCTTATGCCGTCCGCGGAGGGCGGACCGCACGCGCCGGACCGCGCGCGGGGGCTCCGGCCCCGTCGTCCCGGACGCGGGCGCCCGCCGGGGCCGGGCTCCGCGCACGGGTGGGGTAACGTCCCTGACCTGGGCCGGGAACGGCGGACGAACGAGGGGAAGGCCGAGGTGACGGGCGGCGGCATCCGGGGGACGGGGACGACGGCCGGGGTGCACCCGGCGTGGGCGCGGGAGCTGCTCGAGCACCTGCGGCCGGCCGGACGGGACGTCCGCAGGGTCGTCGACTGGCTGGCCGGCACCGTGCGGGCGTCGGTGTGCCTGCGGGACGCCGACGGCACGCTTCTCGCCGGGGTCCGGCTGCCGCTGGACGAGGTGCTGGTCGCCGACATCACCTCCGGCCGGATCGCCTCCGCCGCCTGGGAGGGGGAGGGGCGCCACCTGCGTCTGGTGAGGGTCGGGCACCCCTCGCGGACCTGCGTCCTGGCCGTCTCCCGCGACGCTCCCTTCGACCGGCACGCCTCCGACGTCGTCACGCACACCGCCCAGGTGGTCGAACTCCTGCTGACCGCGCACGAGTCCACCGCGGCCGGGCACCGGCTCCGGCGGGCCACCGCCGATCTGCGGCTGGCGATCCTGCAGCTGCTGATGGTCGAGGACACCGTCGCGGCCCGCCGGGTCGCCGCGGGACTGTGGCCGGGCCTGCTCGACGCCGACATGGCGTGCGTCTACGTCGTCGAGTCCGACCCGGGACGGCGCGACCGGCTCGCGGAGGAGTGCCTGGACACCACGGGGGAGGAGGCGCTGGTCGTGCGGTGTCCGGCCATGGACGGACACGTGATCGTCGTCAGCCCCCGCGAGGCCACCGCCGGCGATCTGCGGTCCCTGGTCGGACGGCACCCGGACACCTTCCTCGGCGGCAGTGCCCGCCAGAGCCTCGCCCGGACCGCCACCGCGTACGGACAGGCCGTCAGCGCGCTCGCGGTGGCGCACTTCCGGGCGGACAAGACGGCCGTGTACGCCGAGCGCACCCATCCCGAGCGGCTGGTCGACCCGGCGGCGCTGCGCGGCTGGACGGCGCGGGTGCTGCGCCCGCTCGACGCGCTGCCGCACCACGTCCGCGCCGAACTCCTCGCCACCACCCGCCTCGGCCTGGAGTTCACCGCCGTCAACACGGCCAAGGTGCTCGGCGTGAGCCGCAACACCGTGCGCGCCCGCATGGAACGCGTCGAGACCATGCTAGGCGCCGACTTCGACGACCTCACCGCCCGTGCCGTCGTGCACCTGGCGCTCCACACCCAGATCAACCTCCTGGACGGGCAGTCGGGTGCCGACCCCGGCGCGGCCTCCCCGCGCCTGGCCGACCTGCTGGCCGGTCCCGCCGTGCGCGCCTGGGCGCAGGACCTGCTGGGCCGGCTGGACCGGGACGCCCGCAACCTCCGCCGCACCCTGCGCACCTGGATCGCGGCCGGGGGCAACGCCGAGCGGGCCGCGCAGGCGCTGGGCGTCCACGCCCAGACCGTCCGCGAGCACGTGCGCGGCGCCGAGCCGGTCCTCGAGCGCCAGCTCCTGGCGGCCGGAACCGACCTGTACGAGGTCGTCCTGGCCCATCTGGCGGTGGGCGACCTGGAACAGCCGGTGTTCACGGGCGTGCCGCAGGCGTCCCCGCCCGGGTGAACCCCCGGCCCGGGCCCTCGTCCACGCGCGTCCCGTGCGCGCCGCACGGGACGAAGCCGGGTCTTTCGGACTCACTTGTGCACGGATGAGCCCTCGGGCCGCCGCAGCGGGCATCGGTGCGGTACACACGCCGTCCCCGCTCCGCATAGGTTCGAGCCATCGCGGGGGCACGACCGGAACGGGGGACCGGTCGGTGCCCCCGCCGCTTCTCGGCCGCACGGCCGCCGTGGAACCCGGACGGGCCGGCGCCGACGCGGCCGCCGGCCCCGGCCGTCCCGGCCCCTGGCGGCGAACCGCCCCCGGCGCGGCCCGCGTCGTCACCGCCGCGCCGCCGCGCCCCCGCACGGTGCGGCGGCCCGCGGCACGCCGCTTCCGCGGCGCCGCTCGCGTCGGCACGGTGTGCCCCCGGCGAGGACGGGTACTCGGCCCGCGCTGTGGAGGCCCGCCGCCCGGACGACGCGGATCGGGGCGGCGGACCCGTGACGAGAGCACCGCGAACAGGAGGCCTCAATGACCAGCGAGACGGAGACCGGCGGCGTGACCGGCACGCAGGACAAGGACTACAACCTGATCTGGTACGTCGAGGCGTGCCTGAGCAACGCGCTGCGCCTGGAGACCTACATCCAGGACGCCGAGCGCGCCAAGGACACCGAGGTCGCCGACCTCTTCCGCAAGGCTCAGGCGGACAGCCGCAAGGGCGCCGAGCTGGGCAAGGAGCTTCTGCGCGCACGGCTCAGCGGCAGCTGAGCACGCCGCTCCTCCGGGCCCGGACACCGTGGGCGACCCGGTGTCCGGGCCCTTCGCCGTCCCGGGGACCGGACCGCCGCGCCTCCGTGGCCACCGTGCGTGACCGTCCGGGTGCTCCGAGTCGCCGTCCCGTGCGATCCGCGGCAGCATGACCCTCGTACGCACACACCGGTGGAACGCGCGCGACGGCCGTGCGCCGACCCCGGCCCGGAATGTTCAAGATTGGACCGCCGTGGCGTGAGTGACGTCGCGGCGCCGGGTACCCGGGCCGTCCGCCACGACCGGCCGGCGGCCGGCACCGCCCGTCCCGGCCCGCCCGCCACCAGCCATGAGCAGCCGAAGGAGCTCACGATCATGACGGACGTATCGAGCCAGGGTCCCGCTCCCGGCGACGAGCGCAGGGTACTCACCAACCGGCAGGGCCATCCGGTCTACGACAACCAGAACCAGCGCACGGTCGGCGCCCGCGGCCCGGCCACGCTGGAGAACTACCAGTTCCTGGAGAAGATCAGCCACTTCGACCGGGAACGCATCCCCGAGCGCGTGGTGCACGCCCGCGGCGTCACCGCCTACGGCTACTTCGAGGCGTACGGGAAGTGGGGCGACGAGCCGATCTCCCGCTACACCCGGGCCAAGCTCTTCCAGGAGGAGGGCAAGCGCACGGACCTGGCCGTCCGCTTCTCCACCGTCATCGGCGGACGCGACTCCTCCGAGGCCGCCCGCGACCCCCGCGGCTTCGCGGTGAAGTTCTACACCGAGGACGGCAACTGGGACCTCGTCGGCAACAACCTGGGCGTCTTCTTCATCCGGGACGCGATCAAGTTCCCGGACGTCATCCACGCCCTCAAGCCCGACCCCGTCACCTTCGAGCAGCAGCCGCGCCGCATCTTCGACTTCATGTCGCAGACACCGGAGTCGATGCACATGCTGGTCAACCTGTTCAGCCCGCGCGGCATCCCCGCGGACTACCGCCACATGCAGGGCTTCGGCGTGAACACCTACAAGTGGGTCAACGCCGAGGGCGACACCAAGCTGGTCAAGTACCACTGGATGCCCAAGCAGGGCGTGCGCAGCATGACCGAGGAGGACGCGGCCAACGTCCAGGCCCAGGGGCTCGGTCACGCCACCAAGGACCTCTACGAGGCGGTGGCGCGCGGCGAGTACCCGGAGTGGGAACTGCTGGTCCAGATGATGGACGACCACGACCACCCGGAACTGGACTTCGACCCGCTGGACGACACCAAGACCTGGCCCGAGCAGGACTTCCCGCCGAAGCCGGTGGGCAGGATGGTGCTGAACCGGATGCCGGAGAACTTCTTCGCCGAGAACGAGCAGATCTCCTTCGGCACCGGCGTCCTCGTCGACGGCCTGGACTTCTCCGACGACAAGATGCTCGTCGGCCGGACCTTCTCCTACAGCGACACCCAGCGCCACCGGGTCGGCCCGAACTACCTGCAACTGCCGGTCAACCAGGCCAAGAACGCCGAGGTGCGCACCAACCAGCGCGACGGCCAGATGACGTACTACGTCGACGGCGGCGGCGAGAACCCGCACGTGAACTACGAGCCGTCGATCACCGGCGGTCTGCGGGAGGGCCAGTACCCGACGCACGACGACCAGGGCCCGGAGATCCGGGGCCGGCTCACCCGCAAGCGCATCCCGCGCACCAACGACTACCTGCAGGCCGGCCAGCGCTACCTGCTGATGGAGGACTGGGAGCGCGACGACCTGGTGAAGAACTTCGTCACCCTGATCTCCCAGTGCGACCGGGAGGTGCAGGAGCGCATGGTGTGGCACTTCCTGCTGGTGGAGAACGACCTCGGCCGCCGGGTCGGCGAGGGGCTCGGGATCATGCCGGAGGACGTCGCCCACCTGGAACCGCTCGCGAGCCAGGACCTCACGGACGAGGACCGCAAGCGGCTGGCCAGCCTCGGCGACAACCCGCCGCGCGACGTGGAGGGACTCACCATGACCCACTGCGTGCCCGACGAACGGCACGTGGTGACCCGGTGAGCGGTCACCCGGCCGCCACCGACCGCGCGACGGCGAGCGCCCGCTCGGCGTAGCCGCGGCCGAACAGCACGGCGTGCACCAGCAGCGGGAACAGCTGGTGCACGCCGACGCGTGTCTCCCACCCGCCGGCGAGCGGCGCCGTCTCCCGGTAGCCCTCCAGGACCGCGTCCAGCCGGGGGCAGCCGAAGAGACGGAGCATCGCCAGGTCGGTCTCCCGGTGCCCGCCGTGCGCGGCCGGATCGATCAGCCGGACGTGCCCGTCGGCGCCCCACAGCACGTTGCCGTTCCACAGGTCGCCGTGCAGCCGCGCGGGCGGCTCGGCGGGCCCGGCGAGCTCCGGCAACCGCTCGCACACCCGCTCCACCACACCCGCTTCCGCACGGCGCACGGTGCCGTCGTCGACCGCCCGGCGCAGGTACGGCAGCACCCGGTGCTCGGCGTACCAGTGCGGCCAGTCGTCACCGGTGACGTTGCGCATGGGGGCGGGCCCGACGAACGCCTCCACCGGACCGCCCGGCGGCGGCGCCCCGAACGCGGGCGCTCCCGCGGCGTGCAGCCGGGCCAGATCGCGGCCGAACCGGACAGCCGCCCGCTCCCCGGGCCGCCCCTGCGCCACCCGGTCGACGACCAGCCGGCGTTCGTCGTGCCCGTGCACGGCCGGCACCCGCACCGTCCCCGCCCCGGCCAGCCAGCGCAGCCCCGCCGCCTCGGCCCGGGCCGCCTCCGCGCCGTCGGCGCGCTTGACGATCACCACCCGGCCGTCGTCGAGGGAGACCTCGGTGAGCGAACCGGACAACGGGCGCTCGCCGGTGACCGCCCGCCCGGTGAACCGCGCCGCGACGGCCCCCGGCCCGTCACCGCCCTGGACCGCCGGACCGGGACGCACGGTCATGGGCGGGGCTCCTCACCTGTGCGGACGGTACGGACGAGGCCCCCAGGGTACGGGGCCCCGCGCCCCCCCACGCGCGGCCGGCCGGTCACGCGGGACGGTGAAAAACCCGCCGTCCGCCGATCGAACGGGCCGTCCCGGGGGAGCACTCCGGCATGACGAGTTCACCGTTCCAGCGCACCCTCACCCTGCCCGCCACCGTGTGCGAACAGGCCGCACAGCACCTGGAGCAGGCCTCCCGGCGCACCGTCGAGGGAGCGGGGGCCCCGCTGAAGGCGTTCCGCGCGGCCGCCGACAGCGACTACACCCTCCCGGTCTCCATGGTGGAACAGGCGGCGTCCTGCCTGCTGGTCCTGGCCACCGAGACCGCCCAGAGCGTACGGCCCTCGGCCCTGCGCGCCACCATCGCCGTCGCCCTGCGCCTGCGCGACGCCGTCGAGGCGGTCCACCAGCCCGCGCTCACCACCCGGTTCTGGTGAGGACGCGCACTGCCGCGTGTGACGGCGGAGCAGGGGGGCACTCCGGCCGTACCGAAGCCGAGGAGGTGCCATGACGGCGCAGGAATCCGACTACGACGAGGGCGGGACGCCCCTGGGCGGCTACGCCGCGCTCGCCACCACGTTCGCGGCGAGCGTCGCCCTGTTCACTGTGGTGGCCCGGCGCCGCGGGGTGCGGCTGCCCGACACCGTGCCGCCCTGGGACCTCGTCCTGCTGGCGACGGCGACGTTCAGGGGCTCCCGGCTGCTGTCCAAGGACAAGATCACCAGTTTCCTCCGGGCGCCGTTCACCCGGCGGGAGAGGGAGGCCGAGGCCGGCGAGGTGATGGACGAGCCCCGCGGGAACGGGGCGCGCCGCGCCGTGGGCGACCTGGTGTCCTGCCCCTTCTGCACCTCCGCCTGGGTGGCCGGCGGCCTGGTCTGCACGTACGCCTGCGCGCCGAGGGCGGCCCGCCTGCTGTGCGCCGGCCTGACCGCCGTCACGGCGGCGGACTGGCTGCAGTACGCCTGGAGCCGGACGGAGCAGTCCGCGCAGGGCTGACCGGACCGGCCCGTGCGGGCCCGCCGAATGGTCCCCGCCCGGAAGGGAACCCGGCGAGCCCGCACCACCGACACCCCAGGAGAAGGCCATGAGTCTGTTGCGCGTCGTCGGCCGCCCGATGCTGGCCTCGATGTTCGTCGCGGGCGGACTGGAATCCGTCCGCCACCCCAAGAACGTCGTCCCGGTCGCCGAGCCCGTCGTACGGCCCGTCACCGACCGCGTCCCGGTGCTGCCGGACAGCACCGAGCAGGCCGTACGGCTGAGCGGCGCCGTCCAGGTCGTGGCCGGGCTGCTGCTGGCCGCCGGACGCATGCCCCGCCCCGCCGCGCTCGCGCTCGCCGCCACGCTCGTGCCCACGACGCTCGCGGGACACCGGTTCTGGGAGGAGGAGGACCCGGAGCAGCGCGGCCAGCAGCTCATCCACTTCCTGAAGAACCTGTCGATGCTCGGCGGCCTGCTGATCGCCGCCGACGACACCGGCGCCGCCCCCTCGCTGCTGTGGCGCAGCCGGCACGCCGCCCACGACCTGCGCCGCGACGCCCGCCTCGTGCAGCGGTCCTTCCGGGCCGGGACCCGCCCCGCCTCGGCGGCCGGCCGGGTCCGCGCCGTGCTGCCCCGCTGACCCCTCCGGCCGCGTTAGCCCCCGGGAGGCCGGGGGACCCGGTGCCGGGTGGCCCCGGCCGGGTGCCACCACGAACCGGAGGTGAAGAGGGATGGGACACGGCGGAAACGTCATCGACGAGCTGGTGACCGACCACCGGGAGGTCGAGGAGCTCTTCGGCAGGATCGAGGCGCTGCCGCCCGGCCACGAGGACCGCAAGGTGTACGCCGACCGGGCCACGATCGAGCTGGTCCGGCACTCGGTGGCCGAGGAGGCGTACCTCTACCCGGCCGTGCGCGAGCACGTGGAGAACGGCGACGCCCTGGCCGACCGGGAGCTCGAGGACCACGCCAAGGCCGAGCAGATCATGAAGGACCTGGAGGGCTGCGACGCGGGCGACGCCGAGTTCGACCGGCTCGTCGGCATGCTGATGACCGAGATCCGCGGGCACATCGCCGACGAGGAGCAGAACCTGTTCCCCATGCTGCGCGCCTCCTGCTCCCCGGACAAGCTCGACCAGCTCGGCGACAAGGTCCGGCAGGCCAAGAAGACGGCCCCGACCCGGCCGCACCCCGCCGCCCCGGACAAGCCCCCGGCGAACAAGCTGCTGGCACCGGGAACCGGCATGGTCGACCGGATCCGCGACGCGCTGAGCGGACGCGGCAAGCACGCCTGACGAGACCCGGGCCACACGAGGGCGTGTCCGGGCGCCGCGGAAGGGGCCCGTCGCTCCGGCGGCGGGCCCCTTCCGCGTGCCCCCACCCGCACCCTCGTGCCCGGCCGCTGTGATCAACCCCACTCGTCATCCCAAGTACCCGACACAGCAGCGCGTTTGGTGCGCGCCCCGCGGTGACGCCCGGACGTTCGGAACCGACTCGGCGGTCCCTTCTGCCACGATGGTCCGCGCCTTGTCCCGGTGACGGGAGCCGCCGCGCAGCGCAGCCGGTGTTCCGCTTCCCGCACCCTCCCCAGAGTCCTTCGACTCGTCTCCGAGTGGCGCACTGTGTCTTCCTCACCCACCCCCGCCCGGTCCACCCCCGTGCCGGTCCCCACCGCCCCGGCCGCCGAAGCCGCGTCACGCTCGCCCTGGCGGTCGCTGAGGCACCGCAGCATGCGCTGGTGGTCCGTGGCGAACTTCGTGTCCAACGCCGGTACCTGGATGCAGCTCACGGTCCAGAACCTGCTGGTCCTCCAGATCACCGGATCCGCCGCCGCGACGGGCCTGTCCATGTCCGTCCAGGCCGCGCCGGCCCTGCTCATGAGCGTCCTCGGCGGCGCGGCGGTCGACCGGTGGCCGCGGAAGCCGACGGCCGCCGTCAGCCAGGCGCTGCTGGCCCTGATCGCGTTCACCACGGCCACCCTGGTGGCGCTCGACCGGCTCGACATGACGTCCCTGATGGTGCTGGCCGCCGTCACCGGCATCGTCGCCACCGTCGACAACCCGGCCTGCGCCCTGCTGGGCAACGACCTCGTCCCGGCCGAGGACGTGCCCTCCGCCATCGGAGTGGGCGCGCTGGTGTTCAACGCGGGCCGGCTCGCGGGCGCCGCGCTCGCCGGGGTGACGGTCGGGTTCCTCGGCACCTGTGCCGCCTACTTCGCGAACGGGTTCTCCTTCCTCTTCGTGACCGCGGTCATCCCCTTCCTGCGCCCGGCGCCGGGAGCGGCCCGGCCCGTGGCCCGAAAGGGCGGGCGCCCCCAGCGGGACATGACCGTGCGGGAGGGGCTGACCTTCTTCGCGCGCCGGCCGCGCCTGCTCGCGCTCGCCGGGGTCACCGGGGTCAGCGCGGTCTTCGGCCGCAACTACGGGCTCACGCTCGCCGTCCTGGTCACCGGGCCGCTCGCGGGTGGCGCCGGGGCGTTCGGCACCGTGTCCACCGTCCTCGCCGTCGGCGGGATCATCGGCGCGGTGCTCGGCGCGCGGCTGCGCAGGCCGTCCGTGCGCCTCGTCGGCGCGCTGGCGGCGACGGGCGGGCTGCTGCAGGTGGTGGCGGGGACGTCCCCGTCGCTGGCCGTGCTGCTGGTGCTGGTCCTGCCGATGGCCGTCGTCGAGTCCGTCTCCGACACCGCGGGAACGGCCGTCCTGCAGACCGACCCGCCCGCCCGTCTGCGCGGACGCGTGCTCGGCGTCTGGAGCAGCGTCGGCACCGTGTGGAGCCTGGGCGGCCCGCCCGCCCTCGGCCTCCTCATGGAGCTGGCCGGACCGCGCGGCGCCCTGATCAGCGGTGGACTGATCATCGCCGGGACGATCGGGGCGGGCCACCTGCTGAGGGGCCGCAGGACCACCACGCCGGTGGCGCTGCGGACGGGGGAGGGCGACGTGACCGGCCGGGCCGCGCTGGAGACGGCCGCCTGACCCGAGCGGCCCGCCGCCCCCCGCGGATCGAGCGGCCCCGCCGCGGGCGCCGGGCCGTCGGAGACCCCGGCGGCCCGGTCGGCGGGCCCCGCCGGTGCGGCCGTCATGTGCCCGTGGGCCGGCTCGGGGCGGCCCGCGGTCAGCGGTCCGCCCCGGCGCGGAACCAGGCGATCGTGCGCCGCAGCCCCTCCTCGGCGTCCACCCTCGGCTCCCAGCCGAGCTTGTCCCGGGCCAGCGTGATGTCCGGGCAGCGCACCGCCGGATCGTCCACCGGGCGTTCGATGAAGCGGATCTCCGACCCGGAACCGGCGAGTTCGACGACGAGGCGGGCCAGGTCCAGCATGGTGATCTCGCCGGGATTGCCGATGTTGACCGGGCCGCGCATCCCGTGGGCGGCGGCCGCGAGGACGCCCCGCACCGTGTCGTCGACGTAGCACAGCGACCGGGTCTGCTGCCCGTCCCCGGTCACGGTGAGGGGCTCGCCGGCCAGCGCCTGCCGTACGAAGGTCGGCACGGCACGGCCGTCGTGGCCGCGCATCCGCGGGCCGTAGGTGTTGAACAGCCGCACGATGCAGGTGTCGGTGCCGTGGGTCTCGGCGTGGGCGGTGGTCAGCGCCTCGCCGAAGCGCTTGGCCTCGTCGTAGACGCTGCGCGGGCCGACCGGGTTGACGTTGCCCCAGTAGCGCTCGTCCTGCGGGTTCTGCTGGGGGTCGCCGTAGACCTCCGAGGTCGAGGCCAGGACGAAGCGGGCCTCGGCGGCCTGGGCGAGCCGCAGGGCGTTGCGGGTGCCGAGGCTGCCCGTCTCCATGGTGTGCAGCGGCATCCGCAGGTAGTCGGCGGGGGAGGCCGGGGAGGCGAAGTGCAGCACGAGGTCGGGCGGCCGCCGCACCGGCAGCTCCTCGGCCACGTCGGCCTGCACCAGCGTGAACCCGGGCCGTTCGAGCAGCGGGGAGATGTTCTCCGGCCGGCCGGTGCTGAAGTCGTCCACGCAGGTGACGGCGGCGCCCGCGTCCAGCAGGGCGGCGCACAGGTGGGAGCCGACGAATCCGGCGCCGCCGGTGACGACGGCGTGCTCCCAGTTCCGGGATATGGCGGTGGTCATGTCGCTCAGCCCTCCGTCGGAGGCGTCGGGAACCGGGCCGGCCGGGGGCCTGCGGCGCCGGGCCGGGCCGTCGAGCCCCGGGGGTGTCGGGCACCCCTCGGATCAGGGTGGGCCGACGGCGTGGACGCGGCACGGCCGTGTACTGCGATCGGGTGAATGACGGAGCGTGACGACGGCTGCCGGCACACGGTTCTCACAGGTGGGAGGCGTGGTGACGGCGCGTTCGCGGTGCGCGGCGGGCGGTGCGGGGCCCGTCCCGGCGGACCCCGGGCGCGGAGGGCGGGCGGCGCGGCCGGCGAGGGCGGGCCCCGCCGGGCTCGCGCGGCGGCTCAGGCGATGAGGGTGTGGTCCGGGTCGAGCCGGTCGAGCAGGCCGGAGTGGTGGAGCCCGGCCACGGGCGCGAGCAGGTCCGGGTGGCGCAGCAGCGCCGCCGCGCTCCGGTCGGTCTCGTCGGGGGCGAGCAGCCGCCGGAACTCGGTCGGCAGGCCGCCCGTGTGCCCGCCGCCCCGGCCGAGCACGGCCACCGCGCGGGAGGCCAGCTCCGGGTCGGTGAGCAGGCAGGCGGCCCAGCTGGCCACGACCTCGTCGACCCAGGTGCGCCAGGCGTCCGCCGCGACGTCCTCGCCCGTGTCGGCGCCGGTGACCCAGTCGAGCCGCGCCGAACCGCCGGGGCCGGCCAGCCCCAGCAGGGCCGCGTCCATCGCCGTCGGGTACCTGAGCCACGCCGCGACCGTCACGGCCTGCCGTGCCTGCACCTCGCACAGGGCGGAGGCGAGCGCCCCGCCGGGAGCGGGGAAGGAACGGGTCAGCCACTGCGCGGTCGCCGCGATGACCGGGGAGAGATCTGCTTGCACTGCCGGGCCGTCCCAACGGGTGAAGTAAGGGGAACCTCACCGGCACGGTAGTCCCCGGCCCGTCCGTCCCGACGTGATCCGCACCTCGTTCGGCACGTGGTCTCGGACACACCCGTTCGGGCGGCTCGCCCCCCGGCGGGGTGTCCCGGTGATCCGCCGGGGCACCCGGCGACCATGGACGTACTCAGCCGCCCCCTGATCGACCGCACCCTGCCGCTGCTCGCCGAGGGCTACGCCTGGCTGCCCAACCGGATGCGCGACAGCACCGGTCCCGTGGTGCGCACCCGGCTCCTGGGCCGGCCCGCACTCGCGCTGCGCGGACCGGAAGCCGTGCGGTTCTTCTACGACGAGCACAACGTGCACCGGCACCGCGCGATACCCGAGCCCGTGCTCTCCACCCTGTTCGGCCACGAGGCGGTGCACACCCTCGACGGTGACGCCCACCGCGCCCGCAAGGCCCTGTTCCTGCCGCTGCTGGCACCCGGCCGCGTCGCCGGGCTGGTCGAGCAGGTGACCGCGGCCTGGGACGACGCCGTGCCCGCGTGGGGCCGGCGCGGCTCCGTCGTGCTGTTCGACGAGGCGAGCACGGTGCTCACCCTCGGCGTCCACCGCTGGGCCGGGATACCCCTGGAGGACTCCGCGGCCGGGGCGGTGGCCCGCGACATGATCGCGATGGTCGACGGCTTCGCCACCGCCGGGCCGCGTCACCTGCGGGCCCGGCGCGCCCGCGCCCGCCAGGAGGACCGGCTGGCCCGGCTGGTGCGGGACGTGCGGTCCGGCGAGGCCACCGCCCCCGCGGACTCGGTGCTCGACCTGGTGTGCCGGCACCGCGACGCGGACGGCGAGCCGCTCGACGAGAAGACGGCCGCGGTGGAACTGCTCAACGTCGTCCGCCCGACGGCCGCCGTCGCCTGGTTCGTCGCCTTCACGGCGCACGCCCTGCACCGGTGGCCGGAGCACCGCGCGCCCCTGGCGGACGGCGACGCCGCGTTCACCGCGGCGTTCACGCACGAGGTGCGCCGCTTCTACCCGTTCGTGCCGTTCCTCGGCGGTCTCGCCGCACGGGACCTGTTCTGGCGGGGCGAGTGGGTGCCGGCCGGGGGACTGGTGGTGCTCGACGTGTACGGGCAGAACCACGACGCGTCGCTGTGGGGCGATCCGTACGCCTTCCGCCCGCGGCGCTTCCTCGAACGGCCCGTCGAGCGCGACGAGCTGATCCCGCAGGGCGGCGGCGACCCGGCCACCGGCCACCGCTGCCCCGGCGAGGGCATCACCATCGGCGTGCTGGAGGCGCTCGCGGTGCGGCTGGCCCGGCTGGAGTACACGGTGCCCGAGCAGAACCTCACGATCCCGCTGAACCGCGTCCCGACCCGCCCGCACAGCGGCGTCCTCCTCGCCGACGTGCGCCGGCCCGACGCCGGGACCACCGCGGGGACCGCCGTGAGGACCGCGGCGGGGGACGGCCGCGGCGCCGGGGCGGTCCGGTAGGCGGGACGGTCCGGCGGGCGCGGCCTCAGCCCGCGCGCTCCTCGTGGTGCCGCGCCCAGGCCTCCTGCCGCACCTCGGGGCGGAGCAGCACGTCCGCCGCGGTGCACGCCAGGGCCCCGGCCGCGGCGACGAGCACCTCGCGGGCCCGCGGGGAGGCGGCGGCCGCGGCGAACCCGGGGGTGTGGTCGGAGCCGTCCGCCCCCATGATCGCGACGAAGGGGTGGATCGCGGGCACCCGGGCGCTGACGTTGCCGACGTCCGACGACCCGAGGTACACGCCCGGGGCGGGCGGGGTCAGCGCGATACCCGACCGGGACAGGTGCGCGGCGAACCGCTCGGAGAGCACCTCGCTGTCGCGGAAGTGCTCGTAGCGCACGGTGGCCCGCTCCACCTCGACGGTGGTGCCGGTGGCGCGGGCCACGCCGTCGGCGCACACCCGCAGACGGTCCGTCAGCTCCTCCAGCGCCCGGGTGGTGGCGGCGCGGAGCCCGAACAGGCCCTCGGCGTACTCGGGGACGATGTTGGTGGCCGTGCCGCCGTGGGTGACGATGCCCTGCACGTGCGAGCCCTCCGGCAGCCGGCGTCCGAGCACGGCCAGGACGTTGAACAGTTCCACGAGCGCCGCGAGCGCGTCGATCCCCTCGGTCGGGTTGCCGGTGGGGTGTGCCGCGCGCCCGTGGAACGCCACCCGGTACTGCACCTGCGCGGTCAGCGGCGCCCGCGCCCAGTCGTACACGCCGGGGTGGAACATCAGCGCCGCGTCGACCTCGTCGAACACCCCGGCCTCCACCTCGAGGGCCTTCCCGCCGCCGCCCTCCTCGGCGGGCGTGCCCACCGCCAGCACGCCCCCCGCGCCGGCCGTCTCCGGCACGGCCCGCAGGGCGAGCGCGGCGCCCAGGCCGGCGGCCGCGATGAGGTTGTGGCCGCAGGCGTGGCCGAGGCCGGGCAGCGCGTCGTACTCCAACAGCAGGGCCACGGCGGGGCGGTGACCGCCCGAGCGCGCGGTGAACGCGGTCGGCATCCCGGCCGTCCCGCGCTCCACCTCGAACCCGGCCCGTTCCAGCTCGCCCGACAGCAGGGCCGCCGCCCGGTGTTCGGCGAAGGCGTACTCGGGGTCGGCGTGCAGCCGGAGGGCGACGTCCCACAGCGCGTCGGCCCGGCCGGCCACCTCCGCGCGGATGTCCCGGTGGACGTCGTCGACGGTGCGGGCCACGTGTGCCTCCTCGGCGTCGGTGAGGTGCGGTCGGGTGCCGCGTATCCACCGGGTCTCACCGCGCGCCGTCCTGACACCCGCCGTTCCCGCGCCCGCCACCCGTTCGCGGCCACCGCGCGGGTCCTGCCCGCCGAGGGGGACGGGCGGCCCCGGCCCCTCCCGGGGAACAGGCCGGCGCCGGCCGCGGCAGGAGGCCGCCGCCGGCGCCGAGGGGCCCGTACCGGTCACGGGGTCACAGGCGCTGCCACAGGGCCGGTGTGCCGGCGGGCGCCCACGCGCCCTGGGCCTGGTGGGTCTGCAGGCACTGGTAGCGCACGCCGTCGCGGGTCACCGTGTCCCCGGCCTCGTAGACGCGGCCCGCGGCCCACTCCTGCGCGGTGCCGTCCTGCGGGGCCGGCGTCGTCACCTGCGCGGCGGCCGTGGTCAGCGTGAGCCCGAAGTCGGCGAGGACCGGGTTGACCGGCTGGTAGAACGTCGTGCCGCCGCCGGTGCAGTCACCGGAGCCGCCGGAGGTGACGCCCTGCGCCTGGGCGCCCGCGACGTACGGCCCGCCGGAGTCGCCCGGTTCGGCGCACACCGTCGTCCGGGTCAGCCCGTCGACCCTGCCCTGCGGGTAGCTGACGCTCGTGCCGTGCTGCTCGATGGTCCCGCAGTGCCATCCGGTGGTAGAGCCGGAGCGGCACACCGACGCCCCGACGAGCGCCTGTACCGAGCCGGTGACCTGCACCTCCTGGCCGTCCTGCGCCTTGACGTCGGGCGTGGGCGTCCACTGGTCGCCGGTGGCCACCCACGCCATGTCCTCGCCGGGGAAGGTGGAGGCCCGGAAGGTGCCCTGCGCCGTCCGGTCGTACCCGGTCGTCGTGTCGCCGGGGCGGCCGCAGTGGCCGGCGGTGACGAAGCCCGGCTGCTCGCCCCCGGTGACGGAGAAGCCGACGGAGCAGCGCGCGGAGTCCTCGATGTAGAAGGCGTCGCCACCGGTGATGTCCTGCAGCAGACGCGGCCGTTCCTGCGTCATGCGGATCCCGACGTCCTCGCCCTCGAGCCCCGCGGCCTCGACGAAGGCGGCCCCCGCCTCCTGGCTCGTCGCCTGCACCACGACCCGGTTCTTCGGCACGTCGACGTACCACACGGGCGTGTCGAGGGTCTTGACGCGGTCGGCCGCCGCGTCCAGCTTCGCCTTGGCCGCCTCGAGGCCGGCCAGCGTCCGCTCCACGACGACGGCCTTCGCGCCCTGGGCCTCGATGGCCGGCACGTCCTCGGCGCCGGTGGTCGCGACCGTGAGCTCCCGGGAGGTGTCGCCGCGCACCCAGGCCCCGGCGAACCGGTCGCCCAGGGCGAGGCGCAGCCGGCCCGCGCGGGTGCCCGCCTCCGCCTCGTTGACCAGCCGTTCGGACGCCTGAGCCGGCGTCAGTCCCAGGTCGCGCTGGAGGGCGCCGAGCAGAGGGGGCGACGGCCGGTCGGCGCCGAGGGTCCGTGCGGCGCTCGGCGCGTTCCCCGCCACGGGCGCGGAGTCGGCCGCCGCGGCGGCGGGGAGGCCGGCGAGCACCAGAGCTCCGATCGCGGTGGCGGCCGACCGGCGCGCCGTCCGGGCATGTCTGTGGGCCATTCGGTACGTCTCCTTCGTTCGGGGTGGAGCTGTCGCGCGCCCGGCGGGGAGCGTCAGACACCCCTAGGCCTTGCCCGCCGCGCCGGGGGCGATGTCGCGGGCGGTCCGCTTTCGCGCTTTGGTGGGCGAACGGACGCCATGTGCAGTACCGGGGCGCGACGGACGTGTTCCGGGGCGTCAGACGGGCTGCAGGCCGGGCGAGCCGGCCTCGGTGACGAAGGAGGCCGCCGTGGACACGGGCGCGTCGGGCGTCGTCACGGCGGGGACGACCCGGAAGTCGGCCCGGGCGGCGGTCCGGCCCAGCTCGACCCGCACGAAGCCGCGCCGGCCGTCGTAGAACCTCAGGTGGGGATTGGCCCGCACGAGGGTGTCCCAGTTGGCCGGCCGCTCCGCGCCGTCCCTGCCGCTGGCGACGGAGGTGCAGGTCAGCTCCGTGCCCAGGGTCGCGGAGGCGGGGTCGTCGAAGTCGTCCTTGATGTCGAAGGCGTACCCCGCGTGGACGTCGCCGGTGAGCACCAGCCAGTTGGCGGCGCCGGCCGCCTTCGCCCCCGCGACGAGACGGCCGCGGCCGGCGCGGTAGCCGTCCCAGGCGTCCATGGAGAGCCTCGCCTCGCCGGTCAGGTCGAACTTGCGCTGCGAGAAGCACACCTGCTGGGGCATCACGTTCCACAGCGCCGTCGAGGCGGCCCACCCGTCGATCAGCCAGCGCTCCTGGGCGTCCCCGGTGAGGGTGCGCGCCGGGTCGTCCGACTCCGGC
Organism: Streptomyces sp. Tu 3180; assembly: GCF_009852415.1. Lineage (NCBI taxonomy): Bacteria > Bacillati > Actinomycetota > Actinomycetes > Kitasatosporales > Streptomycetaceae > Streptomyces > Streptomyces sp. Tu 3180. The sequence continues at coordinate 876,961 of NZ_WOXS01000002.1, read as the reverse complement.
CCGGGGACGTGCAGTCCGTCGCCGTAGGCCTGGTCGGAGCGGTACTGGCGGGTGTCGAGGACGTCGAACTGGGCGAGGGTGCCCCAGTGCAGCCTGCGGTACAGCCGGGCGTCGGGGCCCCGGGGGAGCCGGTCGGCGCGCAGCGGCTGGTTCTCCCAGTACGCGCGGTAGGCGGCGGCGCGGCGCACCAGGAACTGCTCCGGGTCGCTGCCGTTCTCGTCGACGGCGCCCGCGTAGTTGTTCTCCGTCTCGTGGTCGTCCCAGGTGACGACGAACGGGTGGGCGGCGTGGACGGCACGCAGGTCGGGGTCGCTCTTGTAGAGCGCGTAGCGCAGCCGGTAGTCCGTCAGGGTCGTCGTCTCGCGGTCGAACACGTCCGGCAGCACGGCGTCGGTGTAGCCGCGGGCCCCGCCCGCGGAGTCCACGGCGTACTCGTAGAGGTAGTCGCCGAGGTGGAACACCACGTCGACGTCCTCCTGCGCGAGGTGCCGGTGCACGGTGTAGTAGCCGTCGTGGTACGCCTGGCAGGCGACGGCGGCCAGCCGCAGGCTCGCGGTGTCGCTGCCCGGGCCGGGAGCGGTGCGGGTGCGTCCGGCGGGGCTGATCCAGGTGCCGGTGCGGAACCGGTAGTGGTAGTGGCTGTCGGGTGCCAGGCCCTGCACGTCCACGCGCACGCTGTGGGCGTACTCGGGGTGGGCCAGGGCGGTGCCCTGCCGCACGACCGCGGCGAAGGACTCGTCCAGGGCGACCTCCCAGGAGACCTCGACCCGCTGCTGCCCGAGCCCTCCGTCCGCCTCGAAGGGGGCCGGGGCGAGCCGGGTCCACAGGAGCACCGAGTCGGGCAGCGGGTCCCCGGAGGCGACGCCGAGCGTGAACGGGTCCCGGGTGATCCGGGCCGCCGGGAGCTCGGGCGCGGCGAAGGCGCCGCGCGCGGGCAGGCCGGTGGCGAAGGCGAGGGCGGCGGCCGCCGCGGTGACGGTCAGGAACCGACGGCGCGCCGGATGGCGCGCGGCGGCGCGCAGTTCGGCCTCGTGCGGGGTGAAGGCGCGTTCGGACGGTGGTCGGAGACGGCCCGGCGGTGCCATCTGGTGTCCTCTCCTGCGGGTCGGGGCGCGACGGCGAACGGCACGACCGGCGGACGGCTCCGGCCCTCGCCCCGCGCGGGGCGGCGACGGGTGCGGGCCGGCGACGGGTGCGGTCCGCGCCCCGGGCCGTGGTGTGGCGACATCGGCCGCGGAACGCGGAGCCTGCATGTTAAGCAGACGAAATGCATGAAACGGGCGTGCCGTGCGGGGTGTTCACGCGGGAGGCGGTACGCACGCCGGGCAACGAGAAGCGCCGCCGGTGCGGACCGACGGCGCTGGGGAGGGCGGGGGAGCGGGGCGGCCGGGCTAGCCGGTCGTCACCCGCGCGCCGGCGCCGGTGCGCGCCCGTTCCGGGACCGGCAGGTGGTAGACGTGGAAGGCGCGGCCGATGACCGGCTGGGCGACGTTGCGCACCCTGACGCCCCCGGTGGTCATGCCGTGCTCCGTGCCGGCGTGCGCGTGCCCGTGCACGGCGAGGTCGGCACCGGCCGTGTCGATCGCCTCGGCCAGCAGGTAGCTGCCGAGGAACGGATAGATCTCCAGGGGCTCCCCGGCCAGGGTCTCCGGCACGGGGGAGTAGTGGGTGAGGGCGATCCGCACGTCGCAGCCCTCCTTCCCCAGCCGCTCCAGGGAGGTCCGCAGGCCGTCGGCGCACCGGCGCGAGTGCTGGACGAACTCCTTCATCACCGGTTCGCCGAACTCCCCGGCGCAGCGCCCGGCGAACCCGCCGCCGAACCCCTTGGTGCCGGCCACCCCGATCCGGACGTCCCCGCCGTCCACGACCGTCCCCTCCCCTTCCAGGACGTGGGCGCCGGCGTCCCGCAGGAGGGCCGTGACCTCGTCCGGCCGGCCGTCGTGGTGGTCGTGGTTGCCGAGCACGGCGACCACCGGGACCCCGAGCCCCTGGATCTCGTCGGCCACCACGCGGGCCTCCTCGGGCGTGCCGTGCCGGGTGAGGTCCCCGGCCAGCAGCAGGAGGTCGGCGCACTCGGGCAGGGTCTCGAACGCGGGGCGCAGCGCCCCCTTGGTCTCGGGCGCCATGTGGATGTCCCCGACGGCGGCGATCCGGATCATGACAGCTCCTCCGCGTGATCGGGGGACGAGGTCTCGCTGACCACGATGTCGCAGTGCACCTCGAGCCCGCTGAGCTCCTCGCGCACGGTGCCCAGGACGTCCTCGCGGCACTGGGCCGAGGGAACGGTCCCGGTGACCAGCACGGACTCGCCGCGGACCTCGATGCGCACGCCGAGTTCGCCGAGCTCGCCGGAGGCGAGACGGTCCTGGAGATGGGCGACGCGGTACTCCGGGCTCCGCGCCGCCGGCGTGCCGCCTGCGGATGCGGCGTCGTGGGCTTTCATGATGTTCCTTCCGCGGACGTGTCAGATGACGTTCAGGCGTTCCAGGAGGAAGAAGAAGGCGGCGGGCATGGGCTCGTCGCCGCAGTCGTGCCGCACCCGCTCCCAGTCGACCTTCTCGCGCAGGGCGCGGGCGATGGGCAGCACCGCACCGAAGTCGCAGTGGTGCTCCGAGAAGGCGGCCATCAGGCTCCACAGCAGATCGGTGGGCGCCAGGACCGGCATGCGCACCGACTCCACCGAGAGCTCCTCCGCCCGGTCGAGCATCTCCAGGGAGACGGGCCGGTGTGCCAGCTCGAAGATGATGTCGACGTCCTGGCCGAAGCACGTGGCCTTGATCAGCCAGTCCTCCGGCGGGGTGTAGACCGTCAGCCCGGCCTCGCGCAGCGTGGCGGCCACGGGCTCGGCGTCCTCGGGGCGGACGCAGAAGTCGACGTCGTGCTGGAGGTTGCCGCTCCCGCCGTGGGCGTGGACGGCGACGCTGCCGGCCAGCGCGAAGTGGTGGCCGGCCCGCTTCAGCACCGCGCCGACCTGCTTGGCCGCCTCCAGGATGGCCTGGTTGCGGTCGCGGGGCAGGTCGGGTTCCCCTTCCTCGGACCGTCCGTCGTACCGGGCCGCGGCGGCCGGGGACACCTGTCCCGGGGCGCCCGTGGCCAGACGGAGGTCCGGGGTCCCCGGGCGCCGGACGAGCGTGGCGTCCTCACCGTTCTCCGTCATGACCACTCCTTCCCCGATGCCTTCACCGGCCGCACTCCGCACGGCCGCCGCCCGGTGTCCTGCCCGGGACGGTCCTGTGTGCCGCATTGAGTACCCGGCGCGCCCGCTCCGACACGGACGGACGGGCACGGCGTGCGAACCGCCCGCCGCCGCACCGCGCGGGGACCGCCGCGGGACGCGCGGACCACCACAGGGGGTACAAGAAAAGCGCCACAACCGGCCACGACTGAATATGGGACAAAAGGCAGGGAACGTGAAGAACGACCCTGGGTGACGCGCCGGTGGAGGTCGACATGGATCAGAACACATCTCGTTCGTCGGATCTTCCGCAGCCGCTGCGGGCCGTCGCCTCGGGACTGCGGCATCTGCCGGGTGCGGAGCAGGTGGGCAGGGTGGCCGGCGGCGCCCTGGACGCGATCGGCGCCGTGTCCCCGCGCGGGCGCCGGATGGCCGTCTACACGGGAGCCGGCGTGCTCGGTGTGGCGGGTGTCGTCGAGTGGCCGGTGGCGCTGACCGGCGCGGCCGTCGCCTGGCTCACCCAGCCGCGCCCCGGACCGCGTCCGGAGGGCACGCGGTCCCCGGACGGCGGCGCACCGGCCGCCGTCGACGAGCGGCGAGGTGCCCCCGCCCGGACCGGAGGGGAGCCGGAACCCGCCTCCGAGTCGCTCGCCGACCGCGGCCCCGGCGACCGGCTGACCCCCTCCGGCCACCGGCACGAACCGGCGGAGCAGCACGTGCAGGAACAGCCCGCCAAGGTGGGCGACACGGCCACGGCGTCGGCGCTCAGGCAGGTCGCCGAGGCCACCACGCACCACGGTCCGCCCGCCGCCCACCAGCCGGGCGGCGCGCAGGGGCGGCCGCACGACGACCGGCACACCGGCTGAGCCGGGAACACGGGACAGCCTCCGATGCTCATACGTTTCGACGTCGCCCCTCTCGCCGGGGCCGTGGCGGGAGCCGCCGCGGGCGCGGCCCGCTCCACCGCCCAGGGCATGACGTCCGTCCACGACACGACGCGCCGCGTCCGCCACGTCGCCCGCAACGCGCTGAGCGGCGACCGGCACTGGCGGGCCGGACACCGCGTCCACCTGGCCCTGCGCCACCCCGACGGCGCCGTCGGGCCGCTCGCCCGCAAGGTCGCCGCCGAACTGCTCGACCACCCGGACGTCCTGACGGCGTACTGGGACGAGGGGCTGTCCCGTCTGGTGGTGACCGCGGTGACGGACGCGGCGGGCGACCGCGTGACCGAGCGGGCCGTCGCGCTCGCCACCCGCCTCGGGCTGAGCGAGGACGCCGACCCGGAGGAGGGCGAGGACGAGGCCGCCCACCCCGGCGACCCCCGCGAGGTGCGGGTCGCCGCCGCCGCGCTGCTGCTGGACGCGGCCGGGGCGGCCGGCGCCCTGACCGCCCGGTCGCTGCGCCTGCCGCGCAGCCCCAAGGCGGTCACCGCCGGCGTCACCCTGCTGCGTGAGAACCCCCGCTTCCGCGCCCTGCTGCGCGGGCGGCTCGGCCGCAGCGGCATGGAACTGGTCCTGGCCGCCGCCAACGCCGCCGCGCACGGCGCCGGACAGTCCCCGGTGTCCCTGGCGCTCGACGGAGTGCTGCGCACCGGCCAGCTGACCGAGGCGGTGGCCAGGACCGCCGCCTTCGAGGCCCTGCACGACGACATCTGCCTCGAACGGCGCACCAGCATCCCCTGCCCCACGGAAACCCGTCCGCCGCTGCGGGTGACGCCCGCCCAGGCCTACGCGGCCCACGCGGGCACCGGCAGCGTCGCGGGCGCCGTCGCCGCGCTCCTCGTCACCCACGACACGGGGGAGGCCGCCGAAGCCGTCCTCGCCGGATCGCCCAAGGCCGCGCGGTACGGCCCGGCCGCCTTCAACGCGGCCCTCGGCACCCACCTCGCCCGCTCCGGCGTCCTCGTGCGCAGCAGGGAGAGGCTGCGGCACCTGGAGATCGCCGACTCCCTCGTGCTGCACGCCGACGCCCTGCGCAGCCACGCGCACGGCGGCGCCGCCCCCGACGGCGCGTCCGTGGTGTTCGACGACCCGGTCGACCCCTGCGCCGAAGCCGTCCTCGACGCGGCCCGCAGGGCGGGACTGCACGTGGTGATCACGGGCGGCTCCGACCTGAAGGACATCACCCGCCTGGCCGACGAGGTCGCCCCGGCCGACCTGCCGTTCCGCGACGTCGTACGGGCCCTGCAGAACGACGGGCACATCGTGGTGAGCGTCGCCCGCGTGGGCGCGGACGGGAACGCCGACGTGGCGGACGGACTGCCCGCCGCCGACATGGCCATCGCCCTCACCGACGAGCGCTCGGCCGTCGCCTGGGGCGCCGACGCGCTCGCCCCGAACGGACTCGGGGACGTGTGGCGCCTGCTGACCGCGATTCCGGCGGCACGCCAGGTGGGCCGCCGCTCGCAGACGCTGGCCCGGGCGGGCGCCGCCCTGTCCGGACTCATGGTGGCCCGCGGCGGCACGCCCGGGGGGCGTCTGTGGCGGCGGCTCACCCGGCACGCCCCGGTGAACATCGCGGCGGTCGGCGCCCTGCTCGCCGGCGTGACCGCGGCCGCGCGCGTGGCCACCGCCACGCCGCCCGAACCCCGGCTGCACGTGCCCTGGCACGCCCTGGAACCGCACGAGGCCCGCGACCTGCTCAGCACCCCCCGCACCGACGCCGAACCCAGCGGGCTCGCCCTGTTCGCCGACCAGGCGTGGCAGCGGGCGGCACGGCTCACCCGCACGCCCGCGGCGGCCCCCGCCCGCTGGACCTGGGAGGCGGCCGGCGCCGTCCGCCGGGAACTCGACGACCCCCTCACGCCCGTCCTGGCCACCGGCGCGGTCGCCTCGGCCCTGCTCGGCTCGCTCGTCGACGCGCTGCTCGTGGTCGGCGCCATGGACCTCAACGCGGTGGCGGGGGGCCTGCAGCGGCTGCGCGCGGAACGCGCGCTGGCCCGGCTGGCCGCCCGGCAGCAGCCCAAGGCGCGCCGGCAGGACAGCCACCGGAACACGGTCACCGTCGACGCGGCCCGGCTGCGGCCGGGGGACCGGATCAGCCTCGGCGCCGGCGACGTCGTACCGGCGGACGCGCGGCTGCTGGAGGCGGACGGGCTGGAGGTCGACGAGTCGGCGCTCACCGGCGAGTCGCTGCCGGTGACCAAGGCCCTCGAGCCGACCCCCGGCGCGCCGGTGGCCCAGCGGACCTGCATGGTCTTCGAGGGCACCACCGTCGTGGCCGGCCGGGCCGTCGCCCTCGTGGTGGACACCGGCGACCGCACCGAGGCGGGCCGGGCCGTCGCCCTGGCCGCCCGCACCCCGCCGCCCGCCGGCGTCCAGGCACGGCTGCAGGAACTGACCCGCAAGGCCCTGCCGGTGACCCTCACCGGCGGCGCGCTGGTGACCGGGCTGTCCCTGCTGCGCGGCAGCCCGATCCGGCGGGCCGTCAGCGGCGGTGTCGCCGTGGCCGTCGCCGCGGTCCCCGAGGGCCTGCCGCTCGTCGCGACCGTCGCCCAGATGGCGGCCGCCCGCCGGCTGTCCCGGCGCGGCGTCCTGGTCCGCACCCCCCGCACCCTGGAGGCGCTCGGCCGGGTCGACACCGTCTGCTTCGACAAGACCGGCACCCTCACCGAGAACCGGCTCCGCCTGGTCAAGGTGGCCACCCCCGACGGCACCGTGCTCGCCCCGGACACCGAGCGGGCCGTGACGGTCGTGCGGCTGGCCGCGCGGGCCTGTCCGCAGGAGGAGACGGGCGAGGGGCGCCGGATCGCGCACGCCACCGACGAGGCGGTCCTCGACGTCGCCCCGCCCGACGACTCCTGGACCGCCGACGGCGAACTCCCCTTCGAGGCCAGCCGGGGCTACGCGGCGGCGGTCGGACGGGACGCCGCGGACACCGGCGGGCTCCTCGTCGTCAAGGGCGCCCCCGAAACGGTGCTCCCCGCCTGCCGGGACCTCCCCGACCACGCCACCGAGACGGCCCACGACCTCGCGGGGCGGGGACTGCGCGTCCTCGCCGTCGCCCACCGCCCCTGCCGGACGGCCGACGCCGCCGCCGAACTCGACGCCGGCCTCGCGGACCTGGAGTTCGCCGGGCTGGTCGCCCTGGCCGACGTCCCGCGCGACACCTCGCAGGCGCTGCTCGCGGAGCTGCGCCGCTCCGGCATCCTGCCCGTCATGCTCACCGGCGACCACCCGGAGACCGCCCGCGCCATCGCCGTGCAGCTGGGCTGGCCGGAGGACACCGAGGTGGTCACCGGGGACGAGCTCGTCGCCATGGGACGGCGCGACCGGGTCCGCGCCCTGCACGGCGCCGCCGTCGTCGCCCGGGTCGCGCCCGAACAGAAGCTGCACGTCGTGGAGGCCCTGCAGCAGGCCGGCCGGGTGGTGGCGATGGCCGGCGACGGCGCCAACGACGCCGCCGCGATCCGCGCCGCCGACGTCGGCGTCGGCATCGAGGCCCGCGGCTCGGCCGCCGCCCGCAACGCCGCCGACATCGTGCTCACCACCGGTGACCTGTCCGTCCTGGTGGACGCCGTCGGCGAGGGCCGCGCCCTGTGGCGCAGCGTCGCCGACGCGGTGAGCATCCTCATCGGCGGCAACGCCGGCGAGGTCGGCTTCAGCGTGCTGGGCACCCTGCTGGCGGGCTCCTCGCCGCTGTCGACCCGTCAGCTGCTGCTGGTCAACCTGCTCACCGACATGTTCCCGGCCATGGCGGTGGCGGTGACACCGAGCGACGACCCCTCCACGGCGGCGCACGCCGAGACCGGCCCGATGGGGCTCGACGTCCTCGGCGCACCCCTGCTGCGCGCCATCCGGCGCCGGGGCGTGACCACCTGCCTCGGTGCGGTCACCGCCTACCTGATCGGCCGTCTCACCCCCGGCACCGAACGCCGCTCCACCACGATGGCCCTGTGCGGCGTGGTCGGCGCGCAGCTCGTGCAGACCCTCTCCGGCCGCCGCCACAGCCCCCTGGTGTGGGTGACGGCGCTGGGCTCCGCCGCCGTGCTCGCCGCCCTCGTGCAGACCCCCGGCGTCAGCCACTTCTTCGGCTGCACCCCGCTCGGGCCCCTCGCCTGGGCCGGCGTGGCCCTGGCCATCGCCCTGTCGGCCCTCGCGCCGCGCCTGGAGCGCCTGGAGCCGGTACGGCACCTGTACGGCGCGGCGTCCCGGCTCGCCCTGCGCCTCGGCGACTCCGCGCGGCAGACCCGCCACCTGATGCACAGCGGCATCGCGCGACCGGTGGCGTGACGGTGTCCGCGGCGGCGTCCGCGCACCGCCCGTCACCGGCCCACCGGATCGCCCCCGGCGCCGTCGGACCGGCTGCGCGGCACGATGTGGCCGCCGTGCCCCGGTCCGGCGGCCGGCCGCAGGCGGGCCGCCTCGCGGCCCGACCGCGCGTCGGCCAGGTGCACCTCGCCGTGGCCGCCCCGGGTGACGGCGGCCCGGTCCGCGCCGGGCGGCGCGGCGACCGCCCGCCGCTGGACCCCCTCCCACGGGGTGCCGCCGCGCAGCGTCGGCCACAGCGTCCGCCGCACCGGGTCCAGCCGCAGGTACCAGCCCCGGGCCGGTGACCCCCAGGGGATCACCGGTTCCGCCCCGACGGCGCGCTCACCCGGGTGCTCCGGCGGTAGCGGGACCCCGCGCCCCGGTCGCTGCCCCGCGGCCCCGGCGGATCCCGGCCTGCGCCCCCAGACTGGAAGAGCAGGGCGGCAGCCCCGGCACCCCCGGGGCGCCGCGGACACCGGCGGGCGCCGGGCGCGCCCGGCGCCGAAGCCCGCCGCAGAGCAGAATGGGGTGAGGATCGGCATGAAGGGCTACGTCTTCCACGGTCCCGGGCAGTCCGCCTGGGAGGAGGTCCCCGACCCGGCCGTCAAGGAACCCACCGACGCGATCGTGCGGGTCGACGCCGTCACCATCTGCGGGACGGACCTGCACATCCTCAAGGGCGACGTCCCCGAGGTCCGCCCGGGCACCGTCCTGGGGCACGAGGCGGTCGGCGAGATCGTCGAGACCGGGGGCGACGTCCGCACCGTGCGTCCCGGGGACCGGGTGCTGGTCTCCTGCATCTCCGCCTGCGGGCGCTGCCGCCACTGCCGCGAGGGCGTGTACGGCCAGTGCCTGGACGGCGGGGGCTGGGTCCTCGGCCACCTGATCGACGGCACCCAGGCCGAGTACGTCCGCGTCCCGTACGCCGACCTCTCGGTGCACGCGGTGCCCGGCACGCTCACGAACGAGGACGCCGTGCTGCTGGCCGACATCTTCCCCACCGCCTACGAGGTGGGCGTGCTCAACGGGCGGGTGCGTCCCGGCGACACCGTCGTCGTGGTGGGCGCCGGGCCGATCGGGCTCGCCACGATCGCCACCGCCCGGCTGTTCTCACCCGAGCGCGTCATCGCCGTGGACCTGGCCGCGCCCCGGCTGGAGGCGGCCAGGGCGTTCGGCGCCGAGGCCGTGGCCGACGCGGGCGAGGCCCCCGAGCAGCTGGTCGCGGACCTCACCGGCGGCCTCGGCGCGGACGTGGTCGTCGAGGCGGTCGGCGTGCCGGAGACCTTCGAGATGTGCACCCGCATGGTGCGGCCCGGCGGGCACCTGGCCAACGTCGGCGTGCACGGCGGCCCCGCCACGCTGCACCTGGAGGACCTGTGGAGCAGGAACGTCACCGTCACCACGGGGCTGGTCGACACCCGCTCCACGCCCACCCTGCTGCGGATGGCGGCCGCAGGCCGGCTGCCCACTGGGCGCATGGTCACCCACACGTTCCCGCTCGACCACATGCAGGAGGCGTACGACGTCTTCGGCAACGCCGCCGAGACCGGTGCGCTCAAGGTCGTCCTCGGCGTTCCGCAGCACGAGGTCGTCCCCGTGCACCCGACGGCCTGACGGGGCCTTGCGGCCCTCCGCCCGACGGGCCCGCGCCGCGCCGCGGAACGGGACCGTCCGGCCCGTGCCGACGGGGCGGCGAGGGTCCACCCTGGAGAAGTGACGCCGTGGCCCCGGCGGACCGGCCGGCCCCCGGTCCGCCGCGGTGTCCGGAGCGTGCGCGAGGAGGTGACGTCCCATGGCGAGGACGCACGGGGCGGGGGTCCGCAGGGTGCGGCTGTGGCGCTGGCGGAGGAACCCGCTGCGGCGCCGCAGCGACCTGGTCGAGGCCTGGGTCCTGCTCGCCGCCCTGGTGCTCGCCCTGACGGGCGCGGTGCTCGCCGGCCTGGCGGCGGCCGGGGCCGTGGACGGGGCGCTCGCCGAGCGCCGGGACCGGACCCGCGCGGTCCCGGCCGTGCTGACCGAGGACTCCGCCCGCACGCCGCCCGCGGCCGTCTCCGAGAACGGGGACGGCGGCGTGTGGGCCCCGGTGCGGTGGACCGCCCCGGACGGCACCGGCCGCACGGGCCGGACGGAGGTCGAACCGGGGAACGAGGCGGGTACCGCGGTCACCGTGTGGACGGACCCCGCGGGCCGGCTGGTCTCCCCGCCGCCCACGGGCGCGGAGGCGCGGTTCCAGATCGTCATGGCCGGCGTCACGATCGGTGTCGCCGCCGCCGGACTGGGACTGCTCGGCGGACGGCTCGTCCGAGGCGGGCTGCAGCGGCGGCGCCTGGGGGAGTGGGAGGCCGAGTGGCGGCTGGTCGAGCCGTCGTGGCGGAAGCGGATGACGGGCTGAGGCCACGACGGCCCGCGCGGGGCGGGCCGGTGCCGTGACGACGCCGCGGCCCCCGGCCGGAGGGCCGGGGGCCGCGCGGGCGCGCGTGTCGCGCAGGGGAGGGGGACCGACCCCGGCGGGTCAGACCGCGCCGCGCCAGGCGCCGGTCTCCCGGCCGCGGTGCTCGATGAACTCCTTGAACCGCTTGAGGTCCCCGGTGGCCTGCCGCTTGACGAAGCCGAGCTTGTCGCCGACGGTCTCGGCCAGCCCCTCGGGGTCGTAGTCCATCTGCAGCATCACCTTGGTCCTGGTGTCGTCCAGACGGTGGAAGGTGACCACGCCGGCCTGCTTCGCCTCGCCGTCCACCGTGGTCCACGCGACGCGCTCGTCCGGGATCTGCTCGGTGATCTCGGCGTCGAACTCCCGCTCCACGCCTCCGATCTTCGTCACCCAGTGGGTGAGCGTGTCGGTGCGCTGCTCGATGCGCTCGACGCCGTCCATGAACTCCGGGAAGCTCTCGAACTGGGTCCACTGGTTGTAGGCGGTGTGGACGGGGACGCCGACCTCGATCGATTCCTCTACCTGCGACATGGATCAGGTACCTCGCTTTCCGATGGGGACGGAAGTACGGGTACCGGCTTTCGCGCCGATCAGTCACGGAAATTGCGGCGCACCGGCCGTCCCCGCCCGGACCGTCAGCCGGCCGGCTCCGCCCTCTCCCGGCGGCAGTGCAGGAAGATCTGGGGTTCCGGCCGGGCGTCGGGATGGGTGGGGGTGAACATCACGCTCCTCTCCGACAGCACCGTCAGCCCCGCCCCGCGCACCAGCGCGGTGACGTCCTGGGCGGCGAAACTGGTGACCCGCACGGCCTGCCCCATGAACACGCCGTCGAAGTCCTCGACGTCCAGCGGCACGGTGGCCAGCACGAGGAACCCGCCCGGCCGCAGCGCCCGGGCCAGCCGGCGGACGAGACCGGCCTGCTCCGCACGCGACATCTGGAGCAGCGAGAAGTACACGCAGACCGCGTCGAACGCCTCGTCCTCGAGCGCCGTCGTGCGGATGTCGGCGCACCGGAACTCACCCTCGGGCACCTGCCGGGAGGCGATCTCCACCATCACCGGGGAGACGTCGACGCCCAGCACCCGGTGACCGGCCCCGGCGAGCGCGGCGGCCGTGGGACGTCCCGTCCCGCTGCCCACGTCCAGCACCCTGCTGCCGGGCCCGAGCCGCTCCAGCAGCCACTCCAGCGACGCCCGGTGGGCGGCGGAGGAGGCGAACGCCTTCTCGTACTCGCCGCCCAGCGCGTCGAACACCGTCGCTGCCGGTGACATGCGAACCCCGTCGACCACGACCCACCCCGTCTCCACGTTCCGATGCGGGGCATCGTGCCATCCCCGGGCCGCCGTCACAACGGAGCGCCGGGGACGGCGCGGACCCGGACCGGCTTGCGGCCGCGGGGACGGACACGGCAGGGTCGGGGTGTGCCGACCCTGCTGATCGTCCACCACACGCCCTCGCCCCACTGCCAGGCGATGTTCGAAGCCGTCCTCTCCGGTGCCACGGCCCCGGAGATCGAGGGCGTCCGGGTGGTGCGGCGGGCGGCCCTGTCCGCCACCGCCACCGACGTCCTGGAGGCCGACGGCTACCTCCTGGGCACCCCGGCCAACCTCGGCTACATGGCGGGCGCGCTCAAGCACTTCTTCGACCAGGTCTACTACCCGTGCCTGGACACCACCCGCGGCCGGCCCTTCGGTTTCTACGTGCACGGCGGGAACGACGTCACCGGGGCGGTGCGGGGCATCGACTCCATCACCACGGGTCTCGGCTGGCGCCGCGCCGCTGATCCCGTGAAGGTCACCGGCGCACCGCAGAAGGCCGACGTCGAGCGGTGCTGGGAACTGGGTGCCACGCTCGCCGCCGGCCTGATGGAGTGAGGACGCGCGGGGTCCGTCAGGTCTCGTCCATCCGGCGCCGGTCCTGTTCGTCCCAGGCCCGGGTGTCGCGCGGCTGGGTGTACGGCTCGGCCTCGGGCGGATGACCGCCGGCGATGGCCCGCTGCCGGGCGACCTCCGCGTCGAACTCCAGCCCCAGCAGGATCGCCAGATTGGTGATCCACAGCCAGACCAGGAACACGATGACACCGGCCATCGTGCCGTACGTCTTGTTGTACGAGGCGAAGTTGGCCACGTAGAACGCGAACCCGGCGGAGGCGATCAGCCAGATCACCAGGGCCAGGAAACTGCCCGGGGTGATCCAGCGGAACCCCCGGATCTTGGTGTTCGGGGCCGCCCAGTACAGCAGTGCGATCATCATCGTCACCAGCACGACCAGCACCGGCCACTTGGCGATGGACCACACCATCACCGCGGTGTCGCCCAGGCCGAGGGCGTCGCCCGCCCGGCGGGCGAGGCCACCGGTGAAGACCACGATGAGCGCACTGACCACGGCCAGCACCATCAGCACCACCGTCATGCCGACCCGCACCGGCAGCACCTTCCACACCGGGCGCCCCTCGGGCATGTCGTAGACCGCGTTCGCCGAGCGGATGAACGCCGCCACGTAGCCGGAGGCCGACCACACCGCCAGGACCAGGCCGACGATCGCCATGATCGAACCGACACCCGAGTTGCCCTGCAGTTGCTCGACCGCCCGGGTGATGATGTCGCGGACCGCCCCGGGGGCGAGCTGCTGGACGTTCTCCATCACCTTGTCCGTGGCCGACTTGCCGGCGACGCCCAGCAGCGAGACCAGCACCAGCAGCGCCGGGAACAGCGACAGCACGCCGTAGTACGTGAGCGCGGCGGCCCGGTCGGTCAGCTCGTCGTCCTGGAACTCGCGCAGACTGCCCTTCAGCGCCGCGCCCCATGACCGCTTCGGCAGCTCGACGGGGGAGTCCGGCGCGGCCCGTTCCACCTCGTCGCTCGGTCCGGGTTCCTCCGCCGTGCGCTCGGCCGGGGGCCCCGGCTCGGGCTCGTTCGTCGCGGACGTGCCGTCGGGCCGGCCGTTCCGCCCGGGAATATGCAGCTTCATGGCCGCCGGGTAACCAGGGAACGGCGCGTTAAGCCGCGAGCGGGGGCGGCTCCCGCCGCGGGGTTGTGGGAGCGCTCCCAAAGAGGGCAGGATCCCGGACATGAACGCGTCTCCCGTGATCCGCCCGTACCGCCCCGGCGACCGGCCGGCCCTCGACGACATCTGCATCCGCACCGCGCACAACGGCGGGGACAGCCGCCCCTTCTACCGTGACCCCGACATCTTCCCCGCCACCTTCGCGGCCCCCTACGTCCATCTCGAGCCGGAGCTGGCCTTCGTCCTGGACGACGGACGGGGCCGGGCGGTCGGGTACATCCTCGGCACCGCCGACACCCCCCGTTTCGCCGAGGCCTTCCGCACCGTGTGGCTGCCCCTGGTCGCCGACCGCCACCCCGAGCCGTCCGGGCCGCCGGACACCCCGGACGAGGCGATCGCCCGGCTGCTGCACCACCCCGAGCGGATGGTGGTCCCGGAACTGGCCGCCTATCCGGCGCACCTGCACATCGACCTGCTGCCCGAGTGGCAGGGGCGCGGTCACGGCCGGGAGCTGATGCGGAGGTTCCTCACGGCCCTGCGGGACGGGGGAGTGCCGTCCGTCCACCTCGTCATGGCGACGGCCAACAAGCCCGCCCGGGCCTTCTACGACCGCATGGGATTCCACGAGATCGACGCGCCGCTGGACGATTCGGTCGCCTGCCTCGGGCGCACCACGGGGGACCTCGACCGGCTCTGACGGACGGCTCCCCGTCCCGTCGAACGAATCGAACGCGCCACGGCCCGTGCGGAAGTGGCGCGAACGGATGTTGCCGCTCCGTCCCGACGGGCGCAGCCTGTGCGTTGGGAGCGCTCCCATGTGCTGCCCACGGGCCTCGTGCGCCCACCCCCCACAACCCCCGCACCGGAAAGAAGGAACCCGTGATTTGGCGTGTCCATGACTTAGCTGTGGCGCTCCGGTCCCGTCTGACCCTCACGCTGAGCGTCGTCGTCGCCTCGCTGCTCTGTCTGATCCCCTGGAGCGGCACCGCCGTCGCCCACGGCTCGGTGATCGACCCCGCCTCCCGCAACTACGGCTGCTGGCAGCGCTGGGGGAGCGACTTCCAGAACCCGGCGATGGCCCAGCAGGACCCCATGTGCTGGCAGGCGTGGCAGGACGACCCCAACGCCATGTGGAACTGGAACGGCCTCTACCGCAACGGCTCCGGCGGCAACTTCCAGGCCGCCGTCCCCGACGGCCAGCTGTGCAGCGGCGGGCGCACCGAGGGCGGGCGCTACAACTCCCTGGACGCGGCGGGCCCCTGGAGGACGACGAACGTGGGCAACAACTTCACCGTGAAGCTGTACGACCAGGCCAGCCACGGCGCGGACTACTTCCTCGTCTACGTCACCCGGCAGGGCTTCGACCCCGCCACCCAGCCGCTGGGCTGGGACGACCTCCAGCTGGTGGCCCGCACCGGCGCGTACGCCCCCGGCCAGAACTACTCGATCCCGGTGAGCACGTCCGGCCGCAGCGGCCGCCACGTCGTCTACACGATCTGGCAGGCCTCGCACATGGACCAGACGTACTTCCTGTGCAGTGACGTGAACTTCGGCTGACCCGGCGCCACTTCGCCGTCACGTCCCGAGGTCCCCGCCGGACGGGCCCGTCCGGCGGGGACCTCGGTGTCCGGGGGTCTCGTTCTCCGGGATTCCGCGAGGAGACCGTGAGGCGTTTGAACACACGGCGGTCCGCCTGCGTATGGGGCGTGGGAAATCCATGCCGACCCCCCACGACAGAAGCGTAGGAGTACTGCCTTGGCACGCAACACACGCAGACGCCCCAAACAGCGCGCGACTCTTGCCGCCTTCGCCCTGATCCTGGGCGGAGGCGGGATGATGGCGGCCAACGTCTACGCTTCCGCGACCGAGGAGGGCGGGACGGGCGCCGGTCAGGCGCAGGTCCTCTCGGGCGCCACGATCGACTGCCCGGACGTGGCCACGGCCGCCCAGCTGGCGTCGGTGCCCCAGGAGGCGCGGGCGGAGGTGGACAAGGAACTCGCCGCGCTGGACGCGCAGATCGCCGATGCCTACAAACGGCTCGGGGAGTCGGCCGACGCCCTTCGGCAGGACCCGGGTTTCGCGGACAACGCGATAGCCGGGCCGCTCGAGGAGAAGCGTTCCGCGACCCTCGCTCGCATCGCGACCGCCGTCGACCGGGTGGGCGACAGGCCCGAGGGCCTGGAGGGACTCGCCGCCTGCGCCGTGCGGGAGTCCGGCAACGCCCCCGCGCAGCAGGACGCCGGGCAGGAAGGCGACGGCAACGGGGGCGAGCAGGCGGGCGACGGAGGCGACGGCCAGGACCAGCAGGGCCAGGACCAGCAGGGCCAGGGGCAGGGCGGAAACGGCGGTCAGGCCGGCAACGGTCCCGTCGCCGGTGACTACGTCGACATCAAGAGCGTCCAGCCCGGCGCCTCCGCGCCGGAGCAGACGGAGAAGGCCTCCCGCGGCACCTTCACCAGCGAGTGCGGCGTCAACGAGAACGGCCTGTTCAACTCGGACAACGTGATCGCCGCCCCGGGTGTCAGCAACGGCGCCCACCACTTCCACGACTACATCGGCAACCAGGCCACCAACGCCTTCTCCAGCGACGAGGAACTGGCGAAGGCGGACACGAGCTGCGAGGACCAGGGCGACAAGTCGTCGTACTACTGGCCGGTGCTGCGCCTGCAGAACGGGACCCAGGAGCAGGACGCCGACTCCCCGGGCGGCGGCATCGAGGGCAACGTCGGTGAGATCGTCACGCCCAAGGAGGTCACGCTGACCTTCGTGGGCAACCCGCAGGGCGAGGTCACCGCCATGCCCCGGTTGCTGCGCATCATCACCGGCGACGCCAAGTCGTTCGTCAACGGCCCCGCCAACGCCAACGCGTCGTGGAGCTGCACCGGTTTCGAGGACCGGCAGCTGAAGGACAAGTACCCGCTGTGCCCGCAGGGCAGTGACGTCGTGCGGACGTTCAAGTTCCAGAGCTGCTGGGACGGCCGCAACACCGACAGCGCCAACCACCGTACGCACATGGCGTTCACGGACGCCGCCGGCAACTGCCCGTCCGGTTTCCGGGCCGTGCCGCAGCTGGTCCAGCGCATCGTCTACGACGTGGACGCGCCGAGCCTCGAGGACGGCGGCAGGACGACACCGCTGTTCGCGGTGGACTCCTTCCCGGAGCAGCTGCACAAGCCGATCACGGACCACGGCGACTTCATCAACGTCTTCGACGAGGACCTGATGAGGGAGATGGTCGACTGCATCAACGAGGGCCGCACCTGCGGTTCCGGCGCCGGCGGCGGCAACGGTGACGGCGGCGACGGCGACGGTGACGGCGGCGAACCGAGCGAGGAGCCGAGCGAGGAGCCGCAGCAGCCCGAGCAGCCGGAGGAGCCCACGGCCACGCCCGGCGACCCGGGCCAGGACGGCGGCGACCAGGGTGACGGCGGCGACCAGGGCGGCGACAAGCCCGGCGACGGCGGCGACCAGGGCGACGGCGGACAGGAGCAGCCGTCGGAGCCCCCGGCCGAGAACCCGACCGAGGACCCGGTGGAGAAGCCGACCGAGAACCCGGCCGAGACCCCGGCCACCGAGGAGCCCTCGGGCGACAACGGCACCGCCCGGCCCGGGCAGCCCGATGTCTACGCCTCGTCCCCGGCCGGGGACGGCGAGGGCGCCGGCGCCGACGGCCAGGACGGCGGCCGGGACGCCGGGGACGACGGCGGCCAGGAGGCCCAGGCCGCCGAGGTGCCCGGCAGTCTCCCCGAACTCGGGACCGAGGACAGGACCGAGGCGCAGGCCGGGACCGGCAGCCTCGCCGAGACCGGGGCCCAGCTCTGGCCGGCCGCGCTGGGCGGAGTCCTGGTGGTCTTCGGGTTCTTCGTCCTGCGGAGCGTGCGGCGCGGAGCCTGATCCGCCACGGCACGTGAACGGCGGCAGGGCCCCTCAGGGACCCTGCCGTCCCGCGTTTCCCGGCGGTCCCGGCCCTCAGGACGGAGTGCGGCCCGGAGACGCCGGCGTGCCCTCCCCCTCCGCGTCGATGTGCGGCATGGCCCTGTCCAGCAGGCGCGGCGTCCACCAGGCGCGCGGACCCAGCAGGGTCATGACGGCCGGCACCATCAGCAGCCGCACGACGGTGGCGTCGATGAGGACGCTGACGGCCAGGCCCAGACCCAGCATCTTGACCACGACGTTGTCGCTGACGACGAACGCCGCGAACACGCTCACCATGATCAGCGCGGCACAGGTGACGACCCGTGCGGTGATCTCCAGCGCGTGGGCGACCGCGCCCTCGGCGTCGCCGGTGCGCACCCACGCCTCGTGGACGCGGGAGAGCAGGAAGATCTCGTAGTCCATGCTGAGCCCGAAGATGACGGCGAACATCATCATCGGCACGTAGCTCTCGATCGGCACCGTGCCGGAGACCCCGAGCGCCGGCCCGCCCCAGCCCCACTGGAAGACGGCGACGACGACTCCGTACGAGGCGGTGATGGACAGCACGTTGAGGACGGCTGCCTTGACGGCGGCCAGCAGACCGCGGAACACCGCCAGGATGATCAGGAAGGCCAGGGCGACCACCACGCCGATGATCAGCGGCAGCCGGCCGGCGACGATGTCGCGGAAGTCGACCTGCGCCGCCGTCGTCCCGGTGACGTACGTCTCGGCGTCCGTGCCGCGCACGGCCTCCGGCAGGGTGTCGTCCACCAGGCGGTTCGTCAGGTCGGTGGTCGCGGCGCTCTGCGGGGACTGTGCCGGGTACACCGTGCCGACCAGGACGTCGCCGTCCCGGGGTGGGCGTCAGGGGGGTGACGGCGGCCGCGCCGCCGACCCCGTCCAGGGTCTTGCGGGCCTGCGAGGCGAGGCCGGAGCGCTGGGACTCGGGTACGGAGGACTGGTCGATGACGATCGTGAGCGGGCCGTTGGAGCCGGGACCGAACGCGTCGGTCATCAGGTCGTAGGCGCGGCGGTCCGTGAAGGAGGTGGGATCCGCGCCGTCGCCGATGTGGCCGAGCCGGATCGAGAACACCGGGACGGCGAGGACGGCGATCGTGGTGACGCCCGCGGCCAGGTAACGCCACGGTCTGCGCTCCACCCGCCGGGCGTACCGGTGCCAGGTGCCGTGGGGCTCGGCGCCCGGCCCGGCGTCGGTCTCGGCCACGGGCCGGCGCACCCGGTAGCGGTCGATGCGTTTGCCGATCAGGCCCAGCAGGGCCGGCACCAGGGTGAGCGCGCCGACGACGGCGGAGACGACGGTGACGGCGGCGGCCAGCCCGAGCTTGGCGATGAACGAGACGCCGGACGCGGACAGCCCCGCCAGCGCGATGATCACCGTGCAGCCGGAGACGAGCACGGCCCGCCCGCTGGTGGCGGTGGCGTGGCCGGCCGCCCGCACCGGATGCTCGCCGTCCATGACGTCCTGCCGGTACCGGGTGATCAGGCCCCGCCGACGGAACGGTTCGCGACCTGCAGTGCCATCAGGACCACGAGCCACGCCACGACGACGATAACGAAGTGCCGTGCGCACCACTCGCCCAGCCGCCGCAGCGCTCCCGCCCCCGGTCTCCCCCCGGCCCCCTCGTCGTCGTGTCTGGAAGGCATGGGTGCGATCCCCTCCGCCCGGCCGAGCGGTTCCCGGCACTCCCTCCATCACAGACACGAGGGATCATGCGGGCATCCCGGGCCGGTGAACGGGTGGGGCGGCCGCACCGGGCCGGGGCGGCGGCGACGGGAGCCGCGCTTTCGGGCACCGCCGTGTGACACTGGGCGAAGGCCGCGGTGTGGTCCGAACGGAGCGCCGGCCGGGAGGGGAGCCGTCATGGACCGGGGGACGGGACGCGTGCACGGGAACGGTGACACGGACGAGGACGCGGCGGCCGCACGCCACGCCCGTTTCGGACGCCTGCCGGAACCGGTCCGGGTGGAGGACACGGTCGAGGAGCGCCCGGCCGCCGCGCCGGACCCCGCCCGGCACGCCTACGACCCGGACGAGTGGCTGGTGCGCTACTGCCTCTGAGGCCGCCCCGGCGGCGCCGGCGCGGCCCCGGCCGCCCCGCCGTCGTGGGCGGAGCCGGGAGGGGGCGTTCCCGCGCGGGCCCCGCGCCGTGCGCGGCGGCACCGCGGGTCCGTCGCGCGCTGCCGCGTGACGGGGACCACCGCGATCACCCCGGCGTGTGAAAACCGTGAAGACCGTGCGCCCGCGTGGTGCGTCAGTCCCGGTGTCCTGGGTAAGAGCGGCGTACGCCTCTGGTGGAACAGCAGGCGCGTACGCAGTCCCTCTGGCGGGCGGGCAGCCCTCCCGTCACCGGACCGGAGGACGCCATGGCCGGGACCGACGAGCCGCTCCTGAGCGCCGCGTCGCTGGACGACGCCCTGGGGGCGTCCCTGGCCGACACCGTGCGGGGCACCGGTGCCTCGGTCGGGGCGCTCTACCTGTCCGAGGGGGCGACCGGCGTGCTGCGCCTGGTGTGGCTGTGCGGCCTGCCGGCGGAGTTCTTCGCCCCGTGGCAGCGTCTGCCGCCGACCGCCCCGGTGCCCGTCGCCGACGCCGTTCGCGAGGACCGGCAGGTCTGGATCGGCGGCCAGGACGAGATGGCCCGGCGGTATCCGCGGACCGCCGCCGTCCTGCCCTACCCCTTCGCGCTGGCCGCGATCCCGCTGACCGGGGCACGCCGCCGCTGGGGCGGCCTCGTCCTGATGTGGCCCGCCGACCGCCCGAGACGGCCGACCGCCCACGAACGGCACGCCGTCACCACCGGCGTCCGGAACCTCGCGCGCCTCCTGGACGACTCCGACCAGCCACCGCCCCTGTCCGACCGGCCGCGGCTCGTCCCGCCGAACGCCGTGACCCGCCCCGCGCAGACGGACCTGGCCGCCTCCGACTACCTCGAGCGCCTGCCCGAGGGGGCCGTGTCCCTGGACCTGGAGGGCCGGATCACCTACCTCAGCACCACCGCCGCCCGGCTGCTCGGCCGTGGGGCGGAGCGACTCCTCGGCACCCGCCCCTGGGAGGCCCTCGCCTGGCTGGGCGACCCCGTCTACGAGGACCACTACCGCACGGCGGTGGTCAGCCGTTCGCCGGTGGCCTTCACCGCCCGCCGTCCGCCGGACCACTGGCTGGTCTTCGAGTTCTACCCCGACACCAGCGGCATCAGCGTCCGCGTCACCCCGCGCGCGGAGCACGTCGCGGACGACCCGCCGCCCGTCGCCGCGCGGCGTCCGTCGCCCGCCCCCACGGGACGTCTGTACCAGCTGGTCCACCTGGCCGCCGCGCTCACCGAGACGGTGACCGTGCGGGACGTCGTCGAGCTGATCGCGCACCAGATCCTGCCCGCCTTCGGTGCCCAGGGCCTGGTGCTGTCCGCCGCCGACGCCGGCCGCCTGAAGATCACCGGCCATCACGGCTACGACGCCGACGTCGTGGAACGGCTCGACGCCCTGTCCCTGGACACGCGCCTCACCCCCGCGGGTGACGTCCTCGCCAGTGGCACCCCCGCCTTCTTCACCGACCGGGCCGAGATCGCCGCCCGCTACCCGAAGGCGCCCCTGATGAGCGACAAGGAGGCCTGGGCCTTCCTGCCCCTGGTCATCTCGGGCCGGCCGGTGGGCTGCTGCGTCCTGTCGTACGACCGGCCGCACCCCTTCACCGCCGACGAGCGCGCCGTCCTGACCTCCCTGGCCGGTCTGATCGCCCAGGCCCTGGACCGCGCCCGCCTCTACGACACCCAGCACCGCCTCGTCCGCGAACTGCAGCGGGCCCTGATGCCCCGCGCCCTGCCCGTCCTGCCCGGTCTGGACGTCGCCGCGCGCTCCCTGACCGCCGGACACGGCCTCGACGTCGGCGGCGACTTCTACGACGTCCTGCGCCTCGACGACACGACCGCGGCCGCCGTCATCGGGGACGTGGAGGGGCACGGCGTCACCGCGGCCGCGCTCACCGGCCAGATCCGCACCGCCGTCCACGCGCACGCGACCGCGGGCGCGGCACCTGACGAGGTGCTGGCCCGCACCAACCGGCTGCTGGCGGACCTGGACTCCGAACTGCTGGCGTCCTGCCTCTTCGCCCGCATCGACCTGGCGCGCCACCGGGTGACCCTCGCCAGCGCGGGACACGTGCCGCCGCTGCTGCGGCGCGCACCCGGCCGGGCCGAGGTGCTGACCGTCGAGCCGGGGCCGCTCCTCGGCATCGACCTGCACGCCCGTTACCCGGTCACCACCGTCGCGCTGCCCCCGGGCGCCGTCCTCGCCCTGTACACCGACGGGCTGGTGGAGATCCCCGGCATCGACGCCACCCGGACCACCCGGCGCCTCGCCGAGCTCCTGGCCGCCGGCGACGACCCCGATCCGCACCGCCTCGCCGACCACCTCCTGCCCCCCGCGAGCAGCGGCGTCCAGCACGCCGACGACATCACCGTCCTCCTGCTGCGCGCCGCGGGCACACCCGCCGCGAGACGACCGCCGGTCACGGCCGACCGGGCCGGACGCGGGCCACGGCCGGAGGCACGCCCGTGAACGGAGCACCCGGCGGAGCCGCCCGCCCCCGTGACCGCGGTCAGCGCCCGCCCTCCCAGCGGTACGCGGTGAGCAGCAGCGCCACGTCGTCCGGCCGGTCCTCGGTCCGGCGGGCGGTCCTGACCAGCCGGTCGGCGAGCTGCTCCACCGAGCCGGTGCGGCTGCGGGCCAGACGACGGCGGACCGCCCGGATGCCCGTGTCGATGTCGCTGCCGGGCAACTCGACGAGCCCGTCGGTGTACAGCACGAGGACGCTGCCGGGCGGCAGGGTGAGCGCCGTGACGGGGTAGGCCGCCTCGGGATGCACCCCGAGCATCACGCCGCCGGCCAGCTCCAGGGCCTCGGTACGGCCGTCCGGACGGCGCAGCAGCGGCGGGGGGTGACCCGCCCGGACCGCCAGGGCGCGGCCGGTGCGCGGGTCCAGCTCGATGTAGCAGCAGGTGGCGAAGACCTCCGCCTCCAGCTCCGCCAGCAGCCGGTTGGTGTGGGTGATGACCTCCTGCGGCGGCCGGCCGCTGGCGGCGAAGGCGTGCACCGCGCTGCGCAGCTGCCCCATGACGGCCGCGGCGCCGACGCTGTGCCCCTCGACGTCACCGATCACCAGGGCCACCCCGCGCTCCGTCCTGATCACGTCGTACCAGTCGCCGCCGATGGCCATGCCCTGGGTGCCGGGCAGGTAGCGGCCGGTGCTGAGCAGCCCCTCGATGGCGGGCAGCCGGTGCGGCAGCAGCCCCTCCTGCAGTCCGCGCGCGACGGCGGACTCCGCGTCGTACAGCCGGGCCCGTTCCATCGCCTGGGCGGCCAGTCCGCTCAGCGCGGTCAGCGCGCTGCGCTCCTCGGGGGTGAACCGGTGCGGCGCGTCCCAGCCGAGGATGCAGGAGCCGACCGGATGTCCGGAGGCGATCAGCGGCAGGAACGACCAGGCGCACATCCGGTCCAGGACGATCTCGGGGTAGGCGTCGACCAGCTCCTCGGGCGACTCGAAGAAGAGCGGGAGCCGGGTGGTCAGGGCGTGCACCCCGGGCAGCTGCCTGTCGAGGGGGATCCCCTCGAACGCCTCGAGGAACCCTTCCGGGTAGCCGGACTCCCACAGCAGGTGCATCCGGTTGTCCCGCACCGTGTACAGGGCGATCTCATGGGCGCCGAACGCGGGCAGCAGCTGCTCGGAGACGGCCCGGCACACGTCCCTGACGGTGACCGCCTCGGTGAGCACGCTGGCCATCTGCACGACGTGGTAGAGGGCCCCCGCGCGGGCCGTGGCGACCGGCTCCGCCGCGGCGGCCCCGGTGGCCGGCGCCGGCCACCGGGCCGGCGACCCGGGCCGGGTGCCGGCGGGCGCGCCGGTGCGGAAGACGCGGCCGGTCAGCCCGTGCACACCGGGGTAGAGCACGAACCCCAGCCAGACGCCGTCCGGGTCGTGCACCAGGT
The DNA here is from genome assembly GCF_009852415.1 of Streptomyces sp. Tu 3180. NCBI lineage: Bacteria > Bacillati > Actinomycetota > Actinomycetes > Kitasatosporales > Streptomycetaceae > Streptomyces > Streptomyces sp. Tu 3180. The sequence continues at coordinate 853,182 of NZ_WOXS01000002.1, read as the reverse complement.
ACGACACCGGCTCCTGCGACAGCATCGCCGCCCGGTAGTGGTCCTCGTAGGCCGGATCGCGGAGCCAGGTGAGCACCTCCCACGGATGGTGGCCGAGCAGGTGTTCCAGCTCGCAGCCCAGCAGTTCCTGGCAACGGCGGTTGGCGTAGACGACCCGGCCGTCCTGGTCCAGGGAGAACAGCCCGTCGGGCAGCCGCTCGGAGGCCTCGGCCGCGGTGACCCCGCCGGCCACGTCCACGAGGGCACCCACCAGCAGCCGGGCGGTGCTCTGCGCCGGCACGACGTGTCCCCACAGTTCGACCGGCCGGTAGCGGATCCGCCCGCCCCCGCCCGCCTCGTCCAGCACCCTGAAGTGCCGGGCCCTGACCTGCCCGGTGGCCGCCGCCTCCCGCCGGGTCGCCCGCAGCTCGTACAGGTCGTCCGGACTCACCCGGGACTCGACCTCCGCCATGGTGCCGCCGAAGTCCTCCCGGGTGACGCCCAGCAGGCTCAGCGCGTCGTCGTCCCCGGCCCACCGGTCGCTGTCCAGGTCCCACTCGACCATCCCGACCTGGACGGCCCGGACCGGCGGTGTGGGCAGCCGCACGCTGACCGGCTGGTCCTCGTACTCGATCCCGTACGCCACGGCGTCCGGGTCCGTCCGGCCGGGCATCCGGCGGGCGAACTCGGCCAGGCGCTCCTCCATGTCCCGCCCGGCGTCGCCCAGCGCGGCCCGCACCGTCTGCTCGCCCACCGGCTCCCGGGCGGCCGAACGCAGCACCACCAGGACGCCCACGGGCTCACCGCCGACCCGCACGGGGTGGTGGGCCGAGGCGAACGAGTACGGCAGCGCGGCGGTGAACTGGGGGAAGCGCAGCATCGTCGCCCGCTCGTCCGGCAGCCACAGGCCCTCGCCCCGGCGGTACGCCTCGGCCATGGGCAGCGTGCCGCCCACCGGCACCCGCCACCAGGGCCTCAGCAGCGACCGCGGGACGCCGGTCACCACGCAGAGCACCAGCGAGCGCCGGTCGCGCGAGCGCAGGTACACCAGTCCGCCGTACCCCTCGATGCCCTCCACCGCCGCCACCACGGGCTCCGCGAGCGCGTCCTCGATCCGCGCCGCGCTCCCGGTCCGCTCCCCTCGCGCGTTCCGACCGAGCACGCCCGCCCCCCGCCCCCCGCGCCCTGCGGCGGCTGACTCATCCATCTCGCGTCCTCCCGGTACGGACGCACGGGACACCGTTCGCTCCCCACCAGGATGTGCCATGCGGGGCGCTCCGGCGCGGCGGATGCGCCCGCCCCGCGCGATCCGGCCGTCCGGCGGAACGTCCCCGCCGGGCGGCGACCCGCCGGGAAAAGTACGGCCTCCGGGCGGAGGAACAGTGCAACCTTCGGGTGAATGCGGTCGTCTCACCTCATAACAGAGCGATGCGAGCCCAGGGGGCCGAAATGCTTCGAACCAGAACGATCTGCACGACCGTCGTGCTCGTCGGCGCCGTGCTGGGCACGGCGGCGGTCCCGGCCGCCGCCACCCGGGCCGCGACCGTCCGCGCCACGGCGTGTCCCACCGGCTGGGGCAGCCTGGCCAAGACCGACGACGACGCCACGACCACGCCGGTGCGCGACATCAGGACCGGCCGCGCCGCCTGCTACGACCGGATGGTCGTGGATCTGCCCGGCGCCGGACGCGGCGGCCTCGGCTACTCCGTCCGCTACGTCGACCGCCTGTACCAGGACGGATCGGGCCGGCCCGTCCCCGTCGTCGGCGGCGCCGTGCTCGAGGTGCGGGTGGCCGCCCCCGCCTACGTCCCCGAAACCGGAGAGCCCGCCTATCCCGCGCGGGCCGGACGCCCCCTGCCGGGCGTGGACCTCACCGGGTACCGCACCTTCAGGGACGCGCGGTTCGCCGGCAGCTTCGAGGGCGAGACCCAGGTCGGTCTCGGAGTGCGCGCGCGGCTGCCCTTCCGGGTCCTCGAACTCCAGGACCGCGTCGTGATCGACGTCGCCCACACCTGGACCGGCGGGCGCTGAGCACACCTCGCGGGAGCGCCGGGGACGCCCGCGCCGCGCGCAGCACCCGCCCGGGCGCCGCGCGCGCGGGCGCTCACCGCTCCGGGGTGCCGGTCTCGCAGATGCGGCGGGCCACCTCGCGCAGCTTGGTGTTCGTGCGCTGGGACTGGGTGCGCAGGAACTCGAAGGCCTTCTCCTCGCTGATGTGGTGGCGGCCCATCAGGATGCCCATCGCCTCGCCGATCATGTGCCGGGTGGCGATGGCCTCCTGCAACTGGGCGTCGTTGAGGGCGCTGGAGAAGGCGACCGCCGCGTGGGAGGCCAGCAGCCAGCCCGCCGTCTCGCTGTCCTCGGTGAACGCCCCGGGAGCGCGCGAGTACATGTCGAGGGCCCCCAGCTCCTCCTCGCGCGTGTACAGCAGGAAGCTCATCATGCTGCCCATCCCCAGGTCCCGGGCGCGGGGCACGTAGTTCGGCCAGCGTTCGGCGGGCCGGGTGAGGTCGGGGATGCGGAAGACCCGCTCGTCGTTGTCGGGCTGGGCCGCCTCGAAGCAGGGCCCCTCCCGCAGGCGTTCCTGGAGGCGGTCGCTGTCGATCACGCGTTGCTCGGTGGGGGCCAGCGAGCTCACCCGGTTCCCCTTGAGGACGAGGATCCCGGAGGCGTCGCAGCCCTCGACGAGTTCCACGGCCGACTTCGTGATCTGTTCCAGGGTCGCGTCGAGGGTGTGCTCGGCCAGGAGGTCACGGGCCATGGAGGCCATCTGCTGAGCGAAACCCCGCCAGTCCACCGTCCGCCTCCCTGCCCGTCGTGGTCCGCACCACCGCCCATCCTGGCACGCCGCTCCCGGCCGTACCCCCCGCGCCGGAGGTTTGAGGACCGCTTCGTCGGCGACTCGACCGGTGACGGGGATGAACACGGACGTTTCCGAGGAGTGAGCAAGGATGGCTGGAGACCAGAAGGCCAAGGCGAAGGCGGAACAGGCCAAGGGCAAGGCCAAGGAGGCGGCCGGCCGCGCGGTCGGGAACGAGCGGCTCGAGGCCGAGGGCCGGGCCGAGCAGTCCAAGGGCGACGCGCGCCAGGCGAAGGAGAAGACGAAGGACGTCTTCCGGCACTGACGTCCCAGGCGCACCGGGCGTACACCCGGTGACGTTCCGTCCGGGCGGGGTCCCCGCGGCAGCGGGGACCCCGCCCCGTGTGCGGCAGCCGGTGAACGGGCCGATCCCGGGCAGACGGCGTGAGTGATCTTCGGGGCCCGCGGCCCCGGGACGCACTCCGTACCGGCCGCACCAGAGAGGAACCACCACGGTGACCATGCCCGAGCGCCGTACGCGTCCGCTGCACCGCGGGCGCCGCTTCGACCTGCGCGCGACAGCCGTGTTCTTCGCCCTGCTCGCCACGGCCCTGATCGCCGGGGGCTTCGCGGCGCGCGCGCTGGCCGAAGCCGTGCAGCGGCGTCCGGTGTGGGGCGTCGTCCTGCTGTGCGTGGCCGCCGCGCTCGTCCTGGCCCGTGGACGCAGACGGCGGCGGCCGTCCGCGGCGAGGATCGCCCGCCGGACCGGCGAGGCCCTGGAACAGGCCACGGCGACGGCGCTCGACGCCCTGGACACGCCCGCACCGGCCCCGCTCGCCGCCCCGGCCCCCGCCGAGCGGTACGCGGAGGAGGCCCTCCGCGCGGCCGGGGCGCCCGGCGTCCCCGACTACGACGCCCTGAGCCCCGAGGAGTTCGAGGAGGCGATAGCGGCCCTGTGCGTGCGGGACGGCTGCTCGGACGTGCGGGTCGTCGGCGGAGCCGGCGACCTGGGCGCCGACGTGGTGGCCGTGTCCCCCGAGGGCCGCCGCCTCGTCGTCCAGTGCAAGCGCTACGGCGGCGACAACAAGGTCGGCTCGCAGGACCTGCAGCGCTTCGGCGGCACCTGCTTCACCGTCCACGAGGCGGACGTCGCCCTCGTCGTCACCACCGGTGAGTTCACCGCGCCGGCCGCGGAGTACGCCGAGCAGTGCGGGATCGTGTGCGTGGACCGCCGCGGCCTGCTCGCCTGGAGCGCCGGTTCGGCACCGGTGCCCTGGGCGGCGGGCGCCGGCGAGGCGCACGCTTAGTACTCCAGCAGCGGATCGTGTCCTGAGCTGCGTTTTCGGTAGTGGCAGCGGCGGGCGACGGCTTGGCGGTGTCTTCTTCCAGGCCGACCACTTCAGTGCGTGGGTGACGGGGTCGCGGTCGGCTTGTGGGCGGGGCAGGAGAGCGTCCAGGAGCCGCCGGATCTCTGCCACGGTGAGCGGGACGAGGGCTGATCCGTTTCTGCAGCCCCCTTTGCGGCCTCGCCGCCGGCCTGGGCGGCGAGCGCAGTCAGGACCGCGTGGGCGAGCATGGCCGGGGTGATGTGCCGATACCAGCCGGGATAACGGCGGACCTCGTACTGGTCGAGGCCGCACTCGTTCTTCGCGGCCTGGAAGCACTCCTCGATCGCCCAGCGGGAGCCGGCGATGCGGGCCAGCTCGGCGATCTCGACACCGACGGGGGCGTAGACAAGGTAGTAGGCGAGTTCGCCGGGGTCGGACAGGCTGCGGCGAGCCATGACCCAGCGGTGATGGGTTGGCGGATCGGGGTCGAAAATGATGTTGGCGGGCAGCTCGGCTGCGGCCCAGTCGTAGACACGCGGGCCCTTGGCGCCGTTGCCGCAGGAGAGCCGCTGCCAGGCGTCACCGGGTGCCTCGTCGATGAGCTGGTCGATGCGCCAGATGCCGGCCAGGGACTTGGTCTGCTGCGACTTGGGTACCGCCACCACATAGCCGATGTCGAGTTGCTCGAGCGGGCGGCGGAAGTGCCAGTCCTGCCCGTAGGCCTCGTCCGCGGTGACCCAGGCGGCGGGCAGGCCGGCGGGCAGGCAGCGTCGGACGATGTCCCGGGCCGGCTCTCCCCTGGTCGCAAAGCCCCGCTCGTCGGGGATCTTCGCCGCCCGGCAGCGGTCACGGTCGGACGTCCAGGCCTTGGGCAGGTAGAGCTCCCGGTCCACCAGGGCCCGGCCCGAGCGGGTGGCATAGGCGGCGAACACCCCGATCTGGCTGGGGTACCCCCTCTGGGGGATTGTCGATCTTTCCCGAGGTGCCGGTGTACTGCCGGCCCACCCCGGCCGAGGTGGTGCCCTTCTTGATGAACCCGGTGTCGTCGATGATCAGCACTCCGTCCGGTCCGAGCTGCTCAGCGACGTAGGCACGGACATCGTCACGCAAGGCCTCCGCGTCCCAGACGCTGCTGCTCAACAGCCGCTGGAAGCCGTCGGGAGTGCGGTGACCTGCCCATTCCGCGAGCTGCCAGCCGTTCTTCCTTGCAGCTTGGCCCAGCAGACCGCGGACGTAGTCCCGCATCCGCCACCGCAGATCCGCCCGAGCGAACCGGCCCGCCACCCGCGCGAACACCGACTCCAACTCGTCATCCCAGCAACCGACTTCAGCCATGCCCTCCATGCCAGGACAACGACAATCGCCAGCTCAGGACACGATCCGCTGCTGGAGTACTAAATAACCATCTATGCGAGTTCTGTGAAATCCCCAGAGCGTGATCCGTTTCTGCAGGTCGCCGTTGGCGGAAGTCCTCTCAGAAGTTGCATGTTGTGCGAGAGACACGCTGTGAAGAGGTCATCTCAATGAACACTTCTCATCCTGTGGTTTGCGGGTGATGACGGCTGGTGGTCGAGGTCCGTGACGCGGCAGGGCTCCTGGTCGTTTCGGCTGGTGATCTCACTCGCCAACGTCTCGACACAGGAGCCCTGTTGGTCCCGTATCGTGCCATGCTCGACATCCCTCACGAGGTCGTTGAGCATGTTTCCTGGCTCATCTACGCCCGAAGGTGTGAGCTGAACTCCCGCTGGCGCAGGCTGGGCTGCTTCCGGCAGGCCCTGCTGGTCCTGGTGCACCTGCGCAAGAACGAGACCCTGGCCCAGGTCGCCGCGGCATTCGGCGTCTCCACCGCCACCGCCGGCCGGTACGTGAGCGAGACGGTCGACATCCTCGCCGAACGCGCCCCAACCCTGCACGAGGCCCTGCGCGAGCCGCCACCGGAGGGCTTCGTCGTCCTCGACGGCACGCTGATCACCACCGACCGCATCGCGGCGGACGAGCCCTACTACTCGATGAAACACCGCCGTCACGGGATGAACGTGCAGGTCGTGGCCGCCCCGGACGGAACACCCCCTGTGTTCTCTCGAGCGCTGCCCGGCCGCACGCACGACCTGACCGCGGCCCGCGCACACGGGGTGATCTAAGTCTGTCTGTCCCGCCAACTCCTCGTCCTGGCCGACCGCGCCTACCAGGGCGCCGGCGCCACCGTCCGCACTCCCTACTACCGCCACCACGAGCTTCCCGAGCACTACCAGTAGTACAACCGGGACCACGCCCGGCTGCGAGCACCGGGCGAACGCACCTTCGCCCGCCTCAAGCAATGGCGGATCCTCCGCAAGGCCCGGTGCAGCACCAACCACATCGGACGCACCGTCGCTGCCATTCACGCCATCGAGATCGCCTGGCGCTCAGGATGAGAAGCGTTCAATGGGGCCTTCCGCATCCGGCGGATGAGACTACGGCAGCCTCATCCGCCAATAGCGCTGCTCCCCGATTTCCCTGTCTCGGTCGAAGGAACTACGAGCAACGGGCGGACCGCCTGCGGATTGTGCAGCCTGAGGAAGTGATAGCCCAGACCTGCGTGCCCGAGCATGAGGGATGGGTTCGGACCACCGCACGCAACACCTGACCGCCAATCGTCTCCTGCTGCGAAAGGAACCAACTCCTGTGCTGCTTTCAGGGCGGCATCCTTGTATTCCGGCTCCGCTAGTTCCGAACCGCCAATCCAGAGGCTTTCGATCAGCCCGGTCACGCCATGGCAGGGAGTAGCGTCGAAGGTGTGAGCCGGACGCCTTTGTTCCAGGCTGTCGCGGGTCTTGTCCAGGCCGGTTCTGGCTTTGGCGACATAGTCGTCCTTATACGCGGCATCCAGCTTGGCCGCCCGGAGGCGGGAGAGGGCGATACCCGGAGCGCCGTGGCACCATGAGATGGCGAAACGCGGTGAGGAAGGATCTCTCTCCGGGCCCACCGGTGGGCGCAGATCGGGCCAGTTCCTCTCCACTGGATCGAAGAGTTCGTCCTCGTAGGCGAACGCCCTCCTGCCGAAGGTGAGGAAGTGGTCTCTGCCCGTCTCCTTGTGCAGCTCCAAAAGGGCGAGGCCGATACCTGCCGCACCGTGGGAAAACCCGGTCAGCGGGGCATCACCGGTCGGTCGGCGCGGCGCTGCGTACCGGTGCATGACTTCGGATCGGCAGAGTTCCTCGCCAAGAGTATTCGCCCACTCGCGGCACCTTGACAAGTCCGCGTTCCGGCTCAGGTGCAGCAGAACAGGGATCGCGCTTGCCTTGCCGCCGAGCAGGTCGTCCGGTCCCCCGCGGTCCGGTGCCGGCCATCCTTCCAGCAACACGTCCATGAGTCCGCGCAGTTCATGTCTCGCGTCGGTGCGAAGTCCGACCCACCATGCTGCGAACGCTACACCTGTCACTCCGGTGTAGAACCCGAGCGATAGTTGACGGGAAGTACCCCGCCGCTGCTCGACTTGGCGCAGCGCGCACCTCGCGGCGCCTAGTGCTGTACGACGGAACTTCGTGACCCCAGTATGCGTGAAGAGTTCTGCCAGGAAAAGCGAGATGCCACTGGCCCCGGCGTATATGTCAGGTCCGAGGGCGGCAGTCTTTGGTCCGGATGCACCGAACAGGAAGGCGCCGTGGTTCGATCGACCCGTCCAGTTGCACCGCGTTCCTTCGGAGTCCCAGCGGGCCTGAGCGCATAGTGTGTCTCCGATGCGGACCGCTGCGGTGAGGAAATCGTCACGCTTCCTCCCGAGGTCGGAACTCCGTCGTTCCGCTTCGAATCTGCCCGTCCGGTTCATGGAGTCGAGGCAGTATGTGTCCACGGCGCCCATGGTGAGATGAGGAACCTCTGGGTCGAGCCCTTCCCCCGGAAGACGCTCTCTATGGCATGCCGCTTCCACTGCACATCCGTTCGTCCGTCCCCATGAGCCTTGCACAATGCCGTGGCGACGAGCCTGCAACGATGCTGGCCGAAGCTGAGACCGTTGCCAGGGTCCTCGGCAATAGCCAGTCCGGGGGCGAGACGCTTGGTGAAGAGGGGAACTTCATTTCGCAATCCGTCGTACACCTCCGCATGGACACGGCCCAACAGTCCGCGCGCCCTCAGGAAATCGCTACCCGCAAGGTAGACAACTCCCGCATCCGCCCGTTTGTACTTGTGCGGGGCGTTCAGTACCTTCGCTCTGAAGGGGATGAAAGCTGCGTTCATCAGGCGGGACAGCACTGCGACGAAATGGGGGGCCGTCGCGCTTGTGAGATGCCAGTACAAGCGCACCATGGACTCTTCCGTTCCGCGGCCTGAGACCCTCTCCGTGTCCGCGTCTCCCAGGATCAGGTAGTAGTCCCGCTGAAGGCATCGGTACTCCTTCGGTACATGTACTTGGCACTCCTGCCCACTCCTCATCCCCGCGACGTCGGTTCGCACCTGTTCGAGAGGAACCCAGAACCGCACACCGTGCCGCGAAACGACGACGTGAGGTCCGGCGCTGACCTCTTCCACACTCCAGCCTGGTTCCCAGGTTCCGCGCCCAGTGTTCGCGTTTGTCAGAGCAGATTGGAAGTCACGCGTGGCCGTAAGGTGAGCGGCTGCGCGGTCCGCGCCGTGTGGGCGTATGTAACAGTGGTCGTACAGCAGCGCGGCAAGTTTCGCCTTCTGATCCGCTGCGGACGGGTCTCCCACCGGCAATTGACCGTGCTCGTCCGTCCACTTCCGTGGCGTGGAACCGTGCACGCTCGGCCCCGTGAAGGGCCGTCCATCGATGAGAAAGCTGTCGGGGCCCGTGATGTCCACCTGTTCCGACATGAAGATGAGATCACCATGCATGGCCGATGCCGCCTCCCACATCATCCGATTGCGAACAACTCGGACGCTGCCCTGTGTGGATCCATCAGAACGTTCTCGCAAAACTGCAGGAGCAGGACAGCGGACGACGGTATGTCAGCCGCCCCGGCGGTCATTTCGAAGGCCGACTGCACCATTCGCGCGCCGCAGAGGCGGACCATCTTGGCGACGTCTGGCTGCGCCCGTCCGGCATCGTGCCCCTGGGGAGTGAAGTAGCCCTGCCAGAAGGCGCGGCTAGTGGCCTGGAACACCGCCTGCGACGGTGGCCACTGAGGGATCTCCGGCATTTCCCCTTGCGGAGGTGACAGAAGGCCACTCAGCCAGAACCGAACCAGCACCTCGAAGAAGCTGGCAATGTCCCAGACTCGGTCTCCGACCTGACACATCTCCCAGTCTATGAAACGGACGTCCTCAGCCGAACTGCCCTCGGAGTGCACCAGGATATTGTTCGCGCGGATGTCTCCGTGGATGACTGTGTCGGGTTCCCAGAGTTCACCGATGCTGCGGAGACCTTTTCTGATCGCGTGCGACGACTGAACGATCCGGAGTACATCCATGTCGGCAGGGCTGAACTTCACCAATGAATACGGACTCGGTGCAGCGGCTCGCGCGATCCAAGGGAGAGGGGATCGTTCGGGCTCGCGGCGAAAGTCGAGGCGAAGAGTCTCGTGTATGCGGAACAGCCGGCGTCCCAGCTCCCGCCAGGTATGGATGGGGAACCCGTAGTGACCATGGGACCAGGTGCAGAACTCCTCGAGCGTGTGATGCTCCGGTAGCAGCTCGAAGACGAGTGCGGGGATGGTCGGCTCGTATGCCAGAAGACGGGGCAGTGAATCGGCAAGAGGGAACCCGCAGGAGAGTTGCCGGTGAAAGAACTCGGCCTCCCGGCGAAGTGTACGACAGCTGCCCTCAGCCAGCGTCTCGGGTTGCTTGAGAAAGAAGCCAGTCTTCTCCGTCACCGTGACACGATTGTTCCGGTTCCGGTGAGGAAGGGTCTCTACTGCCACGCCGCCTGCGAAGAAATCCTCTTCGGAAAGAAGACCGAGATCCAGTAAGAACGGAATTACGTGATCGATGTCCTGCGCGCCCGGCCCGCCGGTGCGTGACTCACCGTATGCATGCATGTTGGCACCCGGTGTCCTGGGTTTTCTACTTGGGGGTGCAGAATATGTCAGCCGTGCAGGCATCGCTGGGACCGCATGCCCAGCTCGATCCGCATCCCTCCGTGGCGCCATCGCAGAACACGCTACAAAAGTCTGTGTCATCCCGTGGTTGCCTGGCACGGTGGTATCGACGGATGGCCCCGGTGAGGTTCTTCGCGTCTCCCGTCAGGCGACCGACGTTCACCAGCATCAGTTTCGCGGAACTCCGCACCCACAGAATCGAAGGGCTGTTTTCGTCATCCGAGTCCACGGCCGCTGTTTGGACCACATCGTTTCTGCCGATAGCAAAGTAACTTTCGAAAGACAGGTCCAGGTACACTCGTACTCGCCCGTCCGACGTGGACGGACCGATGAAACCCATGAGTACTGTCAATCCGTCAGCAGCGTCGGTCGTGAAGTGCTCCGGAACCAGAGGGTGCGGATTCAGGTTCACTTCTGGGTCGCGCTTGTTTTCGGGGCTCATGAGATCCTCCGCTGTCGCAGATAGTTCCTGCCTAAAAAAAATTCGTGCCAAAAACTCCGAAACAAGTGGGGGCATGCAAGCCTCGCGTCATCGCCCGATGATCAGTGGCCCTCGGTGATCTAACTATCAGCAGTGGCGCCGTTGGCGTGGGTGGCCTTATAGCAGCCATGCTAACTCCGCATTCCCGGATGCGCATCGGGAAGGTAGGCGGCACGGCAAGGCCCCCTCCCCGAGGTGCCGTAATCAATTGGCTGCGGTCACGCCACCTCGTCGATCTGTCACGGAATAATGCGGTTGTGTCACTACAGCCGGTCCCAGTCCGGCTACTACCCCGATATTCCGTATGCGGAGTCAACCGCCCGGGATGGAGCCGAACAGCGGGCGGACCCGCCATAGCCTTGGCCGCCCGGAGCCGCAGCACGCACACGTGCAGCAGGCAGCAGCCCGCCTATTACTGATCATTTCAGAATGCGTCTGAGCTTAGTACTCCAGCAGCGGATCGTGTCCTGAGCTGGCGATTGTCGTTGTCCTGGCATGGAGGGCATGGCTGAAGTCGGTTGCTGGGATGACGAGTTGGAGTCGGTGTTCGCGCGGGTGGCGGGCCGGTTCGCTCGGGCGGATCTGCGGTGGCGGATGCGGGACTACGTCCGCGGTCTGCTGGGCCAAGCTGCAAGGAAGAACGGCTGGCAGCTCGCGGAATGGGCAGGTCACCGCACTCCCGACGGCTTCCAGCGGCTGTTGAGCAGCAGCGTCTGGGACGCGGAGGCCTTGCGTGACGATGTCCGTGCCTACGTCGCTGAGCAGCTCGGACCGGACGGAGTGCTGATCATCGACGACACCGGGTTCATCAAGAAGGGCACCACCTCGGCCGGGGTGGGCCGGCAGTACACCGGCACCTCGGGAAAGATCGACAATCCCCCAGAGGGGGTACCCCAGCCAGATCGGGGTGTTCGCCGCCTATGCCACCCGCTCGGGCCGGGCCCTGGTGGACCGGGAGCTCTACCTGCCCAAGGCCTGGACGTCCGACCGTGACCGCTGCCGGGCGGCGAAGATCCCCGACGAGCGGGGCTTTGCGACCAGGGGAGAGCCGGCCCGGGACATCGTCCGACGCTGCCTGCCCGCCGGCCTGCCCGCCGCCTGGGTCACCGCGGACGAGGCCTACGGGCAGGACTGGCACTTCCGCCGCCCGCTCGAGCAACTCGACATCGGCTATGTGGTGGCGGTACCCAAGTCGCAGCAGACCAAGTCCCTGGCCGGCATCTGGCGCATCGACCAGCTCATCGACGAGGCACCCGGTGACGCCTGGCAGCGGCTCTCCTGCGGCAACGGCGCCAAGGGCCCGCGTGTCTACGACTGGGCCGCAGCCGAGCTGCCCGCCAACATCATTTTCGACCCCGATCCGCCAACCCATCACCGCTGGGTCATGGCTCGCCGCAGCCTGTCCGACCCCGGCGAACTCGCCTACTACCTTGTCTACGCCCCCGTCGGTGTCGAGATCGCCGAGCTGGCCCGCATCGCCGGCTCCCGCTGGGCGATCGAGGAGTGCTTCCAGGCCGCGAAGAACGAGTGCGGCCTCGACCAGTACGAGGTCCGCCGTTATCCCGGCTGGTATCGGCACATCACCCCGGCCATGCTCGCCCACGCGGTCCTGACTGCGCTCGCCGCCCAGGCCGGCGGCGAGGCCGCAAAGGGGGCTGCAGAAACGGATCAGCCCTCGTCCCGCTCACCGTGGCAGAGATCCGGCGGCTCCTGGACGCTCTCCTGCCCCGCCCACAAGCCGACCGCGACCCCGTCACCCACGCACTGAAGTGGTCGGCCTGGAAGAAGACACCGCCAAGCCGTCGCCCGCCGCTGCCACTACCGAAAACGCAGCTCAGGACACGATCCGCTGCTGGAGTATTAGGGCCGGTTGTCAGTGGCGGATGCCATCCTGCCGGGCATGGACGAACTGGAGTTCATGCGCGGCCGGGTCTACGGGGCGGACCACGACGATCCCGGGCCGCGCGACGGGCGCTCGTACGTGGAGCTGGCGGGCGGCCCGCTGGACGGCCTGCTGCTGGACGTCACCGACCGCGCCGACACGGAACTGAGGGACGGCGTCGGCCTGCCCACCGAGATAGGCCGCTACGGCGCGGGCGGGCGCGCGGTCTACGCGCCCCGCGGCACGGACGACCGGGTGTTCGAATGGCGGGGGGACGTCCCCTGAGCGCGGATCCCGTCCCGCCCGCGGCCATGACGTGGACGAGCCGCCCCTCCTGGGTACCGGGCAGGGTACGGGGCACGGGCGCCGCGGGGCGTCGCACCGACCGGTCGTCGCGGGCGTGAGGAGGGCGGAGCGGCCATGGGACTCCTGACGGAAGGCGAATCGGCGCTGCGCGACCGCGTCGGCCACGCGATCTTCTCCCGGGTGGCCGGGCCGGACGGACCGGCCACCCGCGCGCACATCCACGGCACGCCCGGTCCGCGCTGGTTCGGACCCGAGCGACCGGTCAGGAGGGTGCACGGGGACGCCTCGATGTTCATCGGCGGACTGTCGGCCCTGCTGCTCCAGTCGCTCCACCCGCTGGCCATGGCCGCCGTCGCCGGACACTCCGGCTTCCGCGGCGACCCCTGGGGGCGCCTGCAGCGGACCAGCACCTTCCTGGCCGTCACCACCTACGGGACCGCCGACAGCGCCCAGCAGGCCGTCGACCGGGTGCGGGCCGTCCACGAGACGGTGCGCGGCACCACCGCCGACGGCGAGGAGTACCGGGCCTCCGACCCCCGTCTGCTGTGCTGGGTGCACGTCGCGGAGGTCGACTGCTTCCTGCGCGCCCACCAGCGCTACGGTGCCCGCCCCCTGGACGACGAGGGCTGCGACGGGTACGTCGCCGACATGGCGCGCGTCGCCACCGCGCTCGGCGTGCCCGACCCGCCGGTGGACCGCGCCGGACTCGCCGAGCGGCTGACCGCCTACCGCGCCGAGCTGCGCGCGACCCCCGAGGCGCGCGGCACGGCCCGCTACCTGCTGCTCAACCCGCCCGTCCCGCTCCTCGCCCGGCTGCCGTACGGGATCCTCGCCGCCAACGCGGTGTCCCTGCTGCCCACCTGGGCCTCCCGCGCGCTGTGGCTGCCCCGCGTGCCCCCGGCCGAGGGCGTGTGCGTCCGTCCGCTGGGCACCGCCGTCACCGCGGGCATCCGCTGGGCCCTGACCCCGGCCCGGGACCCGGCGTGACACCGTCCGCCGCGCACCGGCCCGGCCTGCGCCCCGGGCCGCGGGCCGCCGGTTGACTCGTGCCGGAGGGGGCACTCAGTGCTCACTGGTACCGCTCCGCGAACGGGAGGCCGATGTGGCGGTTCGTCATCGTCTGATCCATACCAGCCCGCAGACCGTCTGGGCCGTCCTCGCGGACGGCAGCCGCTACGCCGAATGGGTGGTGGGGACCTCGTCGTCGGAGCCGGTGCGGGGACAGTGGCCGCAGCTCGGCGCGGCGATCCGCTACGAGGTGCGCCTCGGCCCCGCGCGCCTGTCCAACGAGACCGTCGTCCGGCGCTGCGAGCCGGGCGAGGCCCTGGAGCTCGAGGCCAAGGCGGGACCGCTCGGCACGGCGCGGGTCGCCATCGAGGTGCGGCCCTGGGGCGAGGAGTGCCTGGTGTTCGTGGACGAACACCCCCTGCAGGGAGCGGGCGGGACGATGCACAACGTGGCCGTGGACGTCCTGATCCAGCTGCGCCACCGCGCCATGCTCGCCCGGCTGGCGAAGCTCTGCGAGGCCGAGGCCGCCGAGGAGGAGCGGCGCCGCCCCCTGGGCCAGGTCGTGTCGCCGAAGCCCGGCGCGGGAGGGTCCCGTGCCTGACGCCGTGGTGATCGGGGCCGGCCCCAACGGGCTGGTCGCGGCGAACCTGCTGGCCGACGCGGGCTGGAGCGTGGAGGTGCTGGAGGAGCAACCCGAACCCGGCGGCGCGGTGCGCCACGACCGGGGCGTCGACCCCGGTTTCGTCAGCGACCTGTTCAGCTCCTTCTACCCGCTCGCCGCCGCCTCCCCGGTCATCGCCGGACTGCGCCTGGAGGACCACGGGCTGCGCTGGAGCCACGCCCCGCACGTCCTCGCCCACCCGCTGAGCGACGGCAGGTGCGCGGTGCTCGACCGCCGCGTCGACGTCACCGCCGACTCCCTGGAGACCTTCGCGCCGGGCGACGGGGACGCCTGGCGCCGGCTGCACGACGTGTGGCGGCGCCTGCGCCCGGACCTGCTGGACGCCCTGTTCACCCCGTTCCCGCCGGTCCGCTCCGCGGCCCGGCTGGCCGTCCGGCTGCGCGGCACGGGCGGGCTGCGCATGGCGCGCACCCTGGTGCTGCCCGTGCGCCGCCTGGGGGAGGAGGAGTTCCGGGGGGAGGGCGGCGGACTGCTGCTGGCCGGCAACGCGCTCCACGCCGACCTGGCACCGGAGGCCGCGGGCAGCGGCGGCTTCGGCTGGCTGATGTCGATGCTCGGCCAGACCTACGGCTTCCCCGTCCCGGCCGGCGGCTCCGGCGCCCTCACCGAGGCCCTGGCCCGCCGTCTTCGCGCGCGCGGCGGTGTGCTGCGCTGCGGACAGCGGGTCGACCGGATCGTGGTGCGCGGCGGCCGGGCGACGGGGGTGCGCACGGCCGGCGGCGAGACGGTCGCCGCCGGGCGCGCGGTCCTCGCGGACGTGGCCGTGCCCGCCCTGTACGGCGAACTCGTCGGCCCCGAGCACCTTCCCGCCCAGCTGCTGTCCGACCTGGAGCGCTTCCAGTGGGACTTCGCCACCTTCAAGGTCGACTGGGCGCTCGACGGCCCGGTGCCCTGGCGGTGCGAACAGGCCGCGGGCGCCGGAACCGTCCACCTCGCGGACGGCATCGACGAACTCACCCGCTTCGCGGCCCAGGTGGCCATGCGCCAGGTCCCGGACCGCCCCTTCTGCCTGTTCGGCCAGATGACCACCTCCGACCCGTCCCGCTCCCCGCGGGGCACCGAGTCCGCCTGGGCCTACACCCACGTACCGCACGACATCACCGGCGACGCGGGCGACGAGGGGCTCACCGGGACCTGGGACACCAAGGAGCAGGAGATCATGGCCGACCGCGTCGAGCGCCAGGTCGAACGCTTCGCGCCCGGCTTCCGCGCCCGGATCCGGAGCCGGCGCGTCCTCGGCCCGCCGACGCTCCAGTCCCTGGACCGGAACCTGCGGCAGGGCGCCATCAACGGCGGCACCGCGGCCATGCACCAGCAGCTGTTCTTCCGCCCGATCCCGGGTACCGGACGCCCCGAGACACCCGTGAAGGGCCTGTACCTGGCGTCCGCCGGCGCCCATCCGGGCGGCGGCGTCCACGGCGCGCCGGGCGCCAACGCCGCGCGCGCGGTGCTGCGCAGGCACAGGGCCCCGGGCCTGGCCCGGGCGCAGCGGCTGCTGGCGCGCCGCGACCGCGGCGGCCGCAGGCAGCCGGACGCGGGAGGGCCGGCCGGTGACGGATGACCGCGTGCCGGACCGGCACCGGCACGGCAGGCCGGTGCGGACGGCCCCCGGCGGCCCGTCCGGACCCGGCCCGCCCGCGACGGCGGGCCCAGCACACCACCGACCACAGGCGGAGGCGAGACGATGACCGGACACGACGACGGCCCCGACCGCGCGCACCAGCGCCCCGAAGGCGTCACCGACGAGCTGGTGGAGGCACTCGGGTCGCTGTCGAAGGCACTGGAGACCACCGAGCGCGCCCGGGGCCACCTCTACAGCTTCCACCAGCTCACCGGCACCGCCGACCTGGAACTGGACCGGGCGGTCGAACTGCTGGACAAGGCCGGGCACCCGGACTGGGCCGAGACGGTGCGCACCCGGGTCCTGGGCCGCAACGTGATCCCCGGCCACTGGACGTTCCAGATCGTCGAGGCCTACGACGCCACGTACTACCAGCCGTTCAAGGAGATCGAACAGGCCGCCGTCGAGGAACTGGCCGAGGGACGGGACCACCTCTACGAGGCCGAGATGAAGGAGGCCCGCCGCACCGCCGGCCACCCCGACCACACCGCCCGCCCCGGGACCACCGGGCGGACCGGGACCCGCGCCGGGGAGCACGACCGCTCCGGCCGGGAGTGATCCCCCGAAGGGAACGGCCGATGAAGGACAACCCGCTGAGCCGCCGCACCGTCGTGGTGACCGGCGCCGCGCGCGGCGTCGGAGCGGCCCTGGCCCGCGACCTCTCCCGGCGCGGCGCCCGGCTGGCGCTGCTCGGCCACGAGGGGGCGCTCCTGGAGGCGGTGGCGGACGGCCTGCCCACGGCGGCCCTGGTCCGCGAGGTCGACATCACCGACGAGGCCGCCCTCGCGGACGCGGCCGGCCTGATCAGGACGCGCCTGGGCACCCCCTCGGCCGTCGTGGCCAACGCCGGCGTCGCCGAAGGGGGTCCGTTCGCCACCTCCGACCCCGCCCAGTGGCGGCGCGTGATCGACGTCAACCTGACCGGCAGCGCGGCCACGGCCCGCGCCTTCCTGCCGGACCTGCTGGAGACGAAGGGCTACTACCTCCAGGTCGCCTCACTGGCCTCGATCGGCGCCGCGCCGATGATGAGCGCCTACTGCGCCTCCAAGGCGGGGGTGGAGGCGTTCGCCCACTCCCTGCGCGCCGAGGTCGCGCACCGCGGCGTGGCCGTGGGCATCGGCTACCTGAACTGGACCGACACCGACATGATCCGCGACGCGGACCGCCACCCCGTCCTGCGCGAGCTGCGCGGCCACATGCCGCCGCCGGCCCGGCGCGTGTACCCGGTGGACCAGGTCGCCGCCCGGCTCGGCTCGGCCGTGGAACGCCGGAGCACGGCCGTGTACGTGCCCCGCTGGCTGCGCCTGGCGCAGGGGGCGCGGGCCGCGCTGCCCCCCGTCGTGCTGCGGGTGGCCCGCCGCGAGCTGGCCCGGCTGGAGGCCGAGGACCCCCTGCGGCACACCGGTCCCCTGGGCGCCGGAGGGGAGGCCGACCGGGCGGCCGCCCGCGCGGACACCTGACCACGGGCGGGCGGCCGCGCCGGCCGGGGTGGTCAGCCCGGGAAGCGCCCCGTGGCGCGCAGCGCCCAGCGCCGCTCGGCGTAGGCCAGGTCGTCGCGCCACAGCCGGCCGGCCGCGGCCCGTACGAGCGGGCGCAGCAGCGGGGCCGCGCCCCGCGCGACGGCGAAGCCCGGACGGTCGGAGGCCGCCACCACCGCCTCGACGACCGCCGTGCGGGGCCGTCCCCGGTCGTCCGGGCCCAGGGGGACGGCGTGCGTCTCGACCACGGACCCCGCCCCCTCGCCCTCGGTGATGTGCATGACGACCGTGCGCGGTTCGGGCGCGGTGAACACCGCCCGCACCGGCACCACCAGCCGCCCCGCGACCTTGAAGGACACGTCCACGGTGAAGGCGTCCACGCTCGCGTCCGTACCGTCCGGTGAGCCCACCACGGTGAGGTCGACGAACGAGTAGGGGTGGAACCAGGCCCCGTGCCAGGGGTCCAGGCGGTTGGCCACCACGTCCTCGGGCTCGCAGGTCCCCACCCCGGTGTACACGGCCGACACGGCCCGCGCCCCGGGGGGCCGCCGCGGCACCACGGGCGCGTCCAGCGGCGCCTCGCCGCCCACCGCGTCCAGCCGGACCCACACCAGCACGCCGTCGTCGTGCGCCGGGAACGGCTCCCAGCCCGCGAAGGAGCCGCCGTCCAGGGCGAGTCCGTGCCAGTGGCACACCAGCGTGCCGCAGCGCACGGGGCTGTCCCGCAGGGGCGCCCCCAGGTGGGGGCAGATCCCGGGCCCGGCGACCGCACGGCCGCCGGCGTCCCGCCACACCACCACCTCCTGTCCCGCCACGGTGCGCGCCAGCGGACGGTCGCCGCGCACGTCGCGGGAGGCCCCCACGACGTACCAGTTGCCCGACGGACGCGCCTGGGCCCGCTTCAGCGCCCCGGAGATCACGGCGGGCCGTGCCTCGCGCCAGGTGGGACGCTGCCGCTCCCACGGCACCGCGCGCCTGCGCAGGGACAGGGGCAGGCGCCGGCGCCCGCCCGTGGATCCGGTGTTCACGCGACCTCCTCGGAAACCGGCGGGTACGGCCCGCCGCAGGGGACGGGCGGGGGGACGTCCGGGCGCGGCCCGGCGCCACGGGCGCGCAGCCGGGCGGCGGCCACCCGGGCCAGCCCGTCGGCGGCGACCGCGGCACGGCGCCGGCGGGGGACCACCGCGCGGCGGTGCACCACCGCGTACCCGTCCCGGGCGACGGCGTCCAGGATGCCGCCGTACAGCACGAACGCGGTGCGGATGCAGGGGCGGGAGACCGGGTCGAGCATCCCGAGGCCGGGCGCCGCCTCCCGGTACACGCCCCTTGTCAGCGCCTCGAACTCCTCCAGCGCCGCGGTGATGCGCCGGTCGCGGCGCCCGGTGTCCCGGCTCCACCGCAGCAGCGCCCGGTCGGCGCCGTGCGCGGCGAGCAGGTCCGCGGGCAGGTACACGCGCCCCCGGTCGAGGTCCTCGCCCACGTCGCGCAGGAAGTTGGTCAGCTGGAAGGCCACCCCGAGGGCGGCCGCGTGCGGCGCGGCCTCGTCCCGGGGGACGACCGTGCCCAGGACCGGGAGCATCTGCAGCCCGATCACCGCCGCGGAACCGTGCATGTACCGGCGCAGGTCCGCGTAGGTGGCGTAGTCGGTGACCACCAGGTCGGAGCGCATGGCGGCCATGAAGTCGGCGAAGTGGGCGTGGTCGATGCCGTACCGGCGCGCCGTGTCGGCGAGGGCCCGCACCACCGGCTCGCCGCTGTCGCCGTCCCGCAGCCCCTTGTCCAGCTCCCGCTGGAGCGCGGACAGTTCGGCGTCGCGGCGCGCGGCCGGCACCCCGGTGCCGAGCGCGTCGACGATGTCGTCGGCCCAGCGGGCGAATCCGTACAGGGCGTGCACGGCCGGCCGGCGCTCGACGGGCAGGAGCCGGGTGGCGAGGAAGTACGTCCGGCCGTGCCGGG
Source organism: Streptomyces sp. Tu 3180 (assembly GCF_009852415.1). Classification (NCBI taxonomy): domain Bacteria; kingdom Bacillati; phylum Actinomycetota; class Actinomycetes; order Kitasatosporales; family Streptomycetaceae; genus Streptomyces; species Streptomyces sp. Tu 3180. The sequence continues at coordinate 833,626 of NZ_WOXS01000002.1, read as the reverse complement.
CGTTGAGCCGGCGGCACCGGTCGTACGCCTCGCGCAGCACCGGATCGGTGACGCCGGCCGCGTCGAGTTCCCGGGCGGTCATGCGGAGGCCTCCTGCGTACGGGGGAGAGGGGTACGCGGCCGTCCCGGGCCGCCGGTGATCCGGGCCGCGGCCAGCTTCCCGGACAGCAGCACGGTCGGCACGCCGACCCCGGGTGTGGTGCCGCAGCCGGCCAGGACGGCGTTCCCGGTGCCGCGGACCAGGTTGCGGGGGCGGAACGGGCCCGTCTGGGCGAAGGTGTGGGCCGCCGAGAACGGCGTGCCGGCGGCGTGCCCCTGCGCGTACCAGGCGGCGGGCGTGACGAGGCTCTCGGCCTCGATCGCGGACCCGATCCCGTCCAGCCCGCGCCGCTCCAGTTCGCGCAGCAGCTCGTCCCGGTAGCGCGGGGCGAGGTCGCTCCAGGCGGCGGCGTCCGGCCCGATGTCGGTGTTGGGGCACGGGGCGAGGACGTAGTGCAGGTGGCGGCCCGGCGGGGCGAGGGAGGGGTCGGTGGCGGTGGGCCGGGTGATGAGCAGCGACGGGTCGCTCATCAGCCGGCCGGTGCGGGTGAGCTCGTCGAAGGTGGTGCGCCAGGCGGCGCCGAAGGAGAGGGTGTGGTGCGCCAGGTGCGGCCAGGTCCGGTCGGTGCCCAGGTGCAGCACGACCGCGGACGGGGAGTGCCGCAGCCGCACCGGACGCCGTGGCGCACGGCCCAGCAGCCCGTAGGCGACGGGCAGGTCGGGGGTGAGGACGACCGCGTCGCAGGGGATGCGGCCCTGCTCGGTGACCACGGCGGTGATCCGGTCGCCGGAGCGCTCCAGCCGGGTCACCTCGTGGCCGAACCGCAGGTCGGCGCCCGCGTCGGCGGCGGCGTCCGCCATGGCCCGCGGCAGCGCGTGCATCCCGCCCCGCGGGAAGTACACGCCGGCGACGGTGTCCATGTAGGCGATGACGGCGTACGCGGCCAGGGCCCGGGCCGGCGGGACGCCCGCGTACAGGGCCTGGAAGGAGAAGACGCGGCGCAGCCGCTCGTCGCGCAGGAAGCGCCCGATGCGCGCGTCCAGCCGCCCGAACCCGCCGAGCGCCGCGAGCCGGGCGAGGTCGGCGTTGAGCAGGCCGAGGGGCGAGTCGAAGTTGGCGTCGATGAAGCGGCGCATCTGGGCGCGGTGCAGCCGTTCCAGCCAGCCGCGCAGCCGCAGGTAGCCGGCCGCCTCGCGGGCGCCGGCGAAGCGCTCGACCTCCGCGGCCATCGCGTCGGCCCCGGTGTGCACGTCGAGACCGCTGCCGTCGGCGAAGCGGGCCCGGTAGGCCGGGTGGAGCGGGACCAGGTCCACGCGCTCGCGCAGGCTGTCACCGACGGCGGCGAACGGCTCGTCGGCCAGGTCGGGCATGGTCAGCACGGTGGGACCGGTGTCGATCCGGTAGCCGTCCAGCTCCGTGCGCCCGGCCCGCCCCCGGGCAGCGGGTCCCGTTCGACGACGGTGACGCGGCGGCCCGCGCCCAGCAGGTGCAGGGCCGCCGACAGCCCGGCCAGTCCGGCGCCCACGACGACGACGTGATCGGTGCGGCCCGGCACGGTGCGGGTCATCGACCGGCCCCCTCGGCCCCGCCGGCGGGCGGCGGGACGGACCCGGCCGGGTCCGGCTCCGCGCCGTGGGGAGGGGTGTCCGGCGGGGGCGCCGCCCCGTTCGCGGCGGAGGCCAGCAGCAGGCGCAGCCGCGGTCCGCCGACCGGATCGAGGAGGGCGTCGTCGGCGTGCCGCAACGCCCGGGCCACCAGCCGGCCGATCCTCGTCTCGACCGCGTCGCGGGCACCGGTGCCCGTCAGGACCTCCCGCACCTCCTCCAGACCGGCCCGGGTGAGCGCGCCCTGGCCGAGTGAACGTTCCAGCACGTCCAGGGCACGGTGGTCGCCGGCGGCCTCGGCCCGGGCGCGGGCGAGGGCGACGAGATACGTCGGCTTCCCCTCGCGGATGTCCCCGCCCGCCGGCTTGCCGGTGTGCCGCGGGTCGCCGAACACGTCGTCGAGGTCGTCGCGGAGCTGGAAGGCCAGGCCGGCGCAGCGGCCGGCCGAGCACAGCGCCGCCCGGGTGGCCTCGTCCGCACCCGCGAGGGCGGTGCCGAGGGCGATCGGCCGTTCCACGGAGTACAGGGCGCTCTTGAGGCAGGCGGCGTGCAGCGCGCGCGGCAGGGAACGCGAGCCCGTGGCCTGGCCGTGCAGGTCCAGGTACTGGCCGGCCACCATCTCCGTCCGCATGTCGGCCCACAGACGGCGCACCGCCCTCGCGGTCCGGGGCGCGAGCGGGGTCTCGGCCAGGAGGTCGTCCGCCCAGGCGAGCGCCAGGTCCCCGGCGAGGATCGCGGCCCCGTCGCCGAGGCGCTCGGCACGGGCCCGCGGTGCCGCGTCCCCGTACTGGGCGGCGACGTCGGCGTGCAGGGCGGGCCGCCCGCGGCGCAGCGCCGAGCCGTCCATCACGTCGTCGTGGACGAGCGCACAGGTCTGCAGGAGTTCGAGCGCCGCGCCGATCCGCAGGGCCGCGGTGACCGAGGGGCCGTCACCGCCGCCGCAGGCGCGCAGCGCCCACCAGACGAAACGCGGGCGGACGCGCTTGCCGCCCGCCTGGGTGAAGCGCGCGACCCGCCCGGCCAGGTCGTCGCCGGACAGCGGGTCCACGGCCCGCGCGCGGGCGACCCGGTCGGCCAGCACGTGGTCGAGCACGCGGCCGACCGCGGCGGGCACGTCCCGGTCCACGGCGAGCGCGCCGCCGATCCCCGCCGGAAGCAGGGCCTGCGCCGCGTACGACGGCACGTCGGGCTCCTCGTCCGGCACGCCCTCGCGCCGCGGCCGGCCGGAGGGTGCCGACCGGGGCACCGGGCGCGCGACGAGCAGCGGTCCCTCCGCGTGGTGATCCTCCACCTGTGTGCGGCGCATCCCGGTTCCTCTCGTCCTGGTCACAGATCGCTCGGTCACCCCCGTCCTTCCGTTCGCGCCCCGCGCGCGGATGCGGGACGGGCCGGAAAACCGGGTCGGCTGCCGGCACATGCCTTCCCCGCGCGACCCCACCACCTCACCGGAACCAGTCCGTCACACATCCGAGTGACCCGCATCCGATCGGGCACACAGGCAGGAATGCTGACCGGGTGCGGGTGCACCGAGGACCGGGTGCGTGCGCACCGAGGAACGGGCGCGCGTGCGCACCGAGGAGCGGAAGGAGGACGCCGTCGTGCCGGAGGCGGAGGTGGCCATCGTCGGGGCGGGAGCCGCCGGACTGTCCCTGGCCCATCGCCTGTCGCGAACCGCGCCGGGGAGACGCGCGCCGTCGGTCGTCCTGGTGGACGCCCCGCCCGGCCCGCTGCGCCCGCCGCGCCGGACGTGGTGCTTCTGGGAGCCCGGCGGGGGCCGCTTCGACGCCGCGCTCACGGCGGCCTGGCGGCACCTGAGGGTGCGTCCCCCCTCGGGCACGCCGGTCGAGGGGGACATCGCCCCGCTGCGCTACAAGATGATCCGGTCCGACGACTTCGAGCACCTGGTCGCGCACGACCTGGCCGCGAGCACGGCCGTACGGCGCCTGGAGGCGACCGTCGAGACCGTGGAGGACGTCCACGGGGGAGCCCACGTCCACCTGCGGGACGCCGACGGCCGGCCGGACGTCCTGCGCGCCCGCTGGGTCTTCGACTCGCGGCCCCCGGGCAGCCTGCCCGCCGCCCGCACCACGCTCCTGCAGCACTTCCACGGCTGGTTCGTGCGCACCGCCCGCCCGGTCCTCGACCCGCTCACCGCGGAACTGATGGACTTCCGCACCCCCCAGCCCGCGAGGGGCCTGTCGTTCGGCTACCTCCTGCCCGTGAGCCGCCGCGAGGCGCTGGTGGAGTACACGGAGTTCTCCCCGCGCCCCCTCTCGGCGGAGGAGTACGAGGCGGCGGTGCGGCGGTACGCCGAGGAGGTGCTCCGTCTCGGTGAACTCGAGGTCCTGTCCACCGAGACGGGCGTCATCCCGATGACCGACGCCCCGATGCCCCGGCAGGTGGGCGAGTCGGTCTTCCGCATCGGTGCCGCGGGCGGCGCCACCCGCCCCTCGACCGGCTACACCTTCGCCGGGATCCAGCGGCAGACGAGCGCCGTCGCCGCCGCCCTCCGCCGGGGCCGCCGCCCGGTGCCGCCGCCCGCGCACTCGGCCCGCTCCCGGGCCATGGACGCCGTACTGCTGCGCGCCCTGGACAGCGGCCGGACCGACGGCCCCGCGCTCTTCTCCCGCCTCTTCTCCCGCGTGTCCATGCGGCACCTCCTGCTCTTCCTCGACGGCCGCACCCGGCTCCACGAGGACCTCGCCGTCGGCCTGCACGCCCCCGCCGGCCCGATGCTCCGCTCGGCGCTGGAACTGCCCCTCCTGCCCCGCCGCCCGTTCGAGGACGGCCCCTGACTCGGCCGCCGCCCGCACCCGCCCCCTTCCGCCCCAGGAGACCGCATGACCCTGCTGCGCGACGAGGACCTCGCCGCCGCGTTCGACCACGCCGCCCGCGGTTACGACGCCCTGGTGGCCGCCAACCCCGGCTACCACGCCCAGCTGCGCCGCTCGGTGCGCCGGCTCGGCCTGCCCCGCGGCGGCCACGGCCTGCGCGTACTGGACCTCGGCTGCGGCACCGGCGCGTCGACCGCCGCGCTCGCCGCCGTGCTGCCGGGGGCGCGGATCACCGCCGTGGACGCCTCCGCCGGCATGCTGGAGCGGGCCGCCGCCAAACCCTGGCCGGACGGCGTGACGTTCACCCGGGCGCCCGCGGAAGGGCTGGCGGAGGCGGGCGTGAAGGGCCCGTTCGACGCGGTGTTCGCCGCCTACCTGTTCCGCAACGTCTCCGATCCCGACGCCGTGCTCACCGGGGTGCGCGCGCTGCTCGCCCCCGGCGGACGGCTCGGCGTGCACGAGTACACCCTCGGCGGGCGCCGCGTGGACCGCGCGGTGTGGACCCTGGTGTGCCGCGGCATCGTCCAGCCGGCGGCCACCGCGCTGGGGGACGGCGCGCTCTACCGCCACCTGTGGCGCAGCGTCGTGGAGTTCGACACCGCCGGCCGTTTCGCGGACCGGCTGCGCGCGGCCGGTTTCGACCGCGTCCGCTGTCTGCCCCTGCCGGGCTGGCAGACGGGCATCACCCACACCTTCGTCGGCCTGCGGCCCCGCACGGAACCGGAGAACGAGCGATGACCCCCTCCCGTCGTCCGGACGCCGCCCGCCGCGGCCGGGACCGCCGCGCCCGCGTGCTGACGCCGCCCCCCGGGGCGCGCCGGATCGAGGGCGCTCGTCCGACGACCGCCGTCATCGGCGGCGGCATCGCCGGACTGGCCGCCGCGACCGCGCTGGCCGAGCGCGGAGCGGCCGTGACGCTCTACGAGCGCCGGCCCTTCCTGGGCGGGCGGGTCGGCGGATGGCCGGTCGACCTGAACGACGGCACCCCGGTCACCATGAGCCGCGGCTTCCACGCGTTCTTCCGCCAGTACTACAACCTGCGCGGCCTGTTGCGCCGCACCGACCCCGGTCTGGAACGGCTCACCGGCCTGCCGGACTACCCGCTGCGCCACAGCGACGGACTGCGGGACGGCTTCCGCCACGTCCCGCGCACCCCGCCCTGGAGCGCGCTCGGCTTCGTGGCGCTCAGCCCCTCCTTCGGCCTGCGCGACCTGCGCCGCATGAACCCGGCCGCGGCACTCCCGCTGTTCGACGTCCGGGTGCCCGAGGTGTACGAACGCCTCGACGGCATCAGCGCCCACGACTTCCTCGACGCCGTCCGCTTTCCGCCCGCCGCCCGCCACCTGGCGTTCGAGGTGTTCTCCCGCAGCTTCTTCGCCGACCCGCGGCAGCTCTCGGCGGCCGAGATGGTGCTGATGTTCCACATCTACTTCCTCGGCTCCGCCGAGGGCCTGCTGTTCGACGTGCCCGACGCGCCCTTTCCCGCGGCCCTGTGGGAACCGCTCGCCGGATACCTGCTCCGGCACGGTGCCGAGGTCCGCACCTCCACGGCCGTCGAGACGGTCGACCCCCTCGCCGGCGGCGGCTACGAGGTCGCCACCGCCGACGGGGCACGGCGCCACGACACCGTCGTGCTCGCCCTGGACGTCGCGGGACTGCGGTCCCTGGTCGCCCGTTCCGGCCGGCTGGGCGACGGCCCGTGGCGGGAACGCGTCGCACGCCTGCGCAACGCCCCGCCGTTCCTCGTCACCCGCCTGTGGCTGGACCGGCCCGTCGCCCCGGACCGGCCCGGCTTCCTGGGCACCGGCGGGTACGACAGCCTCGACAACATCAGCGTGCTGGACCGCTACGAGGACGAAGCGGCCCGCTGGGCCGCCCGCACCGGGGGCTCCGTGGTCGAGCTCCACGCGTACGCGCTGCCCCCCGGGGCCTCCCGGGAGACCGAGCAGAAGCGGCTGGTCGACCAGCTGCACCGCGTCTACCCGGAGACGCGCGGGGCCGGGATCGTCGACGCCCGCCACGAGTGGCAGGCCGACTGCCCCCTGTTCCCCGTCGGGGGCCACGCCGGCCGGCCGACCGTGCGCACGCCGGACCCCGGACTGGTGGTGGCCGGTGACCTGGTGCGCACCGACCTGCCCGTGGCGCTGATGGAACGCGCGGCGACGACCGGGTTCCTGGCCGCCAACGCCCTGCTGGAGCGCTGGGGGGTGCGCGGGCAGACGCTGTGGACCGTGCCCGACCGGGGGCGCGGCGCCGTGCTGCGGGGTCTGGCCAGGTGGGGGGAGAGACGGCTGGACTGACGAGGGGTCACCCGACGGGACGCCGGTGACCGGAGGTCAGGGGGCCGGGGGCCCGGCCGTGTCGCCCGGGTCCTCCCGCGCCCCGTCCGCCGTGAACGCGGCGGTGAGATGCTCCAGCACGTTGGTCTGGTGGAGGATGCGGTCGAGGACCACGGGCCGGTTGTCCAGGCGCAGGGCGACGCGGGCGGCGCTGGTGTGACGGTGGATCATCAGCAGCGCCGACAGGCCCAGCGGGTCGATGCGCACCAGATCGCGGAAGTCCAGCCGCACCTCGCGCGGCGGCGCCTCCCCGGTCAGACGGGCGACCACGGTGTCGATCAGCTCCGCGCCGCTGACGTCGTCGAGTTCTCCGGCCACGGGCACCGTCAGCGTGCCGGTCCGCGGGGCCGGGCGGAGGCGGGCATCGGGGGGCCTGCTCATACGGGAGCGCCCGGGGCGGTGGGGGAGGGCCGTCCGTCGAGCCGCGCCGCGCCCTCGCGGACCATGCGCAGGCCGCGGGGGAAGTCGTGCAGCTGCCCGGTCAGGAGGTCCAGTCCGGCCACCAGGGAGCGCGCCGGAACACCCCGTGCCGACAGGACCCCGGCCGTCCAGCCCAGGAAGCCGGTGAACACCTCCGCGTCGTCCACGTACAGGGCGGTGGCCAGGAAGTCGACGATGTGGACGAGGTCCTCCGCGGTCCGCTCCCGTTGCGCGTCGCTGTAGCCGCGCATGGCGGGGAAACGGCTCTCCAGCTCCGTCAGCACCTGCTTGACCAGCCGGCTGCGCGACTGGACCACCATGGTGTACTCCTGGTCGACCAGGTGCGGCAGGTCGTCGACCACCTGCCGGATCGCCGTCGGCCTCGGCAGACCGGCCTCCAGCACGGCGGCCGCGCCGCGGGCGTCCGCGGCCCACGCGTCGGCGCCGAGGGCCCGGGCGAACCGGCCGTCCTCGCCGAAGGCCCTGCCCCCGGCCAGGACGGGTACGCCGACGGCCTGGCAGGCGGTGATGGCCGCGTGCGCCGTCGGCAGGTGGGTGGGGATCGATCCGGAGAGCAGGACGGCGTCGGAGTTGGTCTGGTGCTGGTGGGCGACCAGGTGCGGCGTGGGGGTCTGGGCGCCCAGGTAGTCGACCCACCAGCCCCGCAGCCGCAGGACCTCGGCGACGAGGCGGGCCGGGAACGCGTGCCATTCGCCGTCGACGCAGGCGACCGTCACCCGCCCGCGGTGGGCGGGGGAGGGCCTGCCCGCCCCCGGGCGGTGGACGAGTGCGGTGATCACCCGCTCGTTGATCGCCGTGGCGGCGTGCTCCTGGGCGACGGTGATCCGGTCGGCGGCCCACTCGGCACCGATCCGCTCCTGCACCGCCGCGACGACGTCGAGCAGCAGGTCCTCCTCGCCCCATCCGGCCCCGAGACCGGCGCGGACGACGTCGACGGCGTCGTGCTCGCTGCCCTCGAGCACCGCCTGCCAGAGCCTGTCGCGCAGGGCGGCGGCCGGCGTGCGGGTCCCGCTCATGTGTTCCTCCCCGGCTGTCCGCCGTCGACCGCGTGTTCGCCGGCACCGGCCGACGGGCCGGTCCTGGGCGCGCCGATGGCGAGGACGGCCATGTCGTCGTGACGGCCGGAACCCAGCCACTGCGCGGCCAGCATCTGCACCCGCTCGACGATCGCCTCGCCCGGCATCCCCGCGCACTCCACCAGCGCCTGGCGCAGGCGGCGTTCACCGAACAGCTCGTCGCCCAGCGGTCCGCCGCGGGCCTCGGTGATGCCGTCGGTGTACAGCAGGCACGTCTCCCCGGGGGCGAGCACCGTCTCGGCCGTGCGCACCGTCACGGTGGGCAGCGCACCGACGAGGGTGCCGTGCGTGTCCACCTCCTCGACCCCGCCGTCCGCGCGGACGACGAGCGGCGGCATGTGCCCGGCGCTGGTCAGCCTCAGACGCACATGGCTGCCGTCGCGCTTCACGGAGACCAGCACCAGGGTGGCGAACCGGGTGTGGTGCGAGGTGAGCAGGGCCCCGTTGAGCAGGCGCAGGACCTGCTGGTGGTCGGACGCCAGCGGCAGCAGCGCGTGCAGCGTGTTGCGGATCTTCCCGGTCAGCACCGCCGCCTCCAGGCCCTTGCCGGCCACGTCGCCCAGCACGACGAAGGTCTCCCGGGAGGCGTCGGCGCCGGGGTGGACGTCGTAGAAGTCCCCGCCGACGCGTTCGTGGTCCATGGCGGTGCGGTAGCGGCCCGCGTACTCCACTCCGTGCACGCTGGTCAGGGTGGGCGGCAGCAGTTCCCGCATGAGCGTGGCGGTGATCGCGGTCTGTTCGCTGTACAGACGCGCGGCCGACAGCGCGGTGCCCGCGCGTGCGGCGAAGAGCCGGGCGAACGCCTCCTCGTCGGGGGTGAACGCCTGCTCGGTGCCGGACCGGAGCAGGATCAGCGCGCCGGCGGGCACCCCGTGGCCGGGGAGCGGCGTGACGATGACGGAGCCGACCGGCCCGGAGAAGCCCGCCGGGATCACCCAGTCGGGGATGTCGTCGGGGTTGATCCAGCGGGCCGGCACCGGCGGGAACCCGCGCAGGGCCTCGGCCAGCCCCGGGACGCCGTGCGGATCGATCTGGCGGGTCTCCTGGACCACGGGCTCCCCGCGCCGGGCATGGGTCACGGCGTAACGGCGGCCGACGGGCGGGGTGACGAGCACGGCGGCGTCGGCGAGATGCTCCGCGGCCATCTGCGCGGCCACCTCGGCGCAGCGCGGCACGTTCAGCGACGACAGCAGGGTGCTGAAGAGCACGGCGAGGGTGTCCGCCCGCTCCCGGGCGCGGTGCAGGGAGGCCTCCGCCAGGTGGCGGCCGGTGCCGTCGACCAGCCACCACGCCACGCTCCCGTCGGCGGCCGGGGTGGGACGGGCCTCGTAGAAACGGTCACCGATCCTCCCGCTCGGCGGATCCGCCGACGCGGCGCAGGTCCCGTCGGTGTGGCACCGGTGTGCGTCCGACAGCCAGGACGGCAGCGCGTCCCGCGCGGGGCTCTCGCCGGAAGGGCCCGGCAGCAGCAGCCGGGCGGCCCGGTTCCGGTCCACGACGGCGCCGTTCGCGTCGAGGACCAGGACCGGGTACGGGGCGTCGCTCCACGAGGGAGCGGCACTGACGTCCGCGCAGCGGGGGTCGGTGGAGGAACCGGGGGAAGGAATCACAAGCGGAGGCACGCGCCGTGCGCACCCCACCACCTCTCTGGCCGGAAAAAGTGTCCAGCGGCAACCGTCCCCCATCCGTGCCCGTGAAGCAACCCGCCCCGGCCGGCGACGCGCACCGCAGGCCGGCTGTGTACCCCGGAACCCGCGCACCACGCCGGGCTCCCGCCGCACGCGGCGTGACGTGCGCCACGGACGGCCGGGATCAGGGCGCGGCCGCGGCCTCGCGCACGGCGCGGTGGACGGCGCGCGCCAGCCGTGCCCCCCACAGGGAACGGGGCCCCGCGAAGGCGTGCTCCTCCTCGCCCGGGCCGGGAGCGCGAGCGGTGACGCACACCGCGTCGGTGGGAGTGCCGGAGCAGTCGTGACCGGCCTCCACCAGGGCCTGCACCTTCGCCTCCGTGGCGGTGGCCACCGCGTTGACCAGCGCGGCGTCGGTGAGTGCCACGGGCAGGGCGACGACGATGTTGATCGTGCCCGGCGCCTGGGATCCGCTCGTGCCCTCGTCGGGCCGTGCGGCCCAGCCGCGCACCTCGACGCCCGCCGTGACGAAGGCGTCCACGCCCGCGTCTCGCGCGTGCGCGTACGCCGAGACGTCCGCCGCCGTCATCAGCCCCACCCCGGGGCCCCGCGCACCCGCGGCGGCGGCGAGGCCGGCGAGGTGCCGGTCGGGGTCGGTGCGCCGGTAGCCGTGGGTGACCTGGGCGTTGAGGACCCAGGCGCGCTCGCCGATGCCTCCGCCCAGCACCGCGCTGCTGATCATCCGCCTGCCGGGCCCCGCGGTCCAGAGCAGCGAGTGCAGCCGCTCGCCGTTCTCGACGCGGGTCAGGCGCCGCGGGTGCGGCAGCCCCGGGGCGGTGCGGGGCTGGGGGAGAACGGCGGTCACCGTGCTGGGCTCCTTGCGAGGGGCGGACCGACCGATCGTAGGGCGGGGCGGCCGTCCCCCGTGCACGGGGGACGGTCAGTGCGGCGTGCCCTCCTCCCCGGGCCCCCGGAAGCAGGCGGTGACGGTCTTGCCGTGGGGGCACGGGCGGGCCTCCCAGTCGTCGGCCAGGGCGTCGACCAGGAACATGCCGCGTCCGCCGACGCGTTCGGTGCTCGGCCCCCGGGGCGTCGGCAGGGTGGTGGAGGTGTCGTGCACCGATATGTGCAGGCAGCTGTTGTCCCACGACATGATCAACTGTGCGGCGCTGCGGGCGTGGGTGTGCGCGTTGGTGACGAGCTCCGAGACGGTCAGCAGCACGGCGTCCGCCGTCTCGGGGGCGGTGGTGGTCCAGCCCAGCGCGTCGAGGTGCTCGCGCGCCCAGTCCCGGGCCGCCTTCACCCCGCGGTCCATGGGCAGTGAGCGTGCCCAGCCCACGGCCCGGACCGACGATTCGTTCATGGTGGTCCTTCCCGGTCGCGGCCGCGCGGCCCGGGCATGTGCGTGCCGGACCGCGCGGAGAGGGGAGCGGAGAGGGTCAGCGGTGGCCACCGCGGAACCTGCCCAGCAGACGCTGGGCCTGGGCCCGGCGCCGCGGGTCGGCCGCGGCCCGCCGTACCTGCTCGGCCGTCCGCCGTCCCTGAGGGCTCCTCGCGAACTGCTTGATGCGCTCCATCATGCTCGGCATGGCGCGGCCCCTTTCCGTGGTGTCCACTTGCGTCCTGCGTCCTTGACGTACTCCGGTTACCCCCTGCGGGCGGACTCAGCCCTGCGGGTGCGCGGCCGGGCTCACGTCTCCTCCAGCGGCTCGTACACCTCCGGTCCCAGACCGAACGTCCACGCCACCCCCGCCCGCGCCGTCCGCGTGTCCGGCGGCACGCGGAGCCAGTACGTGCGCCGGGTGCCGTCCGGTTCGGGCGTGGAGTTGAGGACCTCGACCATGACGACCGGCTCGTCGCCGTCCAGTTCGATGCGCCAGAGCGTGCCCGTGCCGTCCCGGTGCACCGGCCGGGCTCCGGAGTCGGCCAGGTAGCGGTCGTAGCCGTAGTGCTCGAGCATCACCCGCCGCAGCTCGGCGTTCTCCTCGGCCCGGATCCGCTCCGGCGTGAGGGTGCGCAGCTCCTCCAGGAAGGCGCGCGGCACCGGCATGCCGCGCCAGGCGCACAGGGCGAAGCCGTCGGGGAACTCCAGGGCCGGGCCGTCGCCGCGGTCGAGCCGGCCGGCCTCGTCCCGGTGCAGCGCGACGGGGCGTTCGCACACCACCGCCACCTTCTCGAACGGCCACCACCAGCCGGCGCTGCGGCACACCTGGGCCAGTCCGTCCAGCGGGGAGCCGTCGGTGTGCAGGGCGGCCAGCCACGGCGCGTCGTGCTGCCCCAGCAGCGCGTCCAGCAGGATCAGCCGTGTCCCGGTGCGGGCGGCCCGGCCGTCCGCGGCGAGGTCGTCGAGCACCCCGGTGCGGATCCGGTCCACCAGCGCCTGCGTGGTGTCCCACAGGGCCCCGCCGGTCCGCGCCCAGTGCCGGGACCAGCCCGCCGCGCCCAACTCCTCGTGCAGCCGGCGGCGTTCGGCCGCCCACGGCGCCGTGCGCACCGCCTCGCGCACGCTCGCCCCGAAGTCCGTGCCCTGCCGTATCAGCGTCACGGCCTCGCGCGGCGACCCGGCCCAGACCACGCGCTCCGGCTCGGCCAGCCCGGCGCTGCGGTACGCCGCCCGCACGCCCTCCTGCGCCGCGGCACGGTCGGCGGGCACGGCGGCCGCGGCCCACGCGCGCCAGCGTCCCGTCCGGTCCGCCCCCGTCCCGTCCCCGAAGCCGCCGGTCCCGGCCACCGCACCGCTCTCCTGCGTGAGCGTCATCGTCAACGTCCCCTGTCCTGTGTTCGGTTCGTCCCTCGTCCGGCCGCCGGGCCCGTCAGTCGGCCACCAGCCGCACCGAACCGGGGACGTACTCCCGCTGCCGGATCACGCGGTACCACCCCTCGGGCAGCGCGATCGAGGCGTGCTCCTCGTGGACCACCCGGCCGCCCTCGGGCAGGTGCAGCAGGAACGGCCCGAAGGGGCCCGGCTCGCGCACGAGTTCGCCCCGGCCGAGCACCGCGTGGGCGTGCCCGGTGACCTCCCCCAGGGCCAGCACGAGCCGCCCCCGGGCGTCGCGCGGCTCCTTGGGCGCGTCCGGGACGTGGGACGGCACCGCCTCGTCCGCGACGGGCACGATCAGCACGTCTCCCTGCCGGTACATGGCTCTCCCCTCCGCTCCGGCGCACGGCGCTCCGGAGTCCATGCGCAGACGGTACGAGCCGCCACTGACAACGGACCGTCACCGCCACCCGCCGACGGGCGTTGTCGGTCGCTGTTGGTAGAACTGCTGCACGCCCCGCCGAACGGCCCGCACCTCCGTGCTCCGTGACGGCTCCGCACGCGCACCGTCCCTCCCGCCGCACGACAGGAGCAGCCCGCATGACCATCGGTGACCACCTCGAGGAGTTCCACGGCCTCCCCGCCTTCACCTTCCCCGGGTCCGGCGAGGCGGTCGAGCTGCCCGAACCCGACGCCGTGGCCTGGCGGATCGCCGCCGTGACGTACGACGCCGAGAACTCGTGGACGGAGGTCTTCGCCCGCTTCTGCTCCGCGGTCGACACCACGCGGGTCCGCGCCCTGATCGTCGGCGTCTGGGAGGACGCGTACGACTCCGCCCCCTCCGACGTCGTCGAGGCGCTGGTGGCCGCGCGCGACCGGCTGCCCGCCCTGCGCGCGGTGTTCCTCGGGGACATCGTGTTCGAGGAGTGCGAGATCTCCTGGATCACCCAGGGCGACGTCGCACCGCTGCTGGCCGGCTTCCCCGGACTGGAGGAGTTCGGCGTGCGCGGCGGCCAGGGGCTCCGGTTCCCCGCCCTGCGCCACGACGGGCTGCGCAAGCTGGTCGTGGAGGCCGGCGGCCTCCCGGCGGAGGTCGTCCGCGGCGTCGGGGCCAGCGAACTGCCCGCCCTGGAACACCTCGACCTGTGGCTCGGCACCTCCTGGTACGGCGCCGACAGCGAGGTCGCCGACCTGGAGCCGATCCTGTCCGGGACCCGGCTGCCCCGGCTGCGGCACCTGGCCCTGCGCAACAGCGAGATCCAGGACGAGGTCGCCGCCGCCGTGGCGTCGGCCGCGGTGGTCGCCCGGCTCGACGTGCTCGACCTGTCCATGGGCACCCTGAGCGACGACGGCGCCGCCGCCCTCCTCGGCGGCCAGCCGCTGACCCACCTCAGGAAGCTGGACCTGCACCACCACTACATCGGCGAGGAACTCCGGCGGCGCATCCGCGAGACGCTGGAACCCGCGGGCGTCGAGGTGGACCTCGACCAGGACGACGCCGACTGGGACGAGGACGACGACGGCACCGTCCACCGCTACGTCGCCGTGGGGGAGTGAGCACCGCGTGGGCCACTACCCTTCCCACCTGACGCACTTCCACGGCCTGCCCGTGCACCTCTTCGACGGCGCCGGCCCGCGGCTCCCCGCTCCCGCCTCGGTCGCCTGGCGGCTGTCGGCCGAATGGGAGATCCCGTTCGAGGAGCGGTGGGGCTCGTTCCTGGACCGGGTCCGCACCGACGAGGTCGTGGCCCTGGTCGTCGGCGCCTGGTGGCAGGAGTGGGACGAGCACGGGATCGGTCCCGTCCTCGACCTGCTCACGGCCGAGGCACACCGGTTCCCGGGGCTGCGGGCGGTGTTCCTCGCGGACGTCGTGTCGGAGGAGACGGAGATCTCCTGGATCAGGCAGGGCGACGTCAGCCGCGTGCTGCGCGCCTGGCCGGGACTGCGCGAGCTCGGCGTGCGCGGCGCCGAGGGCCTGGTGGTCGAGCCCCTGCGGCACGAGGCGCTGCGCGTGCTGCGCGTCGAGTCCGGCGGCCTGCCCCCCGAGCCGGTGCGCGCCCTGGCCGCCTGCGACCTGCCCGCCCTGCGCCACCTGGAGCTGTGGCTGGGCACCGCCTGGTACGGCGGCGACTGCACCGTCGACGACGTCCGGGCCCTCCTGGCCGCGCTGGACCGCAGCCCCGGGCTGCTCCACCTCGGCCTGCGCAACAGCGACATCCAGGACGGGATCGCCGCCGCCGTGGCCGCCGCGCCCGTCGTCGCGGGCCTGGACTCCCTCGACCTGTCCATGGGCGCCCTCGGCGACGACGGGGGAGCCGCGCTGCTCTCGGGGCAGCCGCTGACCCATCTGCGGGCGCTCGGCCTCGGGCACCACTTCATGAGCGAGGAGATGGTCCGCCGCGTGCGCGGGGCACTGGGACCGCACGTCCCGGACCTGGACCTCACCCCCGCCCGCCGTCGCACGCACCGGCCGGAGGCGCGCTATGTCGCGGTCGGCGAGTGACCCGGCGCCGGCCGCCCCGGCACCGCGCTTCGCCGTCGTCGGCAACCCGGACAACCGCAGGGTGACGCTCTTCGCCGACGCCGTCCGCGCGGCCGGGCTGCCCGCGCCGCGCGTCGTGGCCTGGGAGGAGGTCCTGCGCTCGGGCGGAGCCGGGTTCGCCGCCGACGAGGTCGTCCGGCTCGACTCGCCCGGTGAGCATCCCGGGGTCGACCGGTTGCTGCGCGGCGTCCAGGACCCCACCAGGGTCGAGGGCTCGGCGCTCTGGTACGCGCGGTTCACACGGGCGCTGCGCGGCCTGCGGGGCGGGGTCCGCCTCGACGACGCGGACGAACTGGCCGTCCTGTTCGACAAGCGGCGCTGCCACGCGGCCCTGGCCGCGGTGGACGTCCCCGTGCCGTACTCACCCACCTCCGGGCCCGGCGCCGCACGGGTGACCGGCTGGGACGACGTGCGCACCGTCATGCGCGACCACCGCATGCCGAGGCTCTTCGTCAAGCTCGCGCACGGCTCCTCGGCCTCCGGCGTGCTCGCCGTGGAGGCGTCGGGCAGCGGCCGCATCCGGGCCACCACCTCCGTCGAACTCACCGCGGACGGACGGCTGTTCAACTCCCTCGCGGTGCGCCGCTACGAGCGGGAGCGGGACATCGCCGCCATCGTGGACACGCTCGCCCCGGACGGCCTCCACCTCGAACGCTGGCTCCCCAAGGCCTCCCAGCGGGGGCGCGCCGCCGATCTGCGGGTCGTGGTGGTGGCCGGCCGCGCCACCCACGCCGTCGTGCGCACCAGCGGCTCACCGCTGACCAACCTCCACCTCGGCGGCAGCCGCGGCGACCTCGACGCGGCGCGCGACGCCGTCGAGGCGGCCGGTGCCCACTGGGCGGACGTCCTCGCCGTGTGCGAGCGCGCGGCGGCCTGCTTCCCGCGCACCCTGTGCGTGGGTGTCGACCTGCTCCCGGCCGTCGGCTGGCGGCGGTTCGCGGTCGGCGAGGTCAACGCCTTCGGTGACCTGCTGCCCCGCCTCACGGGACTGCCGGGCAGCGGGGCGGAGGGCCTCGACACCTACGCGGCCCAGGTCGCGGCGGTCCTGCGCCGCGCCGCCGACTCGTCCCACCCGCACCACTTGCACAGAACGGGGAGCACCCATGTCAGCGCCTGAACCGCCCGCCTCGACGCAGCCCGTCCCCGGCGCACCCGCACCGGGCCGTCGGGACGGGGACGAGTCCGTCACCCCGGACATGAACGAGATCGTCGGCAGCCACGACATCCTGCTCGTCACCCTCGACACGCTGCGTCACGACGTCGCCGCCGAACTCGCCGCCGCCGGCCGCATCCCGAACCTGGCCCGCCACCTGCCCGGCGGGCGCTGGGAGAAGCGGCACGCCCCGGGCAGCTTCACCTACGCCTCGCACCAGGCGATCTTCGCCGGCTTCCTGCCGACCCCCGTCACGCCCGGCCCGCATCCGCGCCTGTTCGCCGCCCGCTTCGCCGGCAGCGAGACCACGGCCGGGGGGACCTTCGTCCACGACACCCCGGACCTGGTCTCCGGCCTCGCGAAGGAGGGCTACCGCACGGTGTGCGTCGGCGGGGTCGGCTTCTTCAACAAGCAGGGCCCGCTCGGCTCGGTCCTGCCCGGGCTCTTCCAGGAATCCCACTGGGAACCGGAGTTCGGCGTCGCCTCGCCCACCTCGTTCGAGGCGCAGGTGGCCCGTGCGGAACACGTCGTACGCGAACTGCCCCACGAACAGCGCCTGTTCCTCTTCGTCAACGTCGCCGCCCTGCACCAGCCCAACTGGTTCCACCGGCCCGGCGCGACCCGCGAGGACGGCGACACCCGGGAGACGCACGCCGCCGCCCTGGAGTACGTCGACCGGCACATCGGCCGGCTGTTCGCCGCCGCGAGCAGCCGGCGCCGCTGTTTCGCCATCGTCTGCTCCGACCACGGCACCGCCTACGGGGACGACGGCTACACCGGTCACCGCATCGGCCACGCGTCCGTGTGGACCGTGCCCTACGCCCACTTCTTCCTCGACCGCACCCCCGCCGGAGCGGCCCGATGACCACCGCCACCCGCCCCCGGTCCGGCGCCGACGGCGCGGCGAGCCCGTACCAGAGCTACGTCTACGCCTACCCGCACAAGACCGCCTACCGCGCGCTCCCCGACCGGCCCCGCCTGAGCACCCTCTGGGCCGCCGAGCCCAAGGACGCCCTCTCCCTCTACCTGCACGTCCCGTTCTGCGAGATCCGCTGCGGCTTCTGCAACCTGTTCACCCGCATCGGTGCCCCGGACGGCCTGACCGGTGCCTACCTGGACGCCCTGGACCGGCAGGCGGCCGCCGTGCGCGAAGCACTGGGGGAGCGGGAGCCGGTGCGGTTCGCCACGGCGGCCTTCGGCGGCGGCACCCCCACCTTCCTCACCGCCGCCGAACTGGAGCGGCTGTGCACCATCGCCGAGCACCGGATGGGCGCCGACCTGCGCGCGGTCCCGCTGTCGGTGGAGGCCTCGCCCGCCACCGCCACCGCCGACCGGCTGGAGGTCCTGGCCGCGCGCGGCACCACCCGCCTCAGCCTCGGCGTGCAGAGCTTCGACGACGGCGAGGCCCGCGCCGCCGTACGGCCCCAGCGCCGCGCCGACGTCGAGGCGGCCCTCGGCCGCGTCCGCGACGCCCGGATCCCCGTCCTCAACATCGACCTGATCTACGGCATCGACGGCCAGACGGAACGGAGCTGGCTGCGCTCCCTGGACGCGGCCCTCGCCTGGCGGCCCGAGGAGCTGTACCTCTACCCCCTGTACGTACGCCCCCTCACCGGCCTCGGCCGCCGCGCCGGCGAGACGGACCCGGCCTGGGACGACCAGCGGCTGCGGCTGTACCGGCTGGGCCGCGACCACCTCCTCGCGCACGGCTACCGGCAGCAGTCCATGCGGATGTTCCGCCGCGCGGACGCCCCGCCGCAGGGCGCGGACGACTACGCCTGCCAGACCGACGGCATGATCGGCCTCGGCTGCGGCGCCCGCTCGTACACCGCCGCACTGCACTACTCCTTCGACTACGCCGTCGGCATGCACGAGATCCGCGGGATCGTCGACGACTACGTCTCCCGCCCGGCCGCCGACTTCGCCCGCGCCGAGTACGGCCGCCGCATCGACACCGACGAGGCCCGCCGCCGGCACCTCCTCCAGTCCCTCCTCCAGGCCGAGGGACTGGACGTCGCCGACTACCGCGCCCGCTTCGGCGGCCGCACGCCGGCGGACGACTTCCCGGCCGAGCTGTCCCGGTTCGCCGGCCGCGGCTGGCTGGAGGACGACGGCCCGCGCGCCGCGCGCCTGCGGCTGACCCCGGAGGGCCTGGCGCACTCCGACGCCGTCGGCCCGGAGCTGTTCTCCCCGGCCGTGCGGGCCGCCATGGCCGCCTACGAGCGGAAGTGAGACCCGCCCCGATGGACCTGACCCTCCTCTACCGGGGCCCGCTGGCCTCGTGCGACTACGACTGCCCGTACTGTCCCTTCGCCAAGCGCCGCGACAGCCGTGAGCAGCTGCGCGCGGACCGCGCCTGCCTGGAGCGGTTCGCCGACTGGGCCACCGGGCAGACCGGCGACCGGCTCTCCCTCCTCTTCACCCCCTGGGGCGAGGGCCTGGTCCGCTCCTGGTACCGGAACACCCTGACGCACCTGTCCCACCAGCCCCACATCCGCCGCGTCGCCATCCAGACGAACCTCAGCTGCCGCACCGACTGGCTCGCCGGCGCCGACCTCACCACCCTCGCGCTGTGGTGCACGTACCACCCGGGTCAGACCCCGTACGACCGCTTCCTGGCCAAGTGCCGCGAACTGGTCCGCCTGGGCGTCCGGTTCAGCGTCGGCGTCGTCGGCCTGCCCGAGCACCTCGAAGCGGCCCGGCGGCTGCGCGCCGACCTGCCGGACCAGGTGTACCTGTGGGTCAACGCCGCCGAGGGCCACGCCTACGACGACGCCGAGGCCGACGTGTGGACCGCGCTGGACCCGCTCTTCCCCTACAGCCGCCGGCCCCACGCCAGCGCGGGTGCGCCCTGCCGCACGGGGGAGTCCGTGATCTCGGTCGACGGGGAGGGCACGGTCCGCCGCTGCCACTTCGTGCGCACCGAGCTCGGCAACCTCTACGACGGCACCTACCGCGCGGCGCTGCGCCCGCGCCCCTGCCCGCTCGCCACCTGCGACTGCCACATCGGCTACGTCCACCTGGAGACGCTCCCGCTGTACGACGTGTTCGCGGGCGGTGTCCTGGAGCGCGTCCCGGCCCCGGCCGGGTAGGGCGACCGCCGGGACGGGCCCGTGTTTGCCGCGGCGGTCAGCGGCAAGGCGGTGTCCATGACCGAACAGAACAAGAACGCGAACCAGAAGACCACCGCTCCCCGGGCCGCCGCCACCAAGGCGCGGCAGGCCACGGACAAGGCGACCGCGCCGGCCGGCCGGGCGGCCGGGGACGCCCGGGACAAGGCGGCTGACGTCACGTCAGCGGCCAGGTCGGGCGCCGGGCGCGCGGCCGGGGCGGCGGGGACCGCCGTGCAGAGCGCGGCCAAGGGCGTCGAGGCGGGCCGCCGCGCGGTCGTCGCCGCCTCGGGGCAGGTCGCCGCCACCGCCAGGACCGCCTGGACGGTCATCGCCGACCGCAAGCTCGTCGCGGCCGGCACCGCCGCGGGCCTGACGGCGCTGACCGCGGCCTCCTACGCGGTGGGCCGCCGCGCGGAACGCCACACCCACGGTCCCCTCACCCGGATGACCGGCGGACGGATCTGACCGGGAGGCGACGGCGCCCGGCCGGCCCCGCTCGCGCGGTACGGCCCCGAAGCGGAAAGATGTGTCCGCAAGCGAAGAAGCAACCCATGCCAAGGAGTGGGCACATGCAGCACGAGCGAGCGGGTGGCCCGGCCGGCCCCGAGGATCTCGTCGACGTCGCTCGGCTGGTCACGGCGTACTACGCACTGCACCCCGACCCCGAGGACCCGGGCCAGCGCGTCGCGTTCGGGACGTCGGGACACCGCGGCTCGTCCCTGGCGGCCGCGTTCAACGACGACCACATCGCCGCGACCAGCCAGGCCATCTGCGAGTACCGCGCCGAGCAGGGCACCGACGGTCCGCTCTTCCTGGGGGCCGACACCCACGCGCTGTCCGAGCCCGCGCGGGTCACCGCCCTGGAGGTGTTCGCGGCCAACGGGGTCACGGTGCTCATCGACAGCGCCGACGGCTACACCCCGACCCCGGCGGTCTCGCACGCCATCCTCACCCACAACCGGGGCCGCACCACGGGCCTCGCGGACGGCGTCGTCGTCACCCCCTCCCACAACCCGCCCGCCGACGGCGGCTTCAAGTACAACCCGCCGAGCGGCGGCCCCGCGGGCTCGGAGGCGACCGGCTGGATCCAGGACCGGGCCAACGCCATCATCCGGGGCGGCCTGAAGGACGTCCGCCGCATCCCCTACGCCCGCGCCCTCGCCGCCCCCGGCACCGGCCGTCACGACTTCCTGGGCACCTACGTCGCCGACCTGCCGAGCGTGCTGGACCTGGACGCGATCCGCGCGGCCGGGGTCCGCATCGGCGCCGACCCGCTGGGCGGGGCGTCCGTCGCCTACTGGGGCCGGATCGCCGAGCAGCACGGCATCGACCTCACGGTGGTCAACCCGCTCACCGACCCCACCTGGCGGTTCATGACGCTGGACTGGGACGGCAGGATCCGCATGGACTGCTCCTCGCCCCACGCCATGGCGTCCCTCATCGAGCGGCGCGACCGCTTCGACATCGCCACCGGCAACGACGCCGACGCCGACCGGCACGGCATCGTCACCCCGGACGCCGGCCTGATGAACCCCAACCACTACCTCGCCACCGCCATCGGCTACCTGTACGCGCACCGCGAGCGGTGGCCGTCCGGGGCGGGGGTCGGCAAGACGCTGGTGTCCTCCGCGATGATCGACCGGGTCGCCGCCGACCTGAAGCGCGAACTGGTCGAGGTGCCGGTCGGTTTCAAGTGGTTCGTGGACGGACTCGCGGGCGGCTCCCTCGGCTTCGGCGGCGAGGAGTCGGCCGGCGCGTCCTTCCTGCGCAGGGACGGCTCGGTGTGGACCACCGACAAGGACGGCATCATCCTCGCGCTGCTGGCCTCCGAGATCACGGCGGTCACCGGGAAGACCCCCTCCGAGCACTACGCCGCGCTCACCGCCCGCTTCGGCGAGCCCGCCTACGAGCGGATCGACGCCCCGGCGACCCGTGAGGAGAAGGCCCGCCTCGCGAAGCTCTCTCCCGCCCAGGTCACCGCGGACACCCTCGCCGGGGAAGCGGTCACCGCGGTGCTCACCGAGGCCCCCGGCAACGGCGCGCCCATCGGGGGCATCAAGGTGACCACGGACAGCGCCTGGTTCGCCGCCCGCCCGTCGGGCACCGAGGACGTCTACAAGATCTACGCCGAGTCGTTCCAGGGCCCCGACCACCTCCGCCGGGTGCAGGAGGAGGCCAGGGGCGTGGTCCTCGCGGCACTGGGCGGCTGAGCCGCCGACCGGCCGGACGGACCGCGCCCGGTCCGTCCGGCCGGGCGCGGACGGCGCGCGTCAGCCGGACCGGACCGCGGAGGCGGCCGGGGACGGGGAGGTCAGGCCGGCCGGCACGGACGTCGCCGCGGGCAGTTCCGCGGGGGCGTCCTCCGACTGCTGCAGGACGGTGTCGCCGGGCCCCTCGGCCGGTGTGCCCGCGCCGGTGGACAGCTGGGACCAGGCGCCCAGGGCCAGGGCGATCGCGGCGGCCGTGCCCGCCACGCGGCCGACGCGGCGCAGCCTGGCCCGGCCGTCCAGGTCCCGCCAGGACGGGCCCTCCCACGGGTCGTCCGGGCGCCACAGGTCACCGACCGCGTCCGCCGCCCCGTACCGCTGCTCCGCGCCGTCACCGGTGCGCGGCGGCTGCGGCCACCGCCCCGCCGCCCGCTGCCGCGCGGAGGGTTCCCTGGGGGCGGAGGCACGGATGGCGTGCTCGTCGTCGGTGAGGAACCGCTGCCAGACGTCCTCGGGCAGGGAGGGCACGCCGTCCCCGCCCTCCGGCGTTCCGCCGCCGTCCGGCCTCTGCGCGGTCACGTCCGTTCGTTCCTCTCGTGTGCCGGGGCCCGCCGGTGACGCCGCTCGTCCGCACCGGGTCCCGCCAAGATCATTGCACAGCGCAAAAAACCGGGAACGAGGGGCCGGGCCGCTCGCTGCCGTGAGACGGCCGGTCCCGCCGGTCCCGCTCGGAAACCTTACGGGCGGCGGACGTTGCCCGCACCGGCCTCCGCCCCGCCGGTCGCCCATGTCACTCCGGTGGCACCACGCGCACCGCGGCACACGGGGAAGCGGCTGCCGCGGAACGGCGCCGGGTCGCCCGTCCACCCCGATGCGCATGGTCGACCGGCTGATCGCGGCCGGGCTCGCCGACCGGCGGACCAACCCCGTCGACCGCCGGGAGGCGCTGCTGCGGCTCACCGCCTCCCACGAGGCCGGCGGCGAACGGCCCGCCCCCGGACCCGGCGACGCGCAGGCGCATCCCCTCGGCCGGGTGACGGACGGTGCCGGGGCACGCGGGACCTGAGGGCGGCGACCGGGGTTTTGCCGAAGCGGCAACGGACCTCGTCCCGCCCCCGTGGTCCCGTCCATGATCGGCCGTGGCCCCGGCGCACGACGGACCGGGACGCCGCAGGACCCCGGACACCTGGAGACCGCATGTCACCGCACCCCGCGAACGACCTCACGCACCGGCTCGTCCCCTCGCCCGCGGGACGGCTGCACGTGGTGGAGCAGGGCACCGGCCCGCTGGTGCTGCTCGTCCACGGCTTCCCCGAGTCCTGGTACTCCTGGCGCCACCAGCTGCCCGCCCTGGCCGCGGCCGGCTACCGCGCGGCCGCCGTCGACGTCCGCGGCTACGGCCGTTCCTCCAGGCCCGCCGCCACCGACGCCTACCGCATGCTGGAGCTGGTGGCGGACAACGTCGCGGCGGTGCACGCCCTGGGCGAGCGGACCGCCGTGGTCGTCGGCCACGACTGGGGAGCGGCCATCGCCGCGAACTCCGCACTGATCAGGCCGGACGTCTTCCGCGCGGTGGGCATGCTCAGCGTTCCGTACGCCCCGCGCGGCGGCCCGAGGCCGAGCACGGTCTTCGCGTCGCTGGGCGGCGACGACGAGTTCTACGTCTCGTACTTCCAGGAACCCGGCCGCGCCGAGGCCGAGATCGAGCCCGACGTACGCGGCTGGCTCGCCGGTTTCTACGCGGCCCTGTCCGCCGACACCATGCCCGCACCCGGCGCACCCGACCCCCACTTCGTCACCCCGGGCAGGACCCTGCGCGACCGCTTCCCGGCCCACCGGTCGCCCCACTGGCTGAGCGAGGCCGATCTCGACTTCTACGCCGGGGAGTTCGAGCGCACGGGCCTGAGCGGAGCGCTGGCCCGCTACCGCGCCGTGGACCGCGACTGGGCGGACCTGGCCGGCCACGACGGCGCACCCCTCACCCAGCCGTCCCTGTTCGCCGGCGGCGGCCTGGACGCGTCCACCACGTGGATGGCCGACGCGATCGAGGCGTTCCCCCGCACGCTCCCCGGCCTGACGTCCTGTCACATCCTCGACGGCTGCGGCCACTGGATCCAGCAGGAACGCCCCGAGGAGACCAACCGCATCCTGACGGACTGGCTCGCGGAGCTGCCCGGAACGGCGTGCTAGGTTCCCCTCCGGAGGGCGGCCGCGGACAACCGGTGCGGTCGGGCACACGGGACGGTGACACCGGATGACGGCAGACGGCGGCGAGACCCCCGGCGCGCCCGGCGACGACGTCCCGCTCCCGCGGATCCTGTGCGACACGGCCGCGCTGGCGGCCCTCGGCGACGCGCCCGCAGGTGCCCTGTGGCGGCTCGCCGAGTCCGGCCGGCAACTCGACGCCAACGTCGTCCGCCTCCCGCCCGGACACCGGGTCGACACCCACCGCGAGCCCGACCTCGACGTCCTCCTGCTGGTGCTGGCCGGCGACGGCACCCTGACCGCCCCCGACGGCACGCACCCCCTCCCCGCCGGCACCCTGACCTGGCTCCCGCACGCTTCCACCCGCGCCCTCGCGGCCGGTCCCGAGGGGCTGACCTACCTCACCGTCCACCGCCGCCGCCCCGGCATGCGCGTCCAGCGGCCCGGCAACGGCAGTTGAACGGCCGGTGACCACCACGGCCACGAAGTGATAACAGCGGACAACTCCTGAACGCTTTTCGCGGTCTAGACCGCCATGAAGATCTCTTTTCTGATCCACAACGCCTACGGGATCGGAGGCACGATCACCACCACGTTCAACCTGGCGGGCGCCCTCGCCGAACGGCACGACGTGGAGGTCGTCTCCGTGTTACGGCACCGGGAGCACCCCAACCTCACGCCGCACCCCGGGGTGGGACTGCGCGCACTGGTGGACCTGCGGCGGGAGAAGGACCATCCGCTGCACCGGAGACCGGCCAGGGTGTTCCCCTCCGCCGAGTACCGCCACCACCAGTACAGCGAACTGACCGACCAGCGGATCGCCGAGTGCCTGGAGGGCACGGACGCCGACGTGGTCATCGGCACCCGCCCGGGTCTCAACGTGCACCTCGCGCTCCAGGCCCCCCGGCACGTCGCACGCGTCGGCCAGGAACACCTCACCCTGGACAACCACTCGCCCGCGCTGCGCACCGCGCTGCGCCGCGCCTACCGCCACCTCGACGTGCTCACCACCGTCACCGAGGCGGACGCCGGCGCCTACCGGCGCAGGATGCGGCTGCCCGGCGTACGGGTGGAGGCCCTCGCCAACAGCGTCCCCGACCCCGTCCTGCCCGCCGCGGACGGCAGCGCCAAAATCGTGATCGCGGCCGGCCGGCTGGTCCCGGTGAAGCGGTACGACCTGATCATCGAGGCGTTCGCCCGGGTCGTCGCCGAGTTTCCCGACTGGCGGTTGCGCATCTACGGCAAGGGCGAGGAAGAGGACCGGCTGCGCGCACGGATCGAGACGCTCGGCCTGTGGAACAACGTCTTCCTCATGGGCGCGGCCACCCCCATGGAAGCCGAGTGGGTCAAGGGCTCGATCGGCGCGGCCGCGTCCGACTTCGAGCCGTTCGGCATGACCATCGTCGAGGCGATGCGCTGCGGACTGCCCGTCGTGAGCACCGACTGCCCCTACGGGCCGGGCGAGATCATCAAGGACGGCGAGGACGGCCGGCTGGTGCCGGTCGGGGACGGCAGGGCCTTCGGCGCGGCGCTCCTGGACCTGATACGCGACGACGAGCGGCGCCGCCGCATGGGCAGGGCGGCCGTCGACCACGCACGCCGGTTCGCCCCCGGGCCGGTCGTGGCGCGGGCGGAACGCCTCCTGGAGGAGGCGGTGGAGGCCAGGAGAGGCGGACGGCGCGGCGCACCCGGCCGGGGCGGGATGCACCACGCCCTCCTCACCCGGGGCCACGCCGCCCGTGACCTCGCCCACGCCGCCGCCTTCGGGGCGCTGCGCACCGTACGGAAGGGACGCCGATGAGCACCGCACGCACCACGGAACTCCGCGCCGACTGCTCGGCCGGCACCGACGGCCGGATCACCTTCCGCCTGCGGCTGCCGCAGGCGGAAGCAGGCGCGGCGCACCCCCGGCTGCTGCTGGTCCTGCGGCCGAAGAAGGGACGGCCCGAGGAGGCGTCGCACGTCCTCGGCCTCGAACCCGGCGGCGACCACCTCCGCGCCGTGCTGGAACCCCGGCCGGTGCTCGCGGAGGGCCGCTGGGACGCGTACCTGCTGCGCGGACCGGACGCCGGACGCGAGCGGCTGCGCCCCGGGCTGCGGGACCTGCGGCTGCTCGTCGACGGGGGCGCGCGCCAGTGGACGTCCCCGGTGGCCGTCAGGGTGCCGTACGCCACCAAGGACGGCTTCCTCGCCCTCCGCGCCTGGCGGCGCACCGCCCACGCGGAGGCCGGACCCATCGACATCGCGGACGGGGCGATGACGGTCCGCGCCCGTCTCCACGGCGCCGAACTCTCCGGGGACGCCGCCGTGCGGCTGCGGCTGCGCGGCGGGGGAACCGAGCGCGAGTACCGGCCCCGCCCGGCGGGGGACGGGGACTTCTCCTTCACGGTCGACTACGCGGAACTGGCGGAGGGGACCCCGGGCTCCCGGGTCTGGGACGCCTTCCTCCGGCCCGCGGCCGGCGCGCCCCCGGTCAGGATCGGCCGCCTGTTCGACGACGTGGCGGACCGCAAGGGGGTGTACGTGTACCCGAGGGTCACCGTCGGCGGGGCCGCCGTACGGCCCTACTACACCGTCGACAACGACCTCGCCGTGGAGGTGACCGCGGCCGGCTGACCGCGGGGAGCCGGCTCAGCGGGCCCGACGGGCCGACCGCTCGTGGGCCCGCAGCTTCTCCGGCGTCAGGATCCGGTACAGGCCGTCGATGCCGTCCGGCCCCGCGGTCGCGCACACCGGCGCCGCGACCGTCCCGTCCTTGACGACCAGCAGCGCGGGCAGGCCGTTGACGTCGGCCGGGCGGAACTCGCCGCCGGGGACGGACTTCCGCACGAAGGTGCTGGTCCGGGCCACCCGCTCGACACCGGTGACCTCCACGCGGGCCACGGCCGCCGCACCCGCCCCGGGCGGCCCGCTCGCCATGATCCCGGGCGCGATCCGGCGCGCCCCCGGCCGACGGCGGGCACCGTGACCGGTGTCCGCCGTCGGCCGGCCGTCCGGCGCCGTACCGGCCACCGCCGAGGCCCTCCGGCCGATCGTTATGATGCCCGTATCGTTCAAACGAACATCCAGGCGCGGGAGGGGTCCCATGCGGGAGCCGGTCGAGCTCAGGAGACAGCGGATCCTGGCCGCGATCGAGGCCCGCGGTTCGGCGCGGGTGAGCGACCTCGCCGCCGAGCTGCAGGTGTCGGTGGTGACGGTGCGCCGGGACGTGGAGGAGCTGGCCCGCGAGGGCAGGCTGCGGCGCGGGCACGGCGTCGTCCGCTCCGCCCTCGCCGCACAGGAACCGCCCGCGACGACGCCCCCGGACGGGGACGCGGTGGCCGTCGTCGTCCCGGAGCGGCACTCCTACCTCTACGAGTCCCTGCACGGCGCCCGGTCGGTGCTCGAGGCGGCCGGCAAGCG
Organism: Streptomyces sp. Tu 3180; assembly: GCF_009852415.1. NCBI lineage: Bacteria > Bacillati > Actinomycetota > Actinomycetes > Kitasatosporales > Streptomycetaceae > Streptomyces > Streptomyces sp. Tu 3180. The sequence goes on along the minus strand of NZ_WOXS01000002.1, from coordinate 806,284 downwards.
CATCGCGCTGCACATCGCGCCGCAGGTGGCCGGTGCCGAGCGGCCCCTGGTGGAGCGGGCCCTCGCGGACGGCGCCACGGGCCTTCTGCTGGCCCCGCGCTGGCGCACCCGGGCCGACGAGGAGGGCGACTGCGCCTGGCTCGCCGCGCTGGACGTGCCCGCGGTGCTGATGGAGCGGCGGCCCCGGGCGGGCAGCGCGCTGCACGCGATGGACTCGGTCTGCTCCGACCACGGCTACGGCGCCCGGCTCGCCGTGCAGCACCTGGTGGAACTCGGCCACCGGCGGATCGTGTTCGCCACCCGGGACGACAGCCCCACCGCGCGCACCCTGCGGGCCGCGTTCGCGCGGATCGCCGAGGAGCATCCGCTGGTGGAGCGGTGGGCGTGGACGCTGAGCGCCCCGGGGGCGGGCCAGGACGGTCCGTACACGGCCCGGGAGACGGCGGAGCTGTCCGCGCTGCTGCGCGAGACGGGCGCCACGGCGGCGGTGCTGCACGGCGACGTCGACGCGCTGATGCTCGTGCAGCAGCTGGCGGACGACGGCGTGCGGGTGCCCGAGGACTGCTCGGTCGTGGCGTACGACGACGTGGTGGCCGGGCTCGGGACCACGCCGCTGACGGCCGTCGCCCCGCCCAAGGCGGACGTCGGACGGGCCGCGGCGGAGCTGCTGCTCCAGCGGCTCGACGCGCCGCGCGGCCCCGCGGGGCCGGTGCGGCGGATCGAACTGCTGCCGGCGCTGAGCGTGCGCGGATCGACCCGTGCGCGGGCCGGCTCCGGGGAACGGGCGGAGCGAGCAGGACGAGCGCGACCAACGCGATGAGCGTTTGAACGTTTCATTTTCTTCTGATCGATCTATTGACCGTTTGTCGGTCGGGCGTTGAGGATTCCCGTGTCCCGAACAGCCGTGTCCCCGACACGCAGGAGCCGCGGGAGGCGCCATGCCCGGTCGACACCCCCGTCGATCCGTGCTCGCCGCGATGGCCGCCGCGCCGCTGACAGGAGCCCTGGGCGCCTGCAGCGGGGGAGCGCAGGCCCCGTCACGCAGCACGAGAGGTACCAGCAAGGCCACACGCGTCACCTTCTGGTCCGCCCTGCGCGGCAGCCAGGAGGTCGTCGACGCCTTCAACCGCACGCACGACCGCATCCAGGTCGACTTCCAGCAGATCCCCTCCGGCGGCCAGGGCGGCTACGCCAAGCTCAGCAACGCCGCCCGGGCCGGCAACGCCCCCGACGTCGCCACGATCGAGTACCCGCAGGTGCCGGGCTTCGCCATCGACGGCGTCGCCCTCGACGTCACCGACCTGGTCGGCGACTCCCTGCGGGCGAAGCTGCTGCCCCAGGCCTTCGGCCTGACCACCTTCCAGGGACGGACGTTCAGCGTGCCGCTGGACGTGGAGCCCATGGTCATGCACTACCGCGCCGACCTCTTCGACCGCTACGGACTGGAGGTCCCGCGCACCTGGGAGGAGTTCGCCGCCCTCGCGTCCACCGTGCGCCGCAAGGCGCCCGACCGGCGGCTCGTGCTGTTCCCCACCGACGGGGCCACCCAGTTCGCCGCCTACTCCTGGCAGGCGGGGGCCCAGTGGTTCGACACCCGCGACGGCGCCTGGAACGTCTCCCTCGCCGACGCGCCGACCCGGCGCGTGGCGGCGTACTGGCAGGACCTCATCGACCGCGGCGACGTCTTCGTGAACGCCGTCGAGAGCAGGCAGTCCGACGCCCAGATCGGGGGCGGCCTGGTCCTCACCCGGCTCAGCGGGGCCTGGGACGCCGGTGCCCAGATGAACGCCCGCCCCGGTCAGCGAGACCAGTGGCGCATCGCCCCGCTGCCGCAGTGGGACCCGGGCCGCCCCGCCGTCGGCACGCACGGCGGCTCCACGTTCGCCGTCACCAAGGACAGCCGCCACCCCGAGGCGGCGATGGAGTTCATCGAGTGGCAGGTCTCCCACCCCGACGCCCTGCGCGCCCGCCTCTCCAGCGGCACCAGCAGCCAGTACCCGGCGGCCTCCGCCCTGGTCGCGGTCGGCCGGGACGCCTTCGACCGGTCCTACTACGGCGGCCAGGACGTCTACGGCCTCTTCCGGCAGGAGGCGGAGAAGATCCGCGACGGCTGGGTCTGGGGCCCGCGGATGACCGCCACCGGCAAGGTCATGCAGGACTCCTTCGCCCGCGTCGGCGCGGGCCGCGGCTCCCTCGTCGACGCGGTGCGCGCCGCCCAGGAGGGCACCATGCCCGACCTGCTGGCCCTCGGCCTGTCGACCACCCAGCACAGCACCTGAGCCGCCCGAAAGGCAGGTGACACCCTCATGACCGCGACCACCGGGCACCCCGTGCGGACCCCCGCACCGCCCACCGTCCTCCCCGCCGGCCGTCTCCGCAGGACCGCCCGCCGCCGCCGGCTGGGCGCCTGCGGCGTGCTGATGACGCCCTTCTTCCTCCTGCTGGTCACCGTCTTCCTCGTCCCCGTCGGCACGGCGGTGTACCTGAGCTTCCACAGCGACGACCAGCCCGGCCTCGGCTTCGGTCCCGAGCGCACCGTCTTCGTGGGACTGCGCGCCTACGCCGCCGTCCTGACCGACCCGACCTTCCTCGGCGGACTCGGCACCGTCGCCCTGTACTGCCTGGTCTACATCCCGCTCGTGGTGGCCGGCGCGCTCGCCCTCGCCCTGCTGCTGGACTCCGGAGCCGTCCGCCTGCGCGCCTGGGCCCAGCTCGGTCTCTTCCTGCCGCACGCGGTGCCCGGCATCATCGCCGCCCTGATCTGGCTGTACCTGTACACCCCCGGCATCAGCCCGGTCGTCGACCTGCTCGCCCGCGCCGACGTCACCGTCGACTTCCTGGGCGTGCACACCGTCCTGCCGTCCATCGTGAACATCGCCCTGTGGAGCAACCTCGGCTACAACACGGTGGTCTTCTACGCCGCCCTGCAGGCCGTTCCCCGCGAGGTGATCGAGGCCGCCGTCGTCGACGGCGCCGGCCCCGTGCGCACCGCGCTCCGGGTCAAGACCCCGCTGGTGCGGGCCTCCACCGTGATGGTCGCGATGTTCACCCTGATCTGGGCCCTGCAGCTGTTCACCGAGCCGATGCTGCTCAGCCAGTCCTCACCGATGATCAACTCCCGGTTCTCGCCCAGCATGTACATCTACGACGCGGCCTTCACCCGCAACAACTACAGCCTGGCCGCGGCCGCCTCGGTCGTCCTGCTGCTGTGCACCGTCGCCCTGTCCTACGGCGTCACCCGCTTCACCAGCCGCAACGCCGCCGCCGAGGAGGCCCGATGAGCGTCACCGACAGCACCCGGCCGCACCCCCGGCTGCTGGGCCGGGCCACGGTCAACGCCGTCGTCGGCCTGTCCGTCCTCTACACGCTGCTGCCCGTGCTGTGGCTGGTGCTCGCCGCCGCCAAGAACCGGGACGCGCTGTTCGGCAGCGACCTGCTGTCCCTGGGCGACTTCTCCTTCCTGCGGAACCTGGGCGACCTGTTCGCCATGGACGGCGGCCTGTACGGACGCTGGTACGTCAACAGCCTGCTGTACGCCGTGCTCGGCGCCGCCGTCGGCTCGCTGGTGAGCGTCGCCTGCGGCTACGCCTTCGACAAGTACCGCTTCCGGCACAAGGAGAAGCTGTTCGGGCTGGTGCTCGCCGCCGTCATGGTGCCGCAGACCGTCCTCGCCCTGCCGCTGTACCTGATGGCCTCCGGGGCGGGAGTCGTCAACACCTTCTGGGCGGTGTTCGTCCCGGTCCTGTTCAACCCGTTCGGCGTCTACCTCGGCCGCGTCTTCAGCCAGGGCTACGTGCCCGACGAGGTGCTGGAGGCCGCGCGCATCGACGGCGCGGGGGAGCTGACCACCTACGTCCGGGTGGCGCTGCGGATGCTCGGCCCCGGCCTGGTCACCGTCTTCCTCTTCCAGCTCACCGCGATCTGGAACAACTTCTTCCTGCCCATGGTGATGCTGTCCGACCAGGACCTGTATCCCGTCAGCCTCGGCCTGTACCAGTGGAACAGCTCCGCGTCGGTCTCGCCGGAGTACTACCCCGTCGTCATCATGGGGGCGCTGCTCGCCGTGCTGCCGCTCGTCCTCGCCTTCGCCCTGCTCCAGCGCTTCTGGCGCAGCGGTCTGACCGCCGGCGCCGTGAAGTGACCCCGCACCCGCAAGGAGTTCCGTCATCGCCATGACCGAGTCCACCTCGTCCACGTCCGGCCCCGGCTCCCGCCCCCGCGCCGCACTGGCCATGTCCCCGGACGCCGCCTCGGCGGTCCTCGACCCCGACTCGCTCGCCGCCCTCGCCGCGCTGTGCGACCTGGCACCCCTGCCGGTGCTGGACGACCTGACCACGCCCCGGGCCCGCTCCGTGCTCTCCGGCGTGGAGCTGCTGGTCACCGGCTGGGGCTGCCCGCCCCTGGACGCGGACGCGCTGCGGGCGGCGCCCCGTCTGCGGGCCGTCGTGCACACCGCCGGCAGCGTACGCGGCCACGTCACCGACGCCTGCTGGGACCGCGGCATCGAGGTCTCCTCCGCCGCCGCGGCCAACGCCCTGCCGGTCGCGGAGTACACCCTCGCCATGATCCTGCTCACCGGCAAGCGGGTCCTGGAGAGCGCGCGCGGCTACCGCGCCTCGCGCACCCGGCCGGACTGGCTGCGCACCCCCCGCTCGGTCGGCAACCACCGCCGCACCGTGGGCGTCCTGTCGGCGTCCTCCATCGGCCGCCGGGTCGTCGAACTGCTGCGCCCGCACGACGTCGACGTACTGCTGTACGACCCGTTCGTCGACGAACGCGAGGCCGGGGAGCTCGGGGTGGAGCGCGTCGGGCTGGCGGAGCTGTTCCGGCGCGCCGACACCGTGAGCGTGCACACCCCGCTGCTGCCCGGGACGCGCGGCCTGGTCAGCCGTGAGCTGATCGACTCCATGCGCCCCGACGCCGTCCTGATCAACACGGCGCGCGGCGCGGTCGTCGACCAGGACGCGCTCACCGACGCCGCGCTGGCCGGCCGCGTCCGCGCCGTGCTCGACGTGACCGACCCCGAAGTCCTGCCGCACGACCACCCGTTGTGGCAGTGCGAGAACGTCCTCCTCACCCCCCATCTCGCCGGCTCCCAGGGCAACGAGTGGCGCCGGCTGGCCGATCTCGCCCTCCGCGAGATCGCGCGCTGGGCCTCCGGCGACGGCTTCCTCCACCCCGTACGACGCGAAAGGCTGGCCTTCCTGGCATGAACATCCCGTTCGAACTGCCCGCCGAGAACCGTCACTCGAGTCCCCGCACCGGTTACACCCGCGCCCACTGGGAGGCCGTGGCGGACGGGCTCCTCACGGCGGCCTGGCGCTGGAGCACCCCCGGGTGCGCGCTGCTGGACCTGCCGGGGCGCCCCTCGCGCTCGGGCGTGCGCTCCGACGGGCTGGAGGGGTACGCGAGGACGTTCCTCGCCGCCGCCTTCCGCGTCGCCGGAGCGGACGGGGACGACCCCCACGGACTGCTGGAGCGCTACGCGCAGGGCCTCGCCTGCGGCACCCGCACCCCCGGGCGCGACGACACCGAGTCCTGGCCGCTGATCCTCGACCACGACGTGCAGGGCCAGCCGATGGTCGAGTCGGCGTCGGTCGCCCTCGGCCTGCGGCTGACCGCACCCTGGTTGTGGAAGCACCTCGACGCCGGCGTCCAGGACCGCGCGGAGCAGTGGCTGCGGGGCGCGCTGCGGCACACCCCGGCGCCCAACAACTGGTACCTCTTCCCCTACACGGTCGCCGGGTTCCTGGAGTCCGTCGGCCGCGGTGACGCCGAGACGGCGGCGGCCCGCCGGCGCGCGCTGGACCTGCTGGAGAGCTGGTACCGGGGCGACGGCTGGTACGCCGACGGGGACGGCCGCGCCTTCGACCACTACAACGGCTGGGCGCTGCACCTGTACCCGGTGCTCGACGCCCACCTCTCCGGCGACGCGGACGCCCTGGCCCACCACGGAGCCCGGCTGCGCACCCACCTGGAGGGCCTGTCCCTGATGTCCGGCGCGGACGGGGCGCCGCTGCACTTCGGCCGGTCGCTGACGTACCGCTTCGCCGCCTCGGCGGCCGTCGCGCTGGGCGCGGTGACCGGCCACACCCCGCTGGCGCCGGGCGCCTCGCGCCGCATCGCGAGCGGCGGCCTGCGGTACTTCCTGGAGCGGGGCGCGCTGACCGCCGACGGACTGCTGAGCGCGGGCTGGCACGGCCCGCACGAGGCCACCCTGCAGAGCTACTCGGGCCCCGCGTCACCGTACTGGGCGTCGAAGGCCTTCGTCGCCCTGCTCGCCCCCGCCGACCACGCCCTCTGGACGGCCCGCGAGGAGGCCGCCCCGGTGGAGGAGTCCGACCGCGTGCTGGCACTGCCCGCGCCGGGACTGCTCGTCCAGGCCACGCGGGCCGACGGGATCGTACGCCTGCACAACCACGGCAGCGACCACGTGCGCCCGCACGAGGGCGAGACGGCGGACGGGGACGACCCGCACTACGGACGCCAGGCCTATTCCACCCGCACCGGCCCCACGGCGCCCGGGAACGTCCCGGACAACCACCTGTCGGTGGAGGTCGGCGGCCGGCGCAGTGTGCGCCGCCGCGTCCACCCCCTGGGCGCCGGGCACGGTGACGGCTGGGGCTGGGCGGCCTCCTGGCACCGGCCGGTCTTCGCCGGGGGCCCGCCGATGGTCCCGGGCCTGCGGGTGGACAGCGTCACGGTGGCGCACGGCCGGTACGAGCTGCGGGTGCACCGGGTCGTGGGAGCGCCGGAGGGGGCACGTCTCACCCACACCGGCTGGGCCACCGGCCCCGAGGAGCCCCTGACGTCCGCCCTGCACGGCCTGCACGGCTGGGACAGCCCCTCCCCGGACCTCGTCCGCGCTCCCCGGGGCACGGCCTGGACCCGCTGGGCCCGGGTGCCGCGCCTCACCGGCCGGTGCGGGGGCACCTCCGTGCACGTCGTCCTGGCGTCCCTCACCGCGGACCCCAGCGCCGCACCCTTGGCGGAGGCCGTCGAGGAGGTGCTGGTGAACGACGCGACGATCGAGGTCACGTGGGCGGACGGCGCCACCCGCACCCGGATCGCCCTCGACCCGGTGGAGGTGCGCCACACACAGCGGTGAGCGGGCGACGAGGCGGTGTCAGGCCCGCGCCGCCTCCTCGTCCGCCGCGGTCCGCCCGGTGCCGTCGGGCGCCGTGTAGAAGACCGACGAGCCTTGCTTGGTGCGCTGGGCCCGGTTGCGGGCGACCAGGCCCTCCAGGGTGTTGCGCACCACCGTGGTCCTGATGGTGCGTTCGGGGTGGGCCTGCCCGAGGGCGCCGGCGATCTCCGCCGCCGAGCGCGGCTCGCTCTGCTCGTCCAGGTGCCGGCGGACGAGCTCGACCAGCTTGGGTCCCTCCGGCCTGGCCGTCCGGGCCTCGGACCGGTCCGCCCTCGCCGCGGACGACCTGCCCGCGGACTTCCCCGAGGCGGTGCGCGCGCCCGCCTTCTTCGTCCGCTTCGGCCTGCCCGCCCTCGTCCCGGCGCCGCTCCTCCCGCGCGGCGCCGGGACGGTCGCGCCGCCCGCCGCCGTGTCCGCGGCCTCGGGCGTGTCCACGGGCTCGGGCGGTGCCACGCCTTCGGACGTGTCCACGGGCCCGGGCGTGTCGGCGGGTTCGGCGGGCGCCGCGGCGAGGCCCAGGGCCTGCCGCATGGTCACCAGAAGGGCGTGGTCGTGCCGGAGCACGGCCAACTGCTCCTGGAGCGCGGCGATCTCCGCGGTGACGCGCTCCTGCTCCTTGACGTTGCGCTCCAAGTCGTTCGCGACCTGGGCGGTGTACTGCGACGTGAGGTCGGTGACGGCGGTCGGACTCCCGGACATGGCGGTGCCCCTTTCTTCCTCTGGTTCCCCGATGGCCAGCAATGGTACGGCCGGGCGGGGTTGACCGTTTCTCCTTCGAACGGCCGGCGGTTGACGTCCTCGTGCGGGACGGGGGACCCGGACTCCCCGGAGGTTGTGCGCCTTCCGCCGACACGAGGGACGGGAGCCGGACCCCTCCCCCCGGCTGCCGCGAGCGTCGGCCTCGCCGGGCGCACACGTGATCCGGCGGCGGAGAACTCGTCCTCCCGCACCACCGGTGACGACGCGCCCGCGGCAGCGCCGCGCCGGCGGACGTCACCGTCACCGGATCGGCCGAGGGGGCGTGGTGGCCGACCCCGGCGCGCGGCCGGTGAGCGCCCGGCGACGCGACACCCGTGCGGTACTCCGCCGGACGGGCCCGTACTCCGTCGGGTGCGGCTCCTTCACCCGTCCGGGCGTCGGGCCGAGGTCCTCGGGAGCCGGGCGGCACCGTCCCGGGGAAGGGCAGATGGGGGACTTCCCCGGACTCGCGCGGAGAGCTGACGTGTTTCTGAACAGTCGAAGCCAGGCTGAGGGCATGGCTTCATCCATCGACTGCCCGTACCGTTCGCGTCACCGCGCTCCGTCCCGGAGCGGCCGGCGATCCGGCGGCCCCGTCCGGGTGCGCGGCCGTGCGCCGTGGCCGGCCGCCGTCCTCGTCGTGCTGGCGGCCCTGACCGGATGCGGGGCGTCCACCGGCACCGCGGCGCGGGACACCCCGGCGGCCACCGCGCCGGAGGGCGGGCCGTCCGACACCGCGAGGACCGCGCGGGGCCGGGCCGGCGCCGGAGCGCAGACGCGACCACCCGCCCGGCTCCCCGGCCTCGGCCCCCGGACACTGGCGTGGATTCCCGGGAACGCCCGCCAGGTGGTCGTCGTCACCGGCCTGGGCAGGGACGCCAACCGCTCCGAGGTCGTGCTGCACCAGCACACCGGCTCCGGTTGGGAGGCGGGTCCGGTGTGGCCCGCGCGCAACGCCCTCAGGGGCTGGACCGACGATCACCGGGCGGGCGACCTGCGCTCACCCATCGGCGTGTTCACCCTCGGCGACGCCGGGGGACTGCTGCCCGATCCCGGCACGGAACTGCCGTACGACCAGTCGGACGGGTTCAGCGTCAGCGGCAGGGGCCTCCTGGGGGAGCCGCTGGAGGGGTCCTTCGACTACGTCATCGCCATCGACTACAACCGCGAGCCGGGCACGTCCCCGCTGGACCTGACCCGCCCGCTCGGTGCCGACAAGGGCGGCGGCATCTGGCTGCACGTCGACCACCAGGGGCCCACCCAGGGCTGCGTGAGCCTGGACAAGCGCCACATGAGGGAACTCCTGCGCGCCCTCGACCCCGACCTGCACCCGGTGATCGTCATGGGCGACGCCGACTCCCTGCGCGAGTGAGGCCGGTGCGCGGCAGGTCGTCGCAGTGGTCGGGAGACACGGGCAGGACGTGATCCGTTCGGGGTGCGGCTCCTGGTCCGGCGGCACGTTCCCGCGCGCGGGCGCGTGTCCGGCGCCCGCCTGCTCCGACCCGGTCACCCGGTCCGGCTCTGCGGCCGCCCGTCCTCCTCCCGCGAGGGCCGGCCGGACGCGGATTCCCCCGCTGTCAGATGCTCCAGTACCTCGACCAGCTCCTGGCAGGCGCGCTCCACGGACCGTCTGGTGTTGTGCTGCTCGGTGATCACCGCGGACAGCAGCAGGGCGGTCAGGGCCACCGCCCCGTTGAAGGCCTGAAGGTTGATCATGACCTCCAGATCGGACAACCGCTCGAACGGTCCGACGCGGTCGGTCGCCGCGACGGTGGCCAAGACGGAGGCGAACAGGGCGCACGGCATGCTGCCGGCGAGCTGGAACCGCAGGGCCACCCAGATCAGCAGCGGGTAGACGGCGAACAGCAGACTGGCCCGGTTGTGGGTCACCAGCGGCACGATGCAGCCCGCGAGGACCGCCAGACCCACCGCCTCCTCCCATCTCGACCAGCGCAACGGCAGGCGCGTCCGGTACAGCGTGAGCAGTACCGGTGTGACGAGCAGGACGCCCATCGCGTCGCCCACCCACCAGGCCAGCCAGACCCACCAGAAGCTCCGTGCCGGGAGGTCGCCCGTGGCGACGAGGAGGCCGGCGCCGGCGGACGAGCTGATCAGCATGGCCGGGAAGGCGCCGAGGAACACCAGGGCGAGACAGTCGCGCATGCGCGTGAGGTCGGTGCGGAAGCCCGTCCTGCGCAGCAGGAGGTATCCGCACACGGGCGCGGCGGTGTTTCCCACGAGCACGCCGAGCGAGGAGGGTTGCAGCGTGGTGAGGTGCATGAGGACGAGCAGGGCGCCCAGCGCGATGCCCACCCAGCAGCGCAGCCCGAAGACCAGCAGGGCGGCGACGGCCACTCCCGTCGGCGGCCAGATGGGCGAGAACACCGCACCGCCGACGGTCAGGTCGCGCAGCAGCCCCAGCCGTCCCCCCGCGTAGTAGCAGGCGGCGACGGCCAGCGTCTCGAGCACGAAGACGACCGGTGCACGCAGATCCTGCCTGACCACCACACAAGCCATCAGACACCGGGGCCGCCGCATCGGCGAGGCGGGACGCGCGGGCCTGCGGCCCTATGGCTGAGCGGCCGGCCCGTCGTGCCCGATCACCAGGACGGCCGCGTCGTCGTCGTGCCCCACCCGCTCCGCGCCCTTGAGCACGGCGGCCGCGAGCGCGTCCGCGTCCATGCGCGCGACCGCGGCGATGCCCGCGAGCCGCACCACCTGGTCCAGTCCCTCGTCGAGCCGCATGGACGGGCCCTCCACGACCCCGTCGGTGACCAGGACGAACACGCCGCCCGTGTCGAGCCGGTACCGGGTCACCGGGTACACCGCCGCGGGCAGGATCCCCAGGGGCGGGCCTCCCTCGTCCTCCGTCACCCCGGACCGGCCGTCCGCGGTGGCCCACACGCACGGCAGGTGCCCGGCCCGTGCGCTCTCCAGCACCCGGGCGACCGGGTCGAGCCGTATGAAGGTACAGGTGGCGAACAGGTCCGAGTTCAGGGACAGCAGCAGTTCGTTGGTCCGGGCGAGGAGCTCGCCCGGTTCGCTGTCGACGGAGGCGAGCGCCCGGAGCCCGACCCGGACCTGCCCCATGAAGGCGGCCGCCTCGATGTTGTGCCCCTGCACGTCGCCGATGGACAGGCCGATGCGGCCGTCGGGCATCGTGAAGGCGTCGTACCAGTCACCGCCCACGTTGAGTCCCTGGTAGGCCGGCGCGTACCGCACGGCCAGCCGTACCCCGTCGGCGGCCGGCAGCCTCCTGGGCAGCATGCCGCGTTGCAGGGCGACGGCCAGTTCGACCCGGGAGCGCTGCACCTCCGCCTGCGCCCGCGCCTGAGCCGTCAGCGTCCTGAGCCTGACCAGAAGCTCGTCGCCGTCGTCCGTGGAGCCGGTGCGGGACATGGATCACTCACTCGGGCGAGGACACGCGCGTTCGGTGGCCGCCCTCGGTGGACAAAGCCTCATTTATATATGCAAAGGGATGATAGTCAGAAGGGAGACGGCCGGGCCAGTCGCACCGGGTGCACCCGCCTCCCGCGCGGGGTGCGCCCGGCCGGTCGCCGGACGCGTCTGGTGCTCCAGTGCGGTTTCGTGATCCATCGGCCCGGATTGCCGGCCGCCGCCCGGCTTCCCGGGTACGCGGCCTCGAAGTGCGGTCGGTGGGGGGGGCCGCGGAAGGAACGCGCGCGGAGCCGGAGTCCGGCGAAGTCCCGTCGGGCCGGCGTGGGGTGTGACGAGCGCGCCGCACAGGAACAGGGGGCGTCCCGACGCGTGTTTCCGGGCTCGGACCCGCTGCCCTCGCACCGGGCGGCCGGCCGTCCACGGATCGCCGGGACGCGGACGAACACGCGGTGCCGGGGCCGAGCGAGTCGGCTCCGGCACCCACGCGTGGACCGGTCCCTCAGCCGCAGTGGAGGAGCGGCTGGAGGCCGGCGGAGAGGTCAGCCGCGCGGAAGCGGGCGGCTCGGGCGGATCTCGTGCAGGTACACCAGCGCGTCCACCGACCTGAGCAGGTTGACCCGGTCCGGGTCCCGGGGCCAGTGCGTGCCGATCTCCCGTTTGGGCCGGGGAGCGTCCAGCCAGGTGCGGGCCGCGGGTGGCGCGACGCGCAGGTCGAGGTACCAGTTCCGGTGACTCACCCGGTCCAGGGTGCGCTCGACCGAGTCGGGCGCGGCGGGCGTCGAGCGGAACGCCCGCACGTCCTCGTCGCGGGGCTCGGCGACGCCCCGGTCGGTGGCGTTGAAGGAACCGCGGCCGAAGGCCAGGCCCACGGCCCGGTAACCGTCCCCGAGCGCGCGGCGGAGCAGGCCGCCCCGGACGACCGGGTAGTCCGGGTCGTAGCCCTCCAGGTACACGTGGCCGTTGTGGGCGGCCAGCACCGTCCGGTCGCCCGTCTGCCGGAGCCACCAGAGGGTGTTCTCCGCCATGACGGTGTCGCGGTAGGCCAGGGCCTCGCGCGCTTGTCCCGGGTCGTCGTAGTCGAAGGCGTACTGGCGCGCGACCTGGTCGACGGCGGTGGCGTGCCGGACCGCCCAGGCGTGGCCGTCGTCCGTCCCGGCGGGTTCGCGGGCGCGGAGCAGCGCGAGGACGCGGCCGGTGCGCTCGGCCTTCTCCTGCCGCACGGCCGAAGGCTCGTTGAGGTAGGTCACCATGTACTCACCGGCGGGCAGGGCGGGGCGCAGTCCCCGGTACAGCTCGGTGACGGCGGGCAGCAGGTCGGGGTGGGCGTGCCGGACGTGTCCGACGACCCGGTCGTACAGATCGGGGCCCGCGTGACTGCTGTCGTTGCCGGCGAACCTGACCGGATCGCCGGGGTGGGCGACGTTGTACGCGCGCATCCACCGGATCAGGTCCAGGACTTCGCCGGTGTGCATGAACAGGTAGGCGTTGTGGAGTTCCTCGGACATGATCCGGGCGGGGTCGCCGCGTCCGGTGAGCAGGTGGTCGTTCAGCCGGAGCCCGGTGCTCCAGGGAGCTTCGAGCACGAAGGAGCGGAAGCCCTTCTCCTCGACGAGGTACCGGAACACCCGGTGCTGGAGGGCGAGGAAGTCGTGGCCGCCGTGGGCGGCCTGCCCGACGCCGACCAGCCGGGCGCCACCCACCGTCTCCCCCAGGGGACGCAGGTCGTCGAAGGGCCCGGTGGGCTCCACGGTGCGCAGCGGACGGGCGGCCCCTTCCAGGGCGGGCAGCGGGTCGTCGGCGGTCGCGGGAGCCCCGTCCGAGGTCCCGGGATCCCCGCCGGCCGGGGCCGCCGCGACCGTCCCCGGGAGGGCGGTGAGCCAGACGAGCAGCGCGGCGGCGAGCCGTCTTGTCATGGAGGGTGCCCTGACGCCAGCGTCCCTGCCGGGGCGTCGGACCGCCCTCCGCGCGTCACCCGACCGGAGCAACGCCGCGGTCGGCCCGCCGGGCCGCCGGCGTGCTGTCCCAGGCCCTTGCGGGCTTCGCGGGGCTGCTTCGGGCGGACCTCACCCACCGCTCCCGTGCTGCACGTGGGCCGCGGGGGCACCCCGCGGATGCGGGGGTGCTCCGGCGCGGAGACGGCCACGCGGAGGAAGGCCGCGTCCTCCCCGCCGCCGCGGGGTGTTCCCCGAGCACCGACAGGGCGAGGGGCGGTCCTGGTCCACCGGGGCCGCCCCCGCATCCGGAGGGTGGCCGGAGCGTCGGCTGAGGGATCGTCCGCGCGCCCTGCCCCGAGGCTGCGCCGCACAGTCCACCGGCGGCACGGGCCGCAGCTCCGGATTCCTGACGGGGGAACGGACAGACGACGGATCTGTGCTCCTTCCGTCGCACAGATCACGGAACCGCGCCGGAGCACTAGGCTGTGCGCATGGAGCAGCGCGAGATCATGCAGCGGGGAGTCGGCATCCTCACCGAGGCCCTCGAGATGCGACGGCGGCTGCGCGAGGACCCGGACGCCGACGTGACCGGGAACGGGGCCGTCTCCAAGCTCCTGGAGGAGATGATCCCGCACATCCAGCTGCCGGCCGACGCGAGCGCGCGGGAGGTGGCGGACATCGTCACCGAGAAGCTGGGCCCCGCCATCGTGCAGATCACCTCCGCGCTCACCTTCGCCTTCGTGCAGCTGGCGGAGGTCCACGACGAGGGCCGCACGGACGTGTCCTCGGCGGACGTCCTGCGCTCCATCTCCCTGCGCCACGAGACCGGCGCGCAGGGGTGACCGGCGCGCCGGAAACGGTGAATGTGTCACCGGGCTGACAACCCGGAGCGTCCCCCCGCGCCGCCGGTGGCGTTTTCGGTGAGGCGTTCCGCGTCCTGCGCCCCGAACCCTTGACTCCTTGCGCGGCAGTGGCGATCCTCGCCGCATATCTTGCACCGGTCATGACAAATTGACGGACCGGGCCGCCGACGGAGGGACGTGGGCAGTGACCGGCATTCGACGTCCGTATCGCCCGCACCACCGGCCCCTCGCCGCCGGCCTGCTCCTCCTCCTGCTGGCCGCGCTCCTCGGCCCGACGCCCAGCTCCGCGGCCGGCGACGACTGGTGGGAGCCGACCGCGCGGCCCGTGCCCGATTCCCGGGTCGGCGTCACCGGCGCGCCGTTCACGGGCACCGACTCCCGCGGCGAGGTCCGCGGATTCGTCGACGCGCACGACCACATCATGTCCAACGAGGCGTTCGGCGGCCGGCTCATCTGCGGCAGGCCGTTCTCCGCGAAGGGGATCGCCGACGCGCTCCAGGACTGCCCCGAGCACTACCCCGACGGCTCGCTCGCGATCTTCGACTTCATCACCGGCGGCGGTGACGGCAGGCACGACCCGGTCGGCTGGCCCACGTTCGAGGACTGGCCCGCGCACGACTCGCTGACCCACCAGCAGAACTACTACGCCTGGATCGAGCGGGCCTGGCGCGGCGGCCAGCGGGTGCTGGTGAACGACCTGGTCACCAACGGCGTGATCTGCTCCGTGTACTTCTTCAAGGACCGCGGCTGCGACGAGATGACGTCCATCCGGCTGCAGGCGAGGCTGACGTACGACATGCAGGCCTACGTCGACCGGATGTACGGCGGGCCGGGCAAGGGCTGGTTCCGGATCGTCACCGACAGCGCGCAGGCCCGCGAGGTCGTCGAACAGGGCAGGCTCGCGGTCGTCCTCGGCGTCGAGACCTCCGAACCGTTCGGGTGCAAGCAGATCCTGGACGTCCCGCAGTGCGACAGGGCCGACATCGACGCCGGACTGGACGAGTTGCACGCGCTGGGCGTGCGCAGCATGTTCCTGTGCCACAAGTTCGACAACGCGCTGTGCGGGGTGCGCTTCGACGAGGGCGCGCTCGGCACCGCGATCAACGTCGGGCAGTTCCTGTCGACCGGCACCTTCTGGCGCACGGAGCGGTGCACGGGCCCCCAGCACGACAACCCCATCGGCCGGGCCGCCGTGCCCGGGGCCGAGAAGCACCTCCCGGCGGGCGTGGCGGTCCCGGCGTACGACGAGGACGCCCGGTGCAACGTCCGCGGGCTCACCGAACTCGGCGAGTACGCCGTGCGCGGCATGATGGAACGCCACATGATGCTCGAGATCGACCACATGAGCGTGAAGGCCGCCGGGCGGGTGCTGGACGTCTTCGAGGCCGAGTCGTACCCCGGCGTGATCTCGTCGCACAGCTGGATGGACCTGGACTGGACCGAGCGGGTCTACGGACTCGGCGGTTTCGTCGCCCAGTACATGCACGGCTCGGAGGGGTTCGTCGCGGAGGCGAGGCGCACGGAGGCGCTGCGCGACGCGTACGGCGTGGGCTACGGCTACGGCACGGACATGAACGGCGTCGGCGGGTGGCCGGCCCCGCGCGGCGCGGAGGCCCCGAACCCCGTCACGTACCCCTTCCGCAGTGTCGACGGCGGGTCCGTCATCGACCGGCAGACCACCGGCGAACGCACCTGGGACCTGAACACCGACGGAGCCGCGCACTACGGCCTCGTCCCCGACTGGATCGAGGACATCCGGCGCGTCGGCGGGCAGGACGTGGTGGACGACCTCTTCCGGGGCGCCGAGTCCTACCTCGACACCTGGGGCGCCTCCGAGCGGCACCGGCCCGGCGCCGACCTCGCCGAGGGCGCGTCCGCGACGGCCAGTTCGACGGAGTGGAACCCGTTCACCAGCCGTGCGCCCGGCCGCGCCGTGGACGGGGACCGGGGCACCCGGTGGGCCAGCGGCTGGAGCGACGACCAGTGGCTGCGGATCGACCTCGGCTCCACGCGGCAGGTCGGGCGCGTGACGCTCGACTGGGAGCGGGCCTACGGGACGTCGTACCGCATCGAGCTCTCCGCCGACGGCGTGCACTGGCGGACCGCCTGGTCCACCGCGTCCGGCGACGGCGGCCTGGACACGGCCCGGTTCGCCGCCGCACCGGCCCGCCACGTCCGCGTCCAGTTCCTGGACCGGGCGACCGACTGGGGGTACTCGCTCCACGAGGTCGGCGTCCACGGCGGGTGACCGCGTCGCCCGCCCGGCACGCCCCGCGGCCCGCTCACCCGCGGGACGCGTGACGCGGGGCGGTCCCGCGTCCCGAGCGGGCCGGCCGCGGCGCCGCGAGGGGCCCGCTCGCCCGGGCCGGGCGGACGGAGCGGAAGCCCTGGCGTCCCCCCGGGCCGGCCGGTAAGCGCTCGGCCGCCGTCGGCCCCGCCGCGATCACCCCGTGCGGTCGAGGCCCGGGGCGTCGTCCAGCAGCCCGCGCACGGCGTCCAGGGCCGCCTCCCGGTCGGCCGGCACCAGCCCGATGCGGGTACGGCGGTCGAGGAGGTCGTCCTCGTCGAGCGCACCCTCGTGGCGCAGCGACCAGAGCAGTTCGGCACCGGTGACGGGGTACGAGGGCAGGACCGGCTCGCCGAGCCGGGCGTCCCGCGCGCCGAGCGCGTGGACGGCCGGCGCCTCCGTGCCGTAGCGCCGCACCAGGCGGCGCGGCGCGGGCAGGGCGGCGAGGACGTGCGGCGCGGCGGCGCCCACCAGCGGCAGGGACGCGGTGACGGACGGGCCGGCCGGCAGGCGACGGACGCGGACGGCCGTGTCGACGGCGTCCTGGGCCATGCGCCGGTAGGTGGTGAGCTTGCCGCCGACGACGGTGACGACGCCCTCGGACGAGGTGAGCACGGCGTGCCGCCGCGAGATGTCGGCGGTCCGGGTCGCCGCGGTCGCCGCACCGGAGGAGGCCGTGGTGTCCAGCAGCGGGCGCAGCCCGGCGAACGCCCCGGCGACGGCGTCGCGGTGGACCGGGACGTCCAGGACGGAGCCGAGGACGTCGAGGAGGAAGCCGATGTCCGACTCGGGAGCCTCGGGGACGTCGGGGACGTCGCCGTCCACGGGCTCGTCGGTGAGCCCCACGTAGACCCGGCCGTCGTCCTGGGGCAGGACGAGCACGAAGCGGTTGGTCTCCCCGGGGACCGGGACGTGCAGGCCCGCCGGCAGGGGGCCGAGGCGGTCGGGGCGCAGCACGAGGTGGGTCCCGCGCGAGGGCCGGATGCGGATGCCGTCGACGAGGCCGCCCGCCCAGACGCCGGAGGCGTTGATCACCGCGCGGGCGCGGATCTCGCCCTCCTCACCGGTGAGCTCGTCGCGGATCCGGGCGCCGGACCCGGTCAGCTCCAGGGCCCGGACCCGGGTCAGGACCCGCGCCCCGCGCGCGGCGGCGGTGCGGGCGAGGGCGGTCACCAGGCGGGCGTCGTCGGTGAGCCGGCCGTCCCAGGACAGCAGCCCGCCGCGCAGGCCGTCGCCCCGCAGGGCCGGGGCGAGGTGGCGGGTCTCCACCGCGGAGAGCCGGCGCGGCGGCGGCAGCGTGGCCCGCGCGGTGCGGGCGGCCAGGCGCAGGGTGTCGCCGGCCCGGAGACCGGCCCGGGCCAGTGCGGCCTGACCGCGGGAGACCATCGGGGTGAGGGGCAGCACGAACGGCTGGGCGCGCACCAGGTGCGGCGCGGTGCGCTCCATCAGCACGCCGCGCTCCACCGCGCTCTCGTGGGCGACGTCGAGCTGTGCGGAGGCGAGGTAGCGCAGCCCGCCGTGGATGAGCTTGCTGCTGAAGCGGGAGGTGCCGAAGGCCAGGTCGTGGGCGTCGACGGCGACCACGTCCAGACCGCGCGCCGCGGCGTCCAGGGCGGCCCCGGCGCCGGTGGCGCCGAGTCCGACGACCAGGACGTCGACGGCCGGACCGCCGACGGTCCGGGTCAGTTCGCGGGCGCGCCGGCCGGCGGACAGGGAGGAGCCCGGGGACGGGCCGCTGGGGGAGTTCACGGGGCGAGGGTCCTCTCCAGGACGTGGCGCAGTTCCCCGAGGAAGGCCTCGGCGGCGAGTTCGGGATCGTCCTCGTCGGTCATGGTCCGCAGGGACAGGGTGAAGGACTGGGCGATCAGCAGCACGGACCGGGCCTGCCGCTCGGCGTGCCCGGCGCGCACCGAGCCGTCCGCGTGTCCTTCGCGCAGGGCGTCGGCCAGCAGCTCCAGGAGGGTGTCCTGGCTCGCGCCGCGCCGGTCCAGCACGTAGGGGAGGAGCAGTTCGGGGTCGACCTCGACGATCTTGCGGAAGAGCGGGTGCTCGCCGAAGGCGCGCACCGTCGCCACCAGCCCGTCGACGAGCAGAGCGCGCAGCGGCGTCCCCGGCCGGCGCTCGGGCATGGCCGCGGTGGCCACCCCGACCCACTCCCGGGTCATCAGGTCGCCGACCAGTGACCGCACGTCGGGCCATCGCCGGTACAGCGTCATCCGGGAGACCCCCGCGCGGCGGGCCACGTCGGTCAGCGTGGTGCGGCGGACGCCGACGGCCAGGACGCAGTCGCGGACCGCGTCGAGCACCGTGTCGTTGTCCGAACGGTTGTGACGAATAGGCGTCATGTGTAACAGTGTAACGCCCCGTGGGGCCGTCGGGCGACGGCATCGCTCACTCCGACCCGTGAAGGACGACAGCCATGGACATGCTGTGGAGCGGCTGGGGCGACCCGGCCGAGGCGAAGCCGCTGCCCGACACGGTGATCGGGCTGTTGCGCGATCTGCTCGGCGTCAAGCCGCGCGAGAGCGGGCCGGTCGCCCTGGAGGACGTGACGGTCCCCGCGCCGGAGTGGGAACCGGCCGCGCACCGCGCCCTGGTGGCCGCCGTCGGCGGCGAGGAGCACGTGCGCACCGACCCGCAGACACGGATCCGGCACACACGCGGCAAGTCCACCCCCGACCTGCTGCGCATCCGCGCGGGCGACGTCACCGACGTCCCGGCGGCCGTCGTGCTCCCGGCCGGCCACGACGAGGTGCTCGCCGTCCTCGGCGCCTGCGCCGAACACGGCCTCGCCGTGGTGCCGTTCGGCGGCGGCACCTCCGTCGTCGGCGGACTCGCCCCCGAACGGCGCGGCCCCTTCGTCGCCCTGGACCTGCGGCGCATGGACGGCCTGCTCGCCCTCGACCCGGTCTCCCGCACCGCCACCCTGCAGCCCGGTCTGCGCGCCCCGCGGGCCGAGGCGCTGCTCGCCGAACACGGCTTCACCCTCGGCCACTTCCCCCAGTCCTACGAGTGGGCCACCGTCGGCGGCTTCGCCGCCACCCGCTCCAGCGGCCAGGCGTCCGCCGGGTACGGCCGCTTCGACGAGATGGTGCTCGCCCTCACCCTCGCCACGCCGCGGGGCACCCTGGACACCGGCCGCGCCCCGCGCTCGGCCGCCGGACCCGACCTGCGCCAGCTGATCCTGGGCTCCGAGGGGGCCTTCGGCGTCATCACGTCGGTGACGGTGCGGATCCGCCCCGTCCCGCGCGTCCGCGTCCACGAGGGCTGGCGCTTCGCCTCCTTCGAGGAGGGGACGGCCGCACTGCGCCGGCTCGCCCAGGACGGCCCGCGCCCGACGGTGCTGCGCCTGTCCGACGAGACCGAGACGCTGATCGGCCTCGCCCGGCCCGACGCGATCGGCTCCGGCGTGCGGGAGTCGTCGGCCGGCTGCACGGCCGTCGCCGGCTACGAGGGCACGGAGGAGGACACCGCCTACCGCAGGGAACGCGCCGCAGCCGTCCTGCGCGCGTGCGGCGGAACGCCCCTGGGCGAGGAACCGGGACGGCACTGGGCCGAGGGCCGTTACTCGGCGCCGTACCTGCGCGACGCGCTCCTCGACGCCGGGGCGTTCGTGGAGACGCTCGAGACGGCGACGTTCTGGTCCCGCGTCCCCGGACTGTACGCCGCCGTCCGCGACGCCCTGACCGGGACGCTCACCGGGGCCGGCACCCCGCCGCTGGTGATGTGCCACATCTCCCACGTCTACGAGAACGGCGCCTCGCTGTACTTCACCGTGGTCTCGGCGCAGGGCGAGGACGCCGTGGCGCACTGGACACGAGCCAAGCACGCCGCCAACGAGGCGATCCTCGCCGCCGGCGGCACCATCAGCCACCACCACGGGGTCGGCACCGACCACCGGGACTGGTACCTCCGCGAGGCCGGCCCCCTCGGCGCGGACGCCCTGCGCGCCGTGAAGCGGCGACTGGACCCGGACGGGGTGCTCAGCCCCGGCGTGCTCCTGCCCGCCGACTGAACCCCACCCCGCCGGACCCACCTTCCGTCCCCATCCGTCGGCGCCCGGAGGCACCCGATGCGACAGTTCACCGCCGTCGTCAATCCCCATGCGGGCGGATCCACCGGCACCGCCGCGCTCCTCGCCCTCGCGCGGCTGCTGCGGGAGGCGGGGGCCGGGCTGCGGACCGAGTACAGCCGCAGCCTGGACCACGCGCGGAGCGTGGCCCGTGCCGCCGGGGAACAGGGGCGGGTGGTCCTCGCCGTCGGCGGGGACGGCATGGCCGGGTGCGTCGGCGGCGCCCTCTCCGGGACGGGCGCCGTGCTCGGGCTCGTCCCGGCCGGCCGGGGCAACGACTTCGCCCGGGCGCTCGGGCTGCCCCCGGACCCGGCCGCCCTCTCCCGGCTCCTGCTGCACGGCGAACCCCGCTCCGTCGACACCGTCGAGGTCCGGTCGGCCGTGCACGACCGCGCCGTCGTCCTCGGCGGCGTGTACGCCGGCGTGGACGCGCTCGCCAACCACCACGCCAACCGGGCCAGGGTGCTGCGCGGCTCCGCCTCCTACTACGCGGGCGGCCTGCGCGCCGTCACCACCTGGCGGACGGCCCGCTACCGGGTCACCGTCGACGGCGAGGAGCACGCGCACGCCGGTTACACGGTGGTCGCCGCCAACTCCGGCTACTACGGGTCCGGCCGCCTCATCGCGCCGGACGCCCGGGTGGACGACGGCCTGCTGGACGTGGTGATGATCCGGGAGGCGCCCCGGCGCCTGTTCTTCACCCTGATGAACGAGCTGCGGACGGGCGGCCACGTGCACCGGCCCGAGGTGCGGGTCCTCAGGGGCAGGGAGATCCGCATCTCGGCCGACCGCGACGTCCCCTACGGCGCGGACGGCGAGGTGGAGGCCGTTCTCCCGGTGACGGCCAGGGTCCTGCCCGGAGCACTGCGCGTGCTGTGCTGACCGCGCGGACCCGGACGTCAGGGCCGGGCGTCGTGCCGGCTCCGGGCGAGCCGGGCGAGCGCCACCGCGCCGAGGAGCAGCCCGAAGTCGCGCAGTGCGACGTCGTAGTGGCCGGGAACGGTGAGCAGGTTCAGGATGATGCCCGCGAGCCAGCCGGCGACCAGCCAGCCGCCGAACCGGGGCGCGATGCCGACGACGACGCCGGCCACGATCTCGACGACCCCCACCGCGTACATGGCCGTCTGGGCGCTGCCCGGGACGATGCCGTCGATCCACGGCGCGAGGTAGCCGGGCCAGTCGACGAGGAGGTTCGCGAACTTGTCCAGGCCGAACAGGATCGGCGCCGCGGTGAAGCCGGCGCGCAGGATCAGGAACGCCTGGCGGCCGGGATCGGCGAGCGCCGCTCGCCGGGGCGCGGCCGCGGTGGTGCCGGTGCGGGTGGTGGAGGCCATGACCCCTCCTTCTATCAACAACTCTCATTGACGATAGAAGCTCCGTTTCTCTCTTAAGTCAATGGCTGTGGGTTTTACACTGGTGTTCGTGGACGACACGGAAGAAGTACGCGGTGCGGAAGGGCTCACCGAGAGCGTCTCCGCCGTCGCCGCCCTCGACGAACCCACCCGGCGCAGGCTGTACGACTACGTGGTGCGCCACCCGGAACCGGTCGGCCGGGACGAGGCGGCGGCAGCCCTCGGGCTGGCCCGGCAGACCGCGGCCTTCCACCTCGACCGGCTGGCCGACGAGTCCCTGCTGGACGTGGTGTACGCGCGGCGCAGCGGACGTACCGGGCCGGGCGCGGGCAGGCCGGCCAAGCTCTACCGCCGCTCCGCGAGACAGATCGCCGTCAGCCTTCCCGACCGGCGCTACGAACTCGCCGGACGACTGCTCGCCCGAGCGGTGGAGGAGTCCGACGCCACCGGGGAACCGGTGCGCGACGCGCTGCACCGCAACGCGCGGGAGCGGGGCGCGCGGTTGGCGGCGGAGGGCGGCGGGGAGGACGTCTTCCGGCTGCTCGAGCGGCACGGCTTCGAGCCGCGGCGCGAGGACGGGGCCGTCGTCCTGGGCAACTGCCCCTTCCACGCGCTGGCGCGCGCGCACACGCGGACGGTGTGCGGCATGAACCTCCATCTGCTGAGCGGAGTCCTCGAGGGCCTCGGCGAGACCGGGTTCGAGCCCCGTCTCGCGCCGGAACCCGGCCGGTGCTGCGTCCGTCTGGAGCCCGCCGCCTGAACGCGCCGCCCCCTCCACCGCCCCGGGCGGACACCCGGCGCCGGTGACGCGGCCGGCGCGGACCGGTGCGCAACTCGGGAGTCACCCGCCGTTACCGGACGCGTCCCAAGACTGGACCGGTTCGTTCTCTGGAATTATTCGTGTCTAGGGCGCTAGTTTCTGCCCATGACCGCATCCCGGCCTCCCACCACCGCCGAGGAGCTGCGCGGTGCAGGCCTGCGTGCGACGGCCGCCCGTGTCGCCCTGCTCGACACCGTCCGAGAGGGCGACCACCTCGGAGTCGACGAGATCGCCCGCGGTGTGCGGGAGCGCATCGGCCATGTCTCGGTGCAGGCGGTGTACGAGGCCCTCAACGCGCTCACGGGGGCGGGACTCGTCCGCCGGATCGAACCGGCCGGCAGTCCCGCCCGGTACGAGGGACGCGTCGGGGACAACCACCACCACCTCGTGTGCCGCTCCTGCGGTCGCGTCGCCGACGTCGACTGCGCGGTCGGCGACGCACCGTGTCTGACCGCGTCCGACGGCCACGGCTTCGTGATCGACGAGGCCGAGGTCGTCTACTGGGGCCTGTGCCCCGGCTGTTCCACCGCCCGCAGTACCTGAACTGCGCGACACCTTTTCGCCCGGAAGGATTCCCATGACCGAGAACCACGACGCGATCGTCACCGATCCCAAGGCGGAGGAGGCGGGCGGCTGCCCGGTCGCGCACGGCCGCGCCCTCCACCCGACCCAGGGCGGCGGGAACCACCAGTGGTGGCCGGAACGGCTCAACCTGAAGATCCTCGCCAAGAACCCGGCCGTGGCCAACCCGCTCGGTGAGGACTTCGACTACGCCGAGGCGTTCAAGGCCCTCGACCTCGCGGCCGTGAAGCGGGACATCGCCGAGGTGCTGACCACGTCGCAGGACTGGTGGCCCGCCGACTTCGGCCACTACGGCCCGCTGATGATCCGCATGGCCTGGCACAGCGCGGGCACCTACCGCATCAGCGACGGCCGCGGCGGCGCGGGCGCCGGACAGCAGCGCTTCGCCCCGCTCAACAGCTGGCCGGACAACGGCAACCTCGACAAGGCCCGCCGTCTGCTGTGGCCGGTCAAGAAGAAGTACGGCCAGAGCATCTCCTGGGCCGACCTGCTGATCCTCACCGGCAACGTCGCCCTGGAGCAGATGGGCTTCGAGACCTTCGGCTTCGGCGGCGGCCGCGAGGACGTCTGGGAGGCCGAGGAGGACGTCTACTGGGGCCCGGAGACCACCTGGCTCGACGACCGGCGCTACTCGGGCGACCGCGAGCTGGAGAACCCGCTCGGCGCGGTCCAGATGGGCCTGATCTACGTCAACCCCGAGGGCCCGAACGGCAACCCGGACCCGATCGCCGCCGCCCGCGACATCCGTGAGACGTTCCGCCGCATGGCGATGAACGACGAGGAGACCGTCGCCCTGATCGCCGGCGGCCACACCTTCGGCAAGACCCACGGCGCCGGCCCGGCCGACCACGTCGGCGCCGACCCCGAGGCCGCCTCCATGGAGGAGCAGGGCCTCGGCTGGAAGAGCACCTACGGCACGGGCAAGGGCGGGGACGCCATCACCTCCGGCCTGGAGGTCACCTGGACCAGCACGCCCACCCGGTGGAGCAACGGCTTCTTCAAGAACCTCTTCGAGTTCGAGTACGAGCTGGAGCAGAGCCCGGCCGGCGCCCACCAGTGGGTGGCGAAGGACGCCCCGGAGATCATCCCGGACGCGCACGACCCGTCGAAGAAGCACCGCCCGAAGATGCTCACCACCGACCTGGCGCTGCGCTTCGACCCGATCTACGAGCCGATCTCCCGCCGGTTCTACGAGAACCCGGAGGAGTTCGCGGACGCCTTCGCCCGCGCCTGGTACAAGCTGACCCACCGCGACATGGGCCCGAAGTCGCTGTACCTCGGCGCGGAGGTCCCCGAGGAGACCCTGCTGTGGCAGGACCCGCTGCCGGAGGCCGAGGGCGAGGTCATCGACGCCGCGGACGTCGCGGCCCTCAAGGCCAGGCTCCTCGACTCGGGCCTGACCGTCTCGCAGCTGGTCGGCACCGCCTGGGCGTCGGCCTCGACGTTCCGCGGCAGCGACAAGCGCGGCGGCGCCAACGGCGCACGCATCCGCCTGGAGCCGCAGCGCGGCTGGGAGGTCAACGACCCCGACCGGCTGGCGCAGGTGCTGCGCGTCCTCGAGGGCATCCAGCAGGAGTTCAACGCGAACTCCGGCACCAAGAAGGTGTCCCTGGCCGACCTGATCGTGCTCGGCGGCGCCGCGGCCGTGGAGAAGGCGGCCAAGGACGGCGGCTTCGACGTCGAGGTGCCCTTCACCCCGGGGCGTGTCGACGCGACTGAGGAGCACACCGACGCCGAGTCCTTCGCCGCGCTCGAGCCGACCGCCGACGGGTTCCGCAACTACCTCGGCAAGGGCAACCGCCTTCCCGCCGAGTACCTGCTGCTGGACCGGGCGAACCTGCTGACCCTGAGCGCCCCCGAGATGACCGTCCTCGTCGGCGGCCTGCGGGTCCTGGGCGCGAACCACGGGCAGTCCGCCCACGGCGTGCTCACCTCGACGCCGGGGGTGCTGACCAACGACTTCTTCGTCAACCTGCTCGACCTGGGCACGACGTGGAAGGCGACGTCCGAGGACCAGACCGCCTTCGAGGGCCGTGACGCGGCCACCGGCGAGGTCAAGTGGACCGGCACCCGGGCCGACCTCGTCTTCGGATCGAACTCCGAACTGCGCGCGCTCGCCGAGGTCTACGCGAGCGACGACGCGAAGGAGAAGTTCGTGCGCGACTTCGTCGCGGCCTGGGACAAGGTCATGAACCTCGACCGGTTCGACCTCGTCTGACCTCTCCCGTCCCACCGCTCCGCACGGCGTCCGGGCCGGCCCTCGCGGGCCGGCCCGGACGTGCGACGCCCCCGGCGTCGCTCGCTCCGTCCGCGCGGCACGGGGCGGGGGCGGCCGTGAACTCCGGTTCCACGTACGGGAGAACAGCGAAATGATCTTTCGCTGGTGGCTTACACGGCCGTGTCGCCGTGACGTTGTCGGTGCGGGGTTGCACAATGATCGGAAAAAGAGATCAACACCGGCGCCCCGCTGGGTAGACGGTCTCGAGTCCCGGCTCCGGAAAGGTACTGCTGATGCTCTCCACCGTCGACCAGGCGAACGCCCTCGTCGTCCTTCCGACCGCGCGCCGCCGACGCCCCCGGGCGGCCGCCGAGCAGGGCACGGCCACCACCGGACTCGGCACAAGGGCCGCCACGACCGCCGGTCCACCCGGTGCGCCCGGGGGCCGGGCCCGCGGCGGACCGTCGGCGACCGTGTTCCGGACCCCCCCGTCCCGGCCGCACGCCCCGACCGGCACCGACCGCGTCGACGTGCTGCGCATCGTCTCCGACCCGCGCACCCCCACCTACGTCACCGTGTTCGCGAACGGCCGCCGCAGGTACAGCTACTGGCGCCCGATCGACCCCGTCACCGGCACGGGGGGCTGCTACGCCGCCCTGCCCACCGCCGAGTGCGACGAACTGCACGCGGCGGGGCGGATCACCCTCGGAGAGCCCGTCGTGGACCCCAACCGGACGACGTACCGCGTCCGCACGGCCGCCCGCGTCCAGCCGCCCGTGTCGATACGCGTGGCGAAGGAGCGCAGGCGCGCGGCGTGACCCGGACGGGCATCACGGCGGTGCCCGTCCCCGGCGAACGCGCGGTACGGCCCCTCAGCCGTGCCGCATCCACACGTCGGGCTCCCGGTGGACGCCCTGATCGGCGGAACGGCTGATCCGCAGCAGGCCGAGTCCGTCCGGGATCACGTAGTCGCCCGACTCGGGGAAGGCCGTCCGGGGCCAGCGTTCCCACTCGGCGACGGTGCCGGTCATGGTCTGCGACGCGGGAGCGGCCGCCGGTATCCCGGCGCCGAGACGCTGGTGCGTCCGGATCCAGGGATCGAGAGCCGTCCCGTCCGCGCGGGTCCACCTCATGAAGGTCTCGATCGGCGTCAGCGGGTACCGCGCCTTCGGCGTCGGCCGGACCGGGGCGACGACCCGCGCCAGGCCGGCGTCCGCGGCCCTCCGGCGCAGGGCCTTCGGGGTCTCTCCCGCCAGGCCGCGCCCCGTGGGCGACGGCGTGACGATCGCGCCGCAGATCACCAGGGTGTCGGCCGCCACCTGCCGCTCACGGCCCTCGACGGCACGCGCGAGGGCGTCGGTGTATCCGGTGGGAAGCGTCTCGGGCCTGCCGTCCCAGCGGACGGGAACACCCCGGCCCGAGGCGACCGGCACCCCGTTCTCGTCCACCAGCATGAGGTTCAGGCCGGCGAACCACTCCCTGACCCGGCCCATGTACTCCTTCACCAGCCGGCCCGCCGTGATGAACTCGGGGAAGCCCTCACTGAAGAGCTCCTTCAGCTGCTCGTTCGGCCAGGTGCGCGCGTCGGTGCGCTCGATCGTCCGGTGCATCGCCCGTTCACAGCACGGGCTCTGCACGGCAGCCGCGGCGAGCGCCGTGCGTGCGCGGTGACCGGATTCCCGCCCTGCCGCGGACCGGGACCCGTTCCACGGCGTCCACGGCTGAGCCGTCACCGGAAGGACCCGGTGTCCACGCCCCCGTCCACCGCGCACAGGTTCCCGGCGTCGTCTCGCGTCACGGCGACGTCGACGGGTCTCCAGGAGCCGGCAGATCCCCGGGGCGAGAGGGGCGCGTTCACCCGCGGGAGCGAACGTCACGCCGCGACCGGAGTGGGAGCCGCGGCACGGGGGAAGGCTGACGGCCGGACGGGACCACGCACACGGGGGCATCATGGCGGCGACCACGTCGACGGACAGGTCACGGGGGGCGTGTGCCCGCCACCGGGCCGGAACGGCCGCGGTCCTGGCGGTGCTGGCCGCCGCCACGGTGGCCGGCTGCGGCGGCCCGGACAGGCAGAGCGGAGCCTCCAGGGGCGGCGACGGGCAGGCGTCGGAGCCCCGCTCCGCGCAGCCCCCGGTGCCGGCGGCGGACGGGCACGACGTCGGCGCCTGCGCGGACGGGGACTGCGAGATCGCGGTGTCCCGACCGGTCACCGTCCGCTTCGAGGGACCGTCCGGCAGCGCGACGCTGTCCGTGACCGAGGTCGGCCCGAACCGGATCGAGTACACGGTGAGGTCGGGCAACGGCCGGTCCCGGGCCGGAGCCGAAGGCCCCGGGCAGGGCTGCGTCACCGTCCTGCGCGGCAACGGTTCCGGCAATTCCTGCGGCCCGGCCGACGCCCGGCCGCCCCGTGCCCCGACCGGTGCCGTGGTCGTCCAGGCGGCAACCGGGAAGGACGGCACGGCACTCCTGCGCATCGTCTCCGACTGACCGCGCGGGCGGCTCCGCCGGATGCCTCCGTCGTGCCGCCGGCGCGCACCCGGGACGGTTCCGCAGGATCGCCGCCGAAGCGGCGAGGAGACGGCGTCAGGCGATGCACGCCGAGACGACGGCGGACACCGCGAGGTTGCAGGACGCCGTCACCCAGACCGCGGGGTGGGGCTCCGGCTCCACCAGCGTCGCGCCCAGGCGCCCCGGCGTGATGAGGTCCACCACCAGGAACGCCACGGCCATCATCACCAGGCCCAGCAACCCGAACGCCGCCGTCGACACCAGCCCCTTGCCGAAGTCCTCGTACGTCGTCCAGATGGAGGTGAACACGATCCCGCCGATGCCGAGCAGGGAGGAGCTGAGCACCACGGCGGCGTTGCGGTTGCGCTCCTCCCAGATCTGCCGGCCGAGCTTTCCGGGCGTCAGGATGTCGACCAGGACGATGCCGAGGACCAGCAGGACCAGACCGAGTGCGCCGTAGGCGGTGGCCCGGCCGAGTCCGTTGACGATGTCGCTCATGGGGTGTGCCGGCTCCGTAGCGTGAGGGATCGTGAGTGATCGCGGTCGAGGGCGAGCAAAATGTAGCGCACCAGTTCGGCCTCCCGACCGGTGCGGTCGCCGACTCCGCGCCGGGGCGGTGGGGGAGACGGGACCGCGGCCGAGGGGATCCACGGCAGCCGCCCTTCGACACCGAGGCGCCGGTGACTGCCGGCCGCGCTCGCCGGCGTTCGGCCGGATATCGTGCACCAGCACGATTAGTCAGGAGGACAGATGGCCGGCCGAACCGACATGGAGGCGCTGCAGCGGATCCTGCACCACGAATGGGGTGCGGACGAGCAGGTGGACTGGACAGCGGTGGAAGCCGTCCTGAGCACTCCTCTCCCCGCCGACTATCGCGACTTCATGGCTGTCTATGGAGGCGGCTGCATCGATGACCTGGTCGTCCTCCCGCCTCTGGCGACCGGGAACGGCTGGCAGGCGTCGATCACCGGTCACGCGGCCGGGTTCCGCGAACTGTGGACCAGGGAGGGCGGAGTACCCGGGGTCGCACTGGGCGCTGACCGAGTGCTGCCCTGGGGCAGCGGGTGCAACGCAAACGAACTCGGCTGGCTGATGACCGGACCCGACCCCGACCAATGGCCTGTGGTCGTCTGGAGAAGGCACGGCAGTCCCCGCTGGGCCCTGTTCCACTGCGGTATGACCGAATTCCTGCGGCGCCTCATGACTGCCGGATTCGACGCGTGCCCCCTGAGCGACCTCTCGCTGTGGGGACGAGTGGGGACCTTCGTCCATCACGAGGAGCAGGAACGCCGCTTCCACGCCGGCCTGGACCCGATGACTGGTGAACCGGACCCCTACGCGGGCATGTTCGGCTGACAGACAGCAGGCATCTTCACCAGGGAGACAGGGCCTGGGTCCTGTCTGACGAATGGTCATCCGGCTGGTCCGCGGAGCCGGAGGACCAGGGGGTGCCTCCTCGAAGCGGCCTACGGGTGCCATTCCTGGCGGTAGGCGGGATGCGCCGCGTA
The DNA here is from genome assembly GCF_009852415.1 of Streptomyces sp. Tu 3180. Lineage (NCBI taxonomy): Bacteria > Bacillati > Actinomycetota > Actinomycetes > Kitasatosporales > Streptomycetaceae > Streptomyces > Streptomyces sp. Tu 3180. The sequence continues at coordinate 776,853 of NZ_WOXS01000002.1, read as the reverse complement.
CGCCTGCGCAAGGGCGCGAAGGGCGTACGTGAGGCCGTGTGTGCGTCCGTCCCAGGGGTCCGCCATGCTTCTGTACTCGTTCACCAGCGTCTCGATCGAGTCGAGCAGGGGCAGATGACTGCCGGGAAGGGCTTCGCTGCCGGTGGTGTCGGCCGCGTGGTGTCTGTCCTCGTCGATGCGTGCGGCAAGGAACTTCAGCAGATCGTCCATGCGCTGATCTTTGCGCGCCGCGCGATCGTCTGGGCAGGGGTATCCGGTCTTCCCGGCCATCAACCGTCTGTCCGGATGAGGACGGCGGCAGGGTGAAGTGCGGCCTGGAAGGCGATCGCGGGTTTGCCGGGTCGTGTGACCAGGCCGCGCCACTGCGTGAGTCGGTTGACGCAGTGCTCGACGGTGTTGCGGTGCGTGCAGGCCTCGCGGTCGAAACCGGGTGGGCGGCCGCCTCGGCGGCCTCGCCGCCGGCGGTGGCCGATCTGGTCGGACGGCTGCGGGATGACCGCGCGGATGCCCCGGCGCCGCAGGTGGATGCGGAGGGCGCGGGACGAGCAGGCGCGGTCGGCCGGCGCGGCGAAGGGGCGGGCTCGCGGCCTGCCCGGGCCGTTGCGGGGGACGCGGATGCGGGACATGACCGTCCCGGAAGCGGGTGCATCACCGGCCGGGCCTGGGGTGACGGTGAGGGCGAGTGGTCGTGCACGGCCGTCCGCGGCCAGGTGGACTTTCGTGCTCAGCCCGCCGCGGGAGCGTCCGGGTGCGTGACCGGTGGGCCCGCCGGAGCGGTTGCCCTCCTTTGCGCACTCCGGCTGCGTGCTGGTGGGCTCGGACGACTGCGGAGTCCACCGATGCCGTCCGGTCGATGTCGTCGTCGGCGTCCGCCGCCAGGACGGCGCCGAGGACCGTCTCCCCGGTGCCGTCGACTGTCCGCCCGATCAGCCGTCTGTGAGCGGTCTGGAACGCGCCGAGCCCGGCAGGCAGGTCCCGCCGGGGCGAGTTGGTGCGGTACTTCCACGCGATGGCCTCATGGGTGCGCCGGTGGCCGGCCCACCGCCGCCCGCGGACCGAGGCCCGGCGGGCGTACAGGACCGAGCAGAACCGCTACTGGTTCCGGCACAACCCGAACGGCGCGGACGCTGTCGCTGCCGCGACGAAGGCCGCCGACGCCGCCCGGGAGCGCACCGCGCAGTACCCGGCGGTGACGCGGCTGGAGCAGTTGCGTGAGCAGGCGGTGATCCGCGCCGTGGTCGGACCGGCTCGCCGCGCGTTCGCCGGGCAGCGGCACGATCAGGGCGGTGCGGGCGTGAGCACCGAGCTGAGCGGGGCCGACCTCGCGCGTCAGGCCCTGGTCGCGGTCCGGGATGCGGCGAAGAAGAACGGCGCCCCCCAGAAGGAGAAGCCGAAGCGGCGCACCCGCACGGTCATGTGCCGGGACGACCGCGAACCGCTCGGACTCGGCAACGCGATCAGCGTGATGATGACGGAGCGCGGAACGGCCGCCCTGGCCGCCGACTGCGGCGTCCCCGGCCAGTTCGACACCTCCTCGCCGCGGCCGCGCCCGAGCCCGCCCGTCACATCCAGGCGACGGCGGGACCGTTCCCGCAGGCGCGGTGAGCAGACCTCATCACCTACGGCTTTCCCGGGTCGGGCTCAGGATGCGCCGGCGACGTCGCCGGCGCCGACCGCTTCGCCCTGTGCCATGCCGAGGAAGCGCCGGATCGCTTCGATCGGCATGTCGAGCCCGTCGGACGCGGACTGCTCGTCACCGAACACCTGCACGGCTTCGGTGACAGCCACAGCCAGCTCGACCTCCGCCTTGCGGACCTTCGCCTCGGCCTTGTCCACGGTGTCGACCACCGCCAACTGGCGACGCTGCTTCTCCTGGAGCCTTTGCTTACGGGAAAGGGGCCTGTCAGAGTTCTGCATAGACATGACCAAGATCATAATCAGCTTGCGTGCGCACCCGACGTCCTCCGCCGCCTCCCCGGGACCGGGCAGTTGATCTGTGGGCCCGGACTCGCCCGCGGACGCGGGGACGGGGGAGACCCGGTGACGGCGCACCGTCACCGAGGCGGAGAAGCAGGGCGGCCACAACGTCGAACGGGCGTGTGATCTGCTCGAGGTCCCCCGAGTCGTACAAGGGGCACCGGCTGTCCGGTCGAGGTCATCTCCCCCTGCGTGCGGCTGTGCTTCCGCTGTCCGCCACGCCCCGACCGCACAGCCGGAACCCGGCTCCACCGCCCGCCCGTGGTGGCCGGCCTGGCGTCAGGAGGGGACGTCCACCAGGACCTTGCCGACCGCGCGGCTCTCGACCGCTCGGTGCGCGTCGGCGGTGCGGTCGAGGGGAAAGCGGATCAGCGGCAGGCCGTGCTCCTCACCGACCGGCAGCGCGCCGTCGCCCACCGCGGCGGCGACGTCCTGGACGGCCGCGGCGCGTGCCTCCGGACCGGCCGTGTAGAGCACCAGGAACTGGAAGCGTGTGTTCAGCACCATGTTCTGCAGCACGTTCAGTTCGACCGGCCTGCCACCGTCGTTGGCGTAGGCCGAGATCGTGCCGCGGGTCCGCAGCACGGCCAGGTCCAGCGCGAGGTTCGTGCCCAGCGCCACCTCGGCGACGATGTCGACGCCGTCCGGGGCGATCCCGCGGATCCCGGCGGCCGGGTCGCCCTCGCGATAGTTGATCACGTGGTGGGCTCCGGCGGCGGTGGCCAGCCGGGCTTTCCCCGGGCTGCTGATCGTGCTGATCACGGTGGCGCCGGCCCATCGGGCGAGCTGGATCACCGCGTGCCCCACGGCCCCGGCCCCGCCCGCGGCGAGCACCACCCTCCCGCCGAGCGCCCCGGGCCGCAGACGGCGCGGCCCGTCCTCGGCGACGGTGAGCGCGCGGTGCGCGGTCAGCGCGGGAACTCCGAGTGCGGCGCCGACGTCGAAGCCGGCCTCGTCGGGCAGCGGCACGGCCTGTTCGGCGGGCACGACGGTGAACTCGGCGGCGGTGCCGGTGGGCCGCCCGGCGGCGGCCATGAACAGCCAGACCCGCTGACCGACCCGGCTCTGGCCGACACCCTCACCCACGGCGTCGATCGTGCCGGCGCCGTCGAGGTGCGGGGTGACCTCGACGAAGCGCTTGGGATGGCCGGCGCCGGAACGTGCCTGCCAGTCGGTCGGGTTGACCCCGGACACGGCGACCCGGACACGAACCTCGCCGGGGCCGGGCTCGGGCAGGTCACGGTCGACGAGCCGGAGAACCCCGGGTGCGCCGTTGTCGCGGTGGATGATGGCCTTCATGATCCGTCCTTGGAGCCCGGTACTGCGCGGTTTCCCGGCGTGGCCCGGCGGTTCGTCGGGCTGTCCGGCGTGGGGTGCGGTCGCGGCCCGGGCCGCGCTGGTTCCGTTCAGCCGAGGGGGACTGCGCTGGAGCGGGACTCGATGCCGTCGAGGACGGCGAGGTCCGCGGCGTCGAGGGTGATCTCGCTGACCGCGATGTTGGCCTCCAGGTGGGCGGCGTTGGCGGTGCCCGGGATGAGCAGCACGTTCGGGGCGTGGTGCAGCAGCCAGGCGAGGGCGACCTGGGAGGGCGTGACGCCCAGGGACTCGGCCACGGCGTGCACCGCCGGCTCGTCGGTCGCTTTGGGCAAGCCGGGGAAGGCCCCGCCGAGCGGGAAGAACGGCACCCAGGCGATGCCCTCGGCCGCGCACAGCTGCAGCATGTCCTCGTCGTCGCGGGAGACGAGGCTGTAGGCGTTCTGCACGCAGACGACGCCGGCGGGCAGGGCACGGCGCAGCCCGTCGAGGGTGACGCCGCTCAGGCCGATCGCGCCGATCTTGCCCTCGTCGCGCATGGCGGTCATCACCGCGAGCTGGTCGTCGAGATCGACGACCTGGTCGCCCTCGGGACGCAGGCCGGGGCCGGTGTCCAGGCGGCGCAGGTTGACGACCGCGAGCCGGTCGACGCCGAGGCTGCGCAGGTTGGCCTCGACGCCGGCGCGCAGCTGCTCGGGTCGCTGTGCCAGGCGCAGCGGCAGGCGCCCGCCGGGGTCGGGGTCGGCGCCGACCTTCGTGACGACCAGGACGTCGTCCCCGGGGCGCAGCGCCTCGCGGATCACGTCGTTGGCGTAGCCGAAGCCGTAGAACTCGGCGGTGTCCACGTGGTCGACGCCCAGTTCGACCGCGCGGCGCAACAGCGCGACGGCCTCGCCGCGGCGGTCGCGCAGGCGCTCGAGCTGCAGTGCGCCGTAGCCGATGCGGAAAACGGTGCGGGCGGCGAACGAAGCGGTCGCGGTGGTCATGACGCTGTCTCCTCGGGTGGTGTCCGCAAGGCGGTGTACAGCAGTTCGGCCTGGTAGAGCGCCATGATCCGGTGGGCGATCGGGGTGGCGCGCTCCCGGGCCCGGGGCGGCTCGTGGTGCTCGACCTTGACGAGCCAGGCCGTGACGCAGTCGTGCAGCATCGCGCGCATCCGGCCGGTCATGTCGACGACGATGTCGCGGATGGCCGGGTCGGTGGTCGCCTCGCCCCAGGTCTGCACGCCGACCCGGGCCTCGGCGGGGTCGATCGCGGCGGTCAGGCGGGAGAGCAGTTCGTCGGGGCCGGGTGGGGCGTCGGCCGCGGCGTACTCGCCGAGGGCGTCGGCGCGCTTGGCGAGCACCTCGCGGGCGGCGGCCCGGACCAGGTCGGCCTTGTTGCGGTAGTGCGCGTAGATCGAGCCGGCCGAGAGGCCGGACTCGGCGGTGATGTCGGCGATCGAGGTCCGTTCCAGGCCGTTGCGGTTGAAGCAGCGGACGGCGGCCTCGGCGATCTGAGTACGCCGGAGTTCCTTGCGCGCGTCGGTGAGCCGAGGCACTGCACCTCCCACAAAAAGAATCACTGTTCTTCTTGTGGAGGGATGCTAGCAGAATCGCTGTTCTGTTTGTGGTGAAGGCATCTCGTACGGGCAGGCCCGGTCGTGACGACCGGGCCTGCCCGCGATGGGGCGTTGTCACGTGGCCGGGGCCGGCGCCTGTCCGGTGGCGGGCCGGGGCGTGGCGGGCCGGCGGCCGGCCGCCGCGCGGATGGCCCGATCGGATCGCACGACCGCTGATCATGTCCATATGATTCGCATATGCCGGACATCCAGCTCTCCAGCAGCCGCCGCGGCACGGGGCCGCCCCTGGTGGTGATCCAGCAGCTGGACCGAGAGGGCTGGGCACCCGTCATCGACCTGCTGACCGCCGAGCGCGAGGTCGTGACCGTCGATCTGCCGGGATTCGGCGACAGCCCGCCGTTACCGGGTGGCACCGCCCCCACCGTTCGCCAACTGGCCGCCGAGGTCGCCATGTGGTTCTCCACGGCCGGCCTCACGCGCCCACCGGTCGTCGGCAACTCGCTCGGTGGAGCCGTCGCGCTCGAACTCGCCCGGGCCGACGCGGTCGGCAGCGCCGTCGCCTTGTCCCCGATCGGGCTGTGGACCGGCCCCGAGGCCGCCTACGTCCTCGGCTCGCTCCGGATCGCGCGCACGATGGCGAAGGCCCTCGGCCACCGCACGGCGCGGGTGGCCGGCAGTCCGCTGGGCCGCACGCTCGCGTTCTGGCAACTCGTCGCGCGACCCCGGCGGATGACGGCGGAGGCGGCCGGCGGTGCCCTGCGCAACCTGGCCGGCTCACCCGGTTTCGAAGCCACGCGCCGGGCAGCGCGCACCTACCGGCTGCATGGCTTCCCTCCCCGTGTCCCCGTCACCGTCGCTTGGGGCACCCGGGACCTCATGACACCCCGGTACCAGGCCCGCCGGGCGGCCCGGCTCCTGCCCGGGGCCCGTCATGTCCGGCTGCACGGATGCGGGCACTCACCCATGTCCGACGATCCCGGTCGGGTCGTCCGCCTCCTGCTGTCCGCGTCCACCGGCTGAGGCGGAGGATCTCGGGGCGGAAGCCTCCCCGGCGGCATGACGACGGCACTCGTGCCCGCCGCCATCGCCGTCGTCCGTCTCACCGCCGCTTTCCCCGTGAAGCGAAAGCGGTGGACCGGGCCACCGAGGCAAGGACACGGGTGCAGGCCGGGACGCAGTCGGCGGCGACGCCAACGACCGGTCCCTCCCGGGGCCTTGTGAGCCCGGCATCCGCACCCCACGGCCCTGGGCCCGGCGGGAAGGCGCTCACCGACGACGGGATCGGCACGGGTCGGGACCCGCACGAGCGGCGGCGTTCCGGATCCACGCACCTCGGCGAGGCCGGAGCGAGCCCGCTGGTGCCGGTGGCCAGGTCGAGGCACGGGAAGCCGGGGGACGTCCGCCGCTGCTTCCACCCTCTCCCCGGAAGCCGTCGCCGAGGTCACCAGCCTGCCGGCCCCCGGCGACCACCGACGCTGAGCCGTGGTCAGTTGCCGGCCAGGCGCCAAAGCGAGGTGGTCTCCGCCGGGGACGGATCCGCTCTCCCCGCCCGGACCGGTGTGCCACTCGTCGGTGGAGTCCGGGGCGCGCGGCGGTCGCAGGCCGCCGGGGAGGTCCGGTAGCCGGAAGGAGTGGCGGCCGGGCAGGTCGATGTGGCGCCGTACGAACGGGGAGGGGCGGGCGGCGTCCTCGTCGCGGACGCCGGACCCGTCCCGCGACAGCGTCCGGAGTCATGGTGGCGCGCATCGCGGGCATCAGGAGTCCAGCCGGAGTCGACGGGACGCGCCGGCGGGCCGGCCGACGACCCGCGACGGACCGAGAAGGAGAACCGCCATGAGCAGAGGCAGCCGCACGCTCACCGTCCTCTACGCAGCCGTCGCCCTGTGGCTCGCCTTCTGCACCGTGCGGACCTGGGGCACCGTCCCGCTCTGGACCACCCTCGCCATGGCCGCCGCCTCCCTCGCCCCGGTCATGGGGGTCGTCCGCGAGACCGTCATCGCCGACGAACGGCGCGTCGTCGCCGTCCTCCGGGAGCGGGAGGGCCGCCGGGCGGCGTGGCGCGACGCGGCGGCCGCGGCGCTCGCCCGGGCCGAGGTGGAGGCCGCGTGCTGCGAACGCTGGTGGACGTCGTGCGCGACCGAGCACGACCCCGGCTGCGCGCACCGGCCCTCGTGGGGCAGCACCGCCTGACCGGGGGCCCGGGGGCCCGGGGATCCGGGGAGCAACGGGGGAGGACGTCACCGGCTGCTGGTCCGTACCAGGGTATTGACGGCCTCTTAGTTCACTCCTTAAATCAAGGGGCGCACCTCCACCCCCCACCACCTCGGTCGGCGCACCCGTGTGCACGGGCCGCGCCGTACGGAAGGGAGAGCCATGCCCTCTCCGCGCACGCTCCGCAGATGGCTGATCGCCGCCCTGTCCGCCGCCCTGGTCGCCTCCGGTGCCGCCGGAACCGCGCAGGCGGAGCCGGCGGACGCCACCGCCGCGGCGGCCGTGACGTTCTCGGACACCTTCGACGGACCCGCCGGTGCGGCGGTCGACTCCTCGAAGTGGCAGATCGAGACCGGCGACAACGTCAACAACCACGAGCGGCAGTACTACACGTCCGGCAACAAGAACGCCGCCCTGGACGGCCGGGGCCACCTGGTGATCACGGCCCGCAAGGAGAACCCGGCCGACTACCAGTGCTGGTACGGCACCTGTCAGTACACCTCGGCCAGGCTGAACACCGCCGGGAGGTTCACCGCGCAGTACGGGCACATCGAGGCGCGGATGAAGGTCCCGCGCGGGCAGGGCATGTGGCCCGCGTTCTGGATGCTGGGCACACCGGTCAACTGGCCCGACTCGGGCGAGATCGACATCATGGAGAACGTCGGCTTCGAACCGTCCACGGTGCACGGCACGATCCACGGCCCCGGCTACTCCGGCGCGGGCGGCATCGGCGCGGCCTACACCCTGCCGGGGGGCCAGGCCTTCGCGGACGACTTCCACACCTTCGCCGTCGACTGGGCGCCGGACTCGATCACCTGGTCCGTGGACGGGAACGTCTACCAGCGCCGCACCCCGGCCGATCTGGGCGGCCGGAGCTGGGTGTTCAACAAGCCGTTCTTCCTGATCCTGAACCTGGCGGTGGGCGGCTACTGGCCCGGGGACCCCGACGGCTCCACCGTCTTCCCCCAGCAACTCGTCGTGGACCACGTGTCGGTGACCACGGGTGACGCGGCCCCGGGCGCCGCGATCCGGGGCCTGGCCGGCAAGTGCGTCGACGTGGCCGGCGCGAACAGCGCCAACGGCACGCCCGTCCAGCTCTACGACTGCAACGGCACCGCCGCCCAGCAGTGGACCGTGGGCGGTGACGGCACGATCCGCGCGCTCGGCAAGTGCCTGGACGTCACCTCGGGCGGCACGGCCGACGGCACCCCCGTCCAACTGTGGGACTGCAACGGCACCGCCGCCCAGAAGTGGGTCGTCACCGCCGCGCGCGACATCGTCAACCCGCAGGCCGACAAGTGCCTGGACGCGACCGGCAACAGCTCGGCCAACGCCACCCGCCTCCAGATCTGGACCTGCACCGGCGCCGCGAACCAGAAGTGGACGGTGGGCTGAGCGACAGCCGCGTCCCGGAAGGGCCCTGCGGCCGTCCCGGTCGCCGCTACGATCACCGCGTGCGACTTCCCCGCTCAGCCTCGGGCTGGACCATGGCCGTCTTCGGCGTGCTCGCCGCCGCCCTCGGCGCGGTGGGTCTCGTCTCGCCGGCCGCGCAGCTGTCGCTGCTCGGCCTCGCGGCCCCCGGCGGGCGGGGGAGCGGTGACCACACGCCGGCCTTCGTGACGGCGTCGTCGACGGCGGCGCTCAACATGGGCGTGTACTACGTACTGGCGGCGCTCGCCGACTGGCGGGCCTTCTTCCGCTGGACGGTGCCCTTCCGGTTGCTGACGTGCACCGTGTTCACGGCCGCGGTGGTCGGCGGAAGGGCGCCGGAGGCGTTCATCGGCGTCGGGGTCTGGGAGGGCCTCGGCGCCCTCGCGACGGGGGTGGCGCTCCGGTACGAACGCCGCGCCGCCGGGGCCGGCACGGCCCGCGGCCGCGCCGGGGCGACGGGCGCGCCGGACCGCGCCGAGGCCTGAGAGGGCCCACGGGGCTCCCGGCCGGCGGGCGATCCGGCGGCGGAGCACGGACCCGGGCCGGCCCCCCGGCCGACGAGGAGTGCTCCCAGGAGCCGGTGCCGGACCGCCGGCCGGCCCGGCGGGGGTGCGGACGGACCGGGCCGCGCACGCCGGTTCCGGGCCCGCCTCACGGGCGTTCGGCCGCCGGACGGCGGAAGGCCCGGTCCGGCCTCGGCTCCACCGCCCACCGGAAGACCCGCCGCACGGGCGCCGTGCACAGAGCGGTCACGACCACCGCGGCGACCAGGGTGACGACGACCGCGCCGGGCGGGCGGTACAGCCAGTCGGCGTCGTACCAGCCCCAGTACTTGCTGACCTGCGCGACGAAGCCGTGCAGGAGGTAGCCGTACAGCGTGGCCGCGCCCAGCGCGGTGAACCACGTCCGCCGTGCCGGCACCCAGGCGAGGAAGCACGCGACGAGCAGCAGCGAGGAGGCGAAGAGGGCCAGGGTCACCACGGGGCCGTACCAGGCCGGAGCCCCCAGTTCCTGCGCACTGTCACGGTGGTAGAGCCAGGCCGGCGTCACCCGGGGGACCGCCCAGTACGCCACGGCCAGCGCCCCGGCGAACACCGGTACGGCCAGGACCCGCATCCGGCGCCGGCGCACCGCCCGGAAGTGCTCCGGCCGCAGGAAGAGGCCCAGCACGAAGTACGGCAGGAACTGCAGGGCGCGCTGCACGTCGAGGTCCTCGCCGAGGGAGGGGGAGAGGGTGGCCGCCATGGCGATGACCAGCGCCAGCGGCACCGGCCACCGGACGAGCTTCCACAGCGGCGTGGTGAGCCGCCACACGAACAGGGCGGCCAGGAACCACGTCAGGTACAGCGGCTCCAGGAGGGTGACCGGCCGGTCGGGCACGCCGTCCGTCCACCGGGTGAAGAAGGTGTACGCCGTCTCGAACACCACGTACGGCAGCACCACCCCGGTGACCAGGCGCCGGACGCGCCCCTCGCTGCCGTCGAAACCGCGCGAGTGGTAGCCGGCGACGACGATGAAGGCGGGCATGTGGAACGCGTAGACGAGCATGTACAGCGCGCTCACGGTCCGGCTGTCGGCGCGCAGCGGTTCCCACGCGTGCCCCACCGCCACCAGGACGATCGCCAGGTACTTGGCGTTGTCGAAGAACGCGTCGCGCCGGGGCGCCCGCCGGGACCCCTCGTCCTTTCCGGCGGGCTCCTCCCGCTCCGTCCCGCCCGCGGCGGTCGTGCAGGCCGGCTGCGACGCGGCGGGGCGTCTCGTAGGGGATGCGGCGGCTGGGATGCGGGGCGACGACATCCCAGCCGCCTCACCCGTCCTGCGGGAGCCAAACCTCCGATCGGTTCAGCCGCTGACCGAGATGCTGGAGCTCCCGCTGCTCTGGTAGCCCTCGGTGGCGAGGATCATGTAGTAGCTGAAGCTGCCGAGCCGCATCCCGGCGCGCGACCAGGCGTCGAAGTGGTTCCCGGTGGTGATGGTGCCGCCCGTCCGCTTCTGCTGGCGGACGCTCCAGTACTGGTTGAAGGTCTTGGTGCCCTCGACGGACGGGGCGTTGTAGCGGGTGGTCTGGTAGATGTCGTACGTGCCGCCGTCGCTGGTGACGGTGCCCTTGTAGGTGCCGGTGGGCCGGTAGGTGCCCCAGTTGTCGACGATGTAGTACTCCACGAGCGGGTTGGACGTCCATCCGTAGAGGGTCAGGTAGCCGTTGCCGGACGGGGTGAAGCTGCCCGAGTACCGCACGCTCCTCCGCCCGCCGTTGCTCCAGCCCTTGCCGCAGACGAAGTTGCCGCAGTTGGTCCAGGAGGTGCGGTAGCTGCCGCCGGAGGACAGCGTCATGGAGACCGAACCGCCGCCGTCGGTCCAGAACGAGTAGTAGAAGCCGTTGTCGGTGCCGGTCCGATTGGTGGTGATGGTCGTGTCCGCGTGGGCCGTTCCCGGCAGGACCAGCCCCGATGCGGCGCCCAGCGCCAACGCGCCGGCGCCGCCGAGCACGCTCCTGCGGCTGACGTGCGGGGCGTCCTTGTCGTGTTCCTGGTGCATGGATGCTCCTCGGGTGAACCGGTGGGAGGACGGGTTCGTCAGTGCTCCGCCAGTGTTGAGTGACGTCATGAACGTGTCAATAGTTTCGGCAGTGGATGCGAAAGGTTCATTCTCCCTTGTGGTGGCGCGGCGCCAGATAAAAGCAGGTCACATGCGTGTTCTGGCGATTCGATCCGGCAAGGTCGTCGGAATGTCGCGTTCCAGGATCGGTGGACAGGGGGTTGATGCTCGAAAGTTTCGAATATCTTCCGATCACTCGGACGGCCGAGCGGTTCCCCGGACGGGAACACGGTCGCGGTCACGTCCGTTGATCAGGCGGACCGCGAAGATCCGGGACTGACCGCCAGGACCGGACGGACAGCAACAGAAGCCGAGGTGGCACGAGTGGCGATGTGGGACCGGCTCAAGGACCAGGCCAGGACCCTCCAGCAGGCCCAGAGCGGGCGGGCGGGAGGCGCGGGGCAGCAGGGGCCCTTCGGGCAGGGACAGGGTGGCGGGCACGGCCACGGCTCGTCCTCCGGAGGCTCCAAGGCCCAGCTGATCGGGCTGCTGAAGTCCCAGCTCTCCTCGGCCAGGACCGAGCTCAAGAGCGGCGCCTACCGGGACGCCAGCATGGCGATGTGCGCGTTGGTCGCCGCGGCCGACGGGTACGTGGAGCCGTCGGAGCGGCAGCGGGTGGAGGAACTGATCGTCACCAACGAGGTGTTGCAGAACTTCCCGGCGGACCAGCTCCGCAAGCGGTTCAACGAGCACGTGGACCGGCTCACGGCCGATTTCGAGCAGGGCAAGGCCCGGGCGCTGGAGGACATCGCCAAGGCGGCGAAGAAGCCGGTCGAGGCCCGGGCGGTCGTCCAGACCGGCATCGTCGTCGCCGGTGCCGACGGCAGTTTCGAAGCGGCCGAGCAGTACGTCATCCGCGACGCCTGCGCGGCGCTCGGCATCTCGCCGGCGGAGTTCGGCGTCTGACGCGCGCGGCGGTGCCCGCCCTCCCGGGGGCGGGCACCCCCTTCCTGACCCGGCCGGGCCCGGGCCCGGCCGGGTCAGGAAGGCCCTACCCCCGCGCCGGCACTCCGCCCGAACGCCCCCCGTCGACGGTGTGGCCGAGCAGGTGCAGGGGCGCCGCCGTGACCCCGGCTCGTTCCACGGCCTCCCAGTAGGTCCGCGCCACCGCCGCGTCCACCAGGCCGTGCACCAGGGGCAGTTCGTGCCCCGCGGCGTGCAACAGGGACTCGGTGCGGCAGGACGCCAGGGTGCCCTCGATCCAGGGCTGGGCGAGATACCCGGCCGCCGCGGCGGCCGGGAGGTCCGCGGCGACCTCCCGTTCGGTGTGCCCGACCCGCAGCAGCCCGCCGCCCAGGACCAGGACGTCGCCCCGTTCCCGCATGCGGGTGAGGGCCCGCCCGGTGTCGAAGCAGTGGGGGAAGGAGTCGTCGACCACGACGGCCCCCGGCCGGAGCCGGTCGACGTCGAGCACCGCGGCGGTCCCGCTCACCGCCGTCACCACCAGATCCGCACCGTGGACCGCGTCCGGCAGCATCCGCCGGGTCTCCGCGACCTCCACGTCGCGGGCCAGCCCCCGCGCGCGCAGCCGGCGGCCCAGCTCCCTCAGCCGCGGCCCGCTGCCCCGCACGTCGCACAGCAGCAGACGCCGTGGCGGGCGGTCGGCCAGCGCCAGCAGCAGTTCGAGCGAGGACGCGCCGATCGAACCGAGCCCGGCGAACGCCACCTCCAGGTCCGCCAGTTCCCGGCCCGTGGCGTCGAGCGCCGCGTGCACGGCCTTGACCACCGACACCACCGTCGCCGCGTGCCCCGTCGTCACGGCCGCCGGATACCGCCGGAACCGCAGCACGTCGAAGCCGTAGCCGGTCAGCGACGGGATCATCCCCGCGAGGGACACGCACCGCGCGCCCCGCGAGGAGGCCAGCGACACCGCGCGAGCGGTGCGGGACACCAGGGCGGCGTCCCGGCCGAGTTCGTCGGCGAAGAGCGGGACGCAGACGAAGCCCGAGCGGCCCAGCGGTGTCCGCACCGTCTCGAGCAGGCGCGGAGCGCCGTCGGGGAACAGCAGGGCACGTATCTCGTCGCGCGGCAGCGCGGCTTCCGGCAGGCCCGCCAGGCGCGCGAGGTGCTCCGGCGCGGGCAGGTACCCGACCAGGGCGGCGTCCATCGCCTCCTGCCGCCTCCCGGCCCGCGGCGCGACGCCCCGCACGTCCGCGGCGGCCCGCACCAGACGCTCGCGCACCGAGCCGGCGAAGTCGTCGAGCGCGGCCGGCGGGAGCGCCGCGGCGGCACCGCGGACCGTCACCCGCAGGCCGTCGCCGTCGGGCCGTACCGCCAGGAACACGTCCGTCGCGGACGACGGCGGCAGGAACGCGCTGTCCCCCGCCTCCCACGACACCCGCAGCGCGCCACCGTCCACCGGAGCCAGCGCGGCGAAGTCGAGGAAGGTGAAGAAGAACTGCGAGGTCGACGGAAGCCCGTCGGCACGCCGCGGGACCACGTCCTCATGGGCACGCGCGTCCTCCGCCTCCGCCGCGATCCGGCGCAGGGCGCCGGCGAAGTCCCCGTCCGTGAGCGGCTTCTCCGCGGCCCCCGCGGGCCGTACCGGTACGGCGGCGGCGAACGGCCCGAAGACCCGGTGGGCGTCGGGCAGCGCCCGGTCCCGGCCGCTGACCGCCAGTCCCACGATCAGGTCCGGCCGGCCGGTCACCGCCGTCAGTTCCTGGTAGTAGGCGGTCAGCAGCGGCGCGTACAGCGTGGTGCGCGCGGACGCGGCCAGCGTCCGCAACGCGGCCGTCAGCGGCGCGTCGAGCGTGAACTCCGCCGAGTGGAAACGGACGTCACCGCGCGGGGCCGCACCGCCCCCGCCCGCCACGGCGGCACGCAGCGCCGGCGGCCGGTACGGGGCGCACACCCGGGCCGCCCGGGCCCGGTGCTCCGCCGTCGCGGCGCCGGTCTCCCGCGGGACCTCGGCCCGCGCCAGGGCGTGGTCACGGAAGTCCGACCGCGGCGCGGGCGGCCGGGGCGTGCCGCCGTCGGCCAGGAGGCCGTACGCCTCGGTCAGCTCCCGCGTCAGCAGCGCCGCGCTGTACCCGTCGCCGATGAGGTGGTGTGCGTGCACGAGCAGGACGTGTTCGTGCGGGGCCAGGGTGAGCACCCGCAGGCGCAGCAGCGGCCAGGCCCAGGGTTCGAGGCGCCGGACGGCCTCGGCCGCCGCGCGCTCGTCCACCTCGGCGGGGCCGGCGACCGTCTCGAAGTCCACCGGCAGACGCAGCGACCGGGGCAGTTCCTGCTGGACGGGCGGCCGGGCACCGGCCGGAAAGACGGTGCGCAGCATGCCGTGGCGCTCCACCAGCAGATCCACCGCCGCCTGGAAGACGTCCGGATCGAGCGGACCGGACAGCCGCAGCCGCGCCAGCCACGTCCCGCCGCCCGGCGAGAGCGCCTCGGCGAGCAGGAATCCGCGCTGGCCCGGGGTGACGGGGAACGGGGCGAGGCGGGCGTCGCCCGCCGGACGGGGCGGGGCGGCGACGGCCGTGGAGTCCCGCTCCGCGGCGACCGCGTCCACGGCCGAGGCCAGCGCGGCCAGGGTGCGGTGACGGTAGATCACCGTCGGCCGGGGCAGCGGTCCCTCCCGCTCCGCGAGCCGGGCGAACACCTGGAGGACGAGCAGTGAGTCACCGCCCAGGTCGAAGAAGTCGTCCTCCCGGTGGACGGGGGCCACCCGCAGCACGCCGGACCAGATCGCCGCCAGTCGCCGCTCGGTCGCCGTGGCCGGAGGGGTCCCCCCGCCGTCGGCCCCCGCCCCGGGACGGGCGGGGACGGCCCGCTCCGCCCCCGGCGGCACGACTTCCGCTCCTTCCGCGGCTCCCGAGCCTTCCGCGGCCCCCGCGCCTCCCGCGCCGGACCGGCCGTTCAGGCCGCCGGGGCCGAGCAGGCCGACCAGGGCCGAGCGGTCGACCTTGCCGGTACCGGTCAGCGGGAGCGCGTCGACGACCGTGATCCGCGCCGGGACCATGTACGACGGCAGGAGTCCGGCCAGATGCCGGCGCACCTCCCTGCTGTCCGGCCGCCCCGTCCGGGCCCGGGCGGTGACGAAGGCGGCCAGGCGCCCCTCGTGCGCGAGCACCGCGGCCCTCGCCACGCCGGGACACCGCTGGAGCGCCGCCTCGACCTCACCCGGCTCCACCCGGTTCCCGCGGATCTTCACCTGGTCGTCGACCCGTCCCAGGAACTCCAGGGTGCCGTCCGCCGACCGGCGCACCCGGTCCCCGCTGCGGTACCAGCGCCGCCCCGCGCGCCGCGTGAACGCCCGGGCGTTCAGCTCCGGTTCGTCCAGGTAACCCGGTGTCAGGCCGGCACCGGAGATGAGGAGCTCGCCCGGCTCGCCCACCGCGCACGGGGTGCCGTCGGCACCGACGACCTCCAGTTCGGCACCGGCCGCGGGGCGTCCGATCGGCAGCCGCCGCACCTCGTCCCCGGGACGCGCGTCGATGACGTGGCACGTGGCGTTGACGGTCGTCTCGGTCGGCCCGTACAGGTTCGCGATCCGGGTGCCGTTCCCGAACAGGTCGAACCACCGGCGCACGTGCTCCACGGGCAGCGCCTCACCGCCGACGTGCACCCAGCGCAGCGCGGACAGGTCCGCCGGCCCCGCCCCGCGCGCCGCCCTCTCCTCGGCCGCGGACAGCAACTGCTCCCACAGCGTCGGTACCGAGCTCCACACGGTCACGCGCGTCCGTTCCACGTGTTCCAGCAGCAGCTGCGGATCCCGCAGCAGGTCCCGCTCCACGGTCACCACGGTGCCGCCGACCAGCAGCGGCGCGAGCAACTGGCGCACCGAGGCGTCGAAGCACGGCGACGCGGTCTGGGCGAGGCGGTCGCCGGCCCCGTAGCCGAAGGCGGCGACGGCCCAGTCGAGGTAGTTCTCCATCGCCCGGTGGGTGATCGGCACGGCCTTCGGCCGCCCCGTGGAACCGGAGGTGAAGATGACGTACGCGACCGCCCCGGCGTCGGGCACGGGGGCGGCAGGAGGGGCGCAGGACGCGGGGACGGCCGCGGGACCCGCGTCGTGCGCCGGGTCGTCGAGTGCCACCACCCGTACACCGGTGAGGGCCTCGGCGGCGTGCCGGGTGGGGGAGTGGCACACCACGGTGCCGGCGCCGGTGCGGGCCAGCTGGTCGGCCAGGCGCGGCACGGGGTGGTCCGGGTCCAGCGGGACCCAGCCGGCCCCGGCGCGCAGCACGCCCACCACACCGACCACCGTGTCCGCGCCGCGCTCGGTGAGCAGCCCGACCAGGTCGCCCGGGCCCACGCCGAGCGCGCGCAGCCGCGCCGCGAGCAGTCCGGAGGCGCGGTCCAGGGCCCGGTAGGTGAGCGACGCGTCGCCCGCGTCGACGGCGACCGCGTCGGCGCCGGCACGGAACCGGTCGAGCAGCCGGGCGACCAGGGGGAGGCTCCCGTCGGCTCGCGCGGCGGTGACGCCGCGGTCCGGCGACGGCACGGCCGGCTCGTCCGGAGCGCGCAGCGCCGCCGCCAGTTCCGCGCGGAACTCCCGGTCCAGACGCGCCACGGTGGTCCGCTCGAACAGCGGCGCCGGGAAGTTCCACGACACGCGCAGCACCGGACCGTCCGCCCAGCACAGCAGGGTCAGACGGGTCGCGGCCGACCCGGTGCCGGCCGCGGTCGCCCGGACCTCCACCGGGCAGCCGGCGGCGAGCCGGGCCGGGAAACGGGCGAAGCTGAAGCCCGCCGGGCTCACCGTGCGGGGCCCGTCACCGGCGCCGGGCAGCAGTCCGGCCAGGTCGAGGCTGCTCGGTCCGGCGTGCCGCTCGCACTCCAGCCACAGCTCCCGCACCCGCTGCGCGAGCGCCACGACCGGCTCGTCGTCGGCCACCTCGCACAGCAGCGGAAGGGTGTCGGCGAGCGGACCGACGAGCCGTTCCACACCGTCGAAGCGGCCCTCGCGGCCGGCCCTGGCGACGTTCACGGCGATGTCCCGGCGCCCCGTCCACCGGGCCAGGCAGCGCGCGTACGCGGCGAGCAGCAGGTGGAACAGGGACACGCCGTGCGCGGCGGCCAGCCGCTCCAGGCCGGCGCCGAGCCCGGCGTCGAGCTCGCCGTGGTGCTGCAGGATCGGACCGGTCGCGGGCGCGCCGGGATCACCGTCGTAGGGCAGCCGCAGCGGCTCGCCGCGCGCGGCGAGCCGCTGCGCCCAGTGGCGCAGGCCGGCGTCCGGCACGCCGGAGCCGGCAGGCGGCGCGCTCACCGCGTACCGCGCGAAGTCCGGTGCCGGCGCCCGCCGGTCGTGCTCCCCGCGCCACAGCGCGGTGTACGTGTCCCACAGTTCCTCGGCGAGGACGTTGAGGCTGTACCCGTCGGCCGCCGCGTGGTGCACGACCAGCAGCAGGTGCGCGAGTTCCGGCTCCTCGCGGAGCAGCACGGCGCGCACCGGCGGCCGCGCGGTCAGGTCGAAGGGCCGGTTGCACACGGCCGACTCGATGCCGGCCACGTCCCCGGCGGCGCACTCGCGCACCTCGAACCAGTCCGCCGGCGGCACCGGCGGCGCCACGCGCTGCACCGGCGGCACGCCCGAGCCGTCCACGCGCAGCCGCAGCGCGCCGTGCCGTTCGGCCAGCGCCGACAACGCCCGGACGAGGAGGCCGGTGTCGAGCCGGCCGCGGATCGTCAGCCGCAGATGACCGCGTGCCGGGACGTCCGGGTGCAGCAGGCTGCTCGTGTACAGCGCGAGCTGCACGGGCGTCAGGGCGAAGGGCGCGCCGTCCTCGGCGGACGCGGCGGACGGCGCCGGCGCGGCGGGCCGGCCCGGGGCCACCAGGTCGAGGTGGGCGGCGAGTTCGCGCACCGTCCGGTGCTCGAAGAAGAGCGTGGCGGGCATCTCCCGCCCCAGCTTCCGCTCCAGCCGCCTGACGAGGTCGACGGCGCCCAGCGAGTCCAGGCCGAGGGTCGGGAACGGCGTGTCGTCGTCGACCGCCGACGCCGGGATCCCCAGGGACCGCCCGAGCAGTTCGCGCAGCACGGCGGCCGTACCGGACGGAGCCGGAGGCCGGTCCGCGCCGCCGGCCCTCCCGGCGGCCGCGGGCCGCCCGGCCGGAGGGACGGGCGCCGGACGCGGCACGGGCGCCGGACGCGGCGGGGGAGCCGGAGAGCGCACGGACGTCGGGTCGGCGAGGACCAGCTGGGACACGTCCGTGCCGCAGGCCGACCGCAGCGCGGCCAGCGCGGGCGAGGTCGGCAGCGGCCGGCCCGCGGCGTCCGCGAGGAGACCGGCGCCCGCGGCGGCGAGACCCGTCTGCGCGAACGGCCCGAGGTTCACCGACAGCCACGGCCGGCCGGCCAGGCGCTCCGCGCCGGCG
The DNA here is from genome assembly GCF_009852415.1 of Streptomyces sp. Tu 3180. Taxonomy (NCBI): domain Bacteria; kingdom Bacillati; phylum Actinomycetota; class Actinomycetes; order Kitasatosporales; family Streptomycetaceae; genus Streptomyces; species Streptomyces sp. Tu 3180. The sequence goes on along the minus strand of NZ_WOXS01000002.1, from coordinate 758,445 downwards.
AAGGCGTCGAGGTAGGCGTTCCCCGCCGCGTAGGAGCCCAGCGCGCCGGCCAGGCCCGGCAGCACCGACGCCACCGACGAGAACGCGACGCACACCCCGGGACGCTGCCCGTGGCGCTCCAGCGCCTCGGCCAGCAGGGCGGTGCCGAGCGTCTTCGCCCCCAGCGCGTCCACCAGCTCCCGCACGTCCGTCCCGCGCAGACTGCCGGGCCGGACGACACCGGCCGCGTGGAAGACGGCGTCCAGCGGCGGCAGCGCGGCGACGAGCCGCTCGACGTCGTCGGGCACGGTGAGGTCGGCCGCGACGTACCGGGCCTCGGCCCCCAGACCGGTGAGCTCCTCCAGCAGCCCCTCGGACGGACGCGGGGAGCGCCCCGCCAGCACCAGGACGGGCCGGCCCCGGTCCGCGAGCTCCCGGGCCAGCGCCGACCCGATCCCCCCGGCGCCCCCCGTGATCAGGAACGTGCCGTCGGCGGGCAGCCGGTCCGCACCGCCCGGCGCCCCCTCCGCCCCGGGCACGGCACGCCGTACCAGGCGCTCCCCGCCCCGCCAGGCGACCGCCCCGGCCGCCTGCGGTTCCGCCGACTCGGCGACCAGCGCCCGCAGCCGCTGCTCCTCGTCGTCGAGGGAGGAGAGGTCGACCCAGTTCGCGACCACCCCCGCCGACTCCCCGGGCACCGCCAGGGCCAGCCCGCCCAGGACCGCCTGCGCCGGGTCCGCGCGCTCCGCGCCGTGACCGGTGACGTGCGCGTCCTCGGTCACCACCAGCAGGCGGCGCGCCCGCGTCCGGTCGAGCAGGGCCAGCGCCCCGCGCAACGCCGTGACGGCCCGGTGCTGCCCCGCGCCGAGGTCCGCGGCCGCTCCCGGCCGGGCCGGTCCGCCGAGCAGGACCACGGTCCGCGGGGCGCGCACGTCGTCCGCCTCCGCGACCGCCGGCACGCCCCGGGCCGTGAGACCGTCCGCCAGCCGGCGCACCGCCGCCGCGTCCACCCCGCTCACCACGACGGGGACGGCCGGTCCGTCACCGGACGGCGGCGCCGGCCGCCACACGACGTCGTGCAGCAACCGGTGGGCCGCCGGTTCGGGCCCGTACCCGCGCCGCCGGTACGGGTAGGGCGGCAGCGGCACCCGCCGCCGCCCCGCGCCGAACGCCGTACGGTCCACCGCCACGCCCCGCACCCACAGCCGCGCCACGGTCCGCGCCAGCTCCACCGCCCCGCCCGGCGTGCCGTCCGCCGCGTCCGGTTCCGCGGGCGCGGACACCACGAGGACCCCGCCGCCGGGCGCCTCCCCACGCGCGGGCTGCGGTCCGGTCGGCGTACCGTCCGTTCCCCCCGCCCGGTGACGGGCGGCGACCGCGCGGATCGCACCCGCGAGGCTCCCTCCCGCGCCGAGTTCCACGAACGTGTCGTATCCCTCGTCGACCAGGCGCGCCACGGCCCGGCCGAACAGCACCGGCCGCAGCGCGTGTTCCCGCAGGTGGTCCGGGTCCATCCGCGGCTGCCACGCGGCGGTGAGCGTGCTCATCACCGCGCGTGAGGGCGCCGACGGCGCCAGTTTCCGCGCGGCGTCCGTCAGCGCCTGCGCCACCGGCTCCATCAACGGGGAGTGGAAGGCGCGCGACACCCGCAGCGGGCGGACCGTCGCGCCCCGCTCGGCGAGCAGTCCGCACGCCCGGCGGACCGCCTCGGGAGTGCCGGAGAGCACCGGACGGCCGGGCCCGTTGTACGCCGCGACCGCGAGCTCACCGGGGAAGGCGTCCACCAGGGCGGCCACCTCCCGCTCCTCGGCGCCCCGCACGGCCGCCATGGCGCCCGGTGCCGTCGCCCCGCCCATGAGGCGGCCCCGTTCCGCCGCGAACGCCACCGTCTCGCGCAGCGACAGCATCCCGCCGACGCACGCGGCCGCGAGCTCGCCGACGCTGTGTCCGACGGCCGCGTCGGGCCGCACGCCCCACGCGATCAGCTGCCGGGCGAGGGCCGTGCCGTGCGCGACGAGCAGCGGCTGCGCCACCTCGGTCGCGGCCAGGTCCCGCGCGGTCACGTCGCCGTCGACGCACCAGGCCGTCAGCGTGAGCCCACGGACCTTTCCGGCCGCCGCCGACGCCTCGTCGAGCGTCTCGCGGTAGACCGGTGCCGTCGCGTACAGGGCCCGGCCCCACCCCGGCCGCAGGTCGCCCTGGCCGGGGAGGACGAAGACGGTCCGGGGCCGGTGCGTCACCGTCCCGGAGAACACGCCCCGCCGCGCCGGCGCGTCGGCGGCGCACGCCGCGGCGAGCCGCTCGCGCAGGTCGCCGGAGGCCACGAGCGCGAGGCGGTGGGGCCGTTCGTCGCGTGCCGTGCCCGCGGTCAGGCAGACGTCGCCCTCGTCGAGCTCCGGGTGGTCGCGCAGGTGCTCCGCGAGACGCGACGCCCACGCGCGCAGCCCGGCCGCGCTGCCCGCCGACAGGGTCAGCAGGTGCGGGCCGCCGCCGCCGGGACGCGGGGCGCGCGGCGGGGCGGGCGGGGCCTGCTCCAGGACGGCGTGCGCGTTGGTGCCGCCGAAGCCGAAGGCGTTGACGCCCGCCCTGCGCGGTCCGGACGACTCCCAGTCGCTCAACTCGGTGACCAGCGCGAACCCCGACTCCGCCACCGCCGGGGAGGGGGAGTCGTGGTGCAACGAGGCCGGCAGCCGGCCGTGCCCGAGGGCCAGGACCACCTTCACCACGGAGGGCAGCGCGGCGGCGTTCAGCAGGTGCCCGATGTTGGTCTTCACCGAGCCGAGGAGCCGGGGCCGGCCGTCCGGGCGGCGCGGGAAGGCGTGGGCGAGGGACCGCAGTTCGATCGGGTCCCCGACGGCGGTGCCCGTGCCGTGGGCCTCCACGTACGTCACCGACGCCGGGTCGACGCCGCAGTCCTCGTAGGCCCGGCCGATCACCTCGCGCTGGCGCAGCGGGTTGGGCGCCAGCAGACTCAGCGACGTGCCGTCGTTGTTGACGGCGGTGCCGCGGACGACGGCCAGGACCTCGTCGTCGTCCCGCTGGGCGTCCGCGAGGCGCCGCAGCACGAGGGCCGCGCCGCCCTCGCCCGGTACGAAGCCGTCGGCGGACGAGGCGAAGGCACGGCTGCGGCCGGTCGGCGACAGCGCCCGGGCCGCCCGGAGCGCCTCGTGCGCGGCCGGGGTGAGGTGCAGGTTGACGCCTCCGACGACGGCGAGGTCGCACTCGCCGTCCGCGAGGCTGCGCCGGGCCAGGTGCAGGGCCACCAGGCCGGAGGAGCAGGCGGTGTCCACGACGAGCGCCGGTCCGTCCAGGTCGAGGCAGTGCGCCACGCGGGCCGCGACGAGGCCGGGGAGGCTGCCGGTCAGGGCGGCGGTCCCGGCCGGCGGCGCACCGCCGGGACCGGCGCCGGCGAGGACCTGCCGGTGACCGCTGTCGCCGACGGCTGCGAAGACGCCGATCCGCAGGCCGCGGCGGCGGGGCCCGGCGTATCCGGCGCGCTCCAGTGCCTCGTGGGCCAGTTCGAGGAAGACGCGTGCCTGCGGGTCGAGGGCGCGCGCCTCCTCGGCGCCGATCCCGAAGTGGTCGGCGTCGAAGGCGGCGGGGTCCTCCAGGAAGGCGCCCCAGTGTCCTTCCGCCGTCGCTCCGGCCCCACCGGCCGGGCGGGTCGTGTCCCAGCGGCCCGCGGGCACCGGGGTCACGGCGTCACGGCCGGCGGCGAGCAGGTCCCAGAACTCCTCCGGCGTACTCGCCCCGGGGAACCGGCAGGCCAGAGCCACCACGGCGGTCGCCGGCGCCCGGCCGGCCCGGGACGGCCCGGGCCGCCCGGCCGGTGCCCCGTGGCCGGGCTCCCGCCGTCCCGCCGTGTCCGCGACGGCGTCCAGGAGACGGTCGGTGAGGCCGGCGACCGTGTCGTCGCGCAGCACGGCCGGCGCGAGGCCCACCCCGAGGGCCCGTTCCAGTTCGGCGAGCGCCTCCATGGCCTTCAGCGAGCCGCCGCCCAGCTCCGTGAACCGGTCCCGGTCCCCGAACGACTCCTCCGGCAGCGCCAGCACCCGGGCCCAGACCTCCCGCACCACGCGCCGCACCTCCGCGCGGGACCGGGGCACCGGCGCCCCGGCCCCGGACGGCCGCCGGGACGCCTGCGCCGGCTCACGGGCCGGCCCGCCCCCGTCCGTGCCGGAGGAGGCCGCGGGGCGGTACCGCCCCGCCTCGAACCGCGCCCGCATCCGCTGCCGTTGCACCTTGCCGCTGGTGGTGCGGGGGAAGGCGGACGGCGGCAGCGCCAGCACCCGTACGTCGTCGTGGCCCAGCGCCGCGCGGACCCGTCGCGCGACCCGGTCGAGCACCTCGGCCGCGGTGCGCGGCGGCCGGGCCCAGGAGACGAACACCACCACCCGCTCGCCGCCGGTCACCGGGTCGGTCGACCCGACCACCACCGTCGTACCCGGCGGCACCCCGGGCGTGGCGGCCGCCACCTCCTCCATGTCCGGGGCGTGGAACGTGCGGCCGTTGACGAAGAGGACGTCCTTGTGGCGCCCGCTCACGCACAGCCGGCCGTCCCGCAGGAAGCCCAGGTCGCCGGTGCGCAGCCAGCCGTCGGCGAAGGACTCGGCCGTCGCCTCGGGCAGGCCGTGGTAACCGCGTGCGACCTGCGGACCGCGCACCTCGATGTGTCCCACCCGCCGGTCGCCCAGGGGCCGGCCGGCGTCGTCGGTGACGCGCACCGAGCAGCCCGGCACCGGCAGGCCGACGTCCATCAGCTCCACGGCGTCGCCGCCCGGTTCCCGCTCCACCGCCCGGCCGCGGCTGAGGGCGCCGCGCTCCAGCGCCACCGGGACGGCCACCTCGCCCGGCGGCGGGAACGCGACCGCCAGCGTCGCCTCGGCCAGCCCGTAGACGGGCGTCAACGCACGCGGATCCAGCCCGGTCACGCGCGTCCTGGCCGCGAAGTCCCGCCACACCGTCGCCGAGATCGGCTCGGCCCCCACCAGGACCAGCCGCACCGTGCTCAGGTCCAGCCCGGCGAACGCCTCTTCGGGAACCCGGCGGACGGCCAGCGCGAGGGCGAAGTTGGCGGCCGACAGGACCGTGGCCCGGTGCGCGGCGGCGGTGTCGAACCACAGCCGGGGGTTCTTCGCGAACGAGAGCGGACTGATCCTCACCTGCCTGGCCCGCGCGGCGAGCGGCGCCAGGTGCGTGCCGATGAGACCCATGTCGTGGAAGTACGGCATCCAGCCGACCACCACGTCCCGTTCGGTGAGGGCGGAGGCCTCGGCCAGTTGCCGCAGGTTCGCCAGGACGGCCGCGTGGGTCAGCTCCACGCCCTTGGGCGCCCCCGTGCTGCCGGAGGAGAACTGGAGGAAGGCCGGAGCCCCCGGAACGGGTGCGACGGGGGAGGCGAGGGCGCGGCACTCCCGCAGCGACTCCAGCCGCAGGACGCGGGCGTCCGGGGGGAGCCGGTCGGTCACGTGCGCGCAGCCCGCGTCCACCGCGACCGGGGGACGGCCGAGGTGCTCCCACACCGGGCGGACCCGCCGCACGTCGGGCGCCAGGGGCACCGGCACCAGACCGGCCGCGAGGGCGCCCCAGAACAGGGGCTGGAAGTCCTCGCCGCGGTCCGCGAGCACCGGTACGCAGGTGCCCGGCTCCACTCCCGCGTCGCGGTACCCGCCCGCGACGCGCAGGGACTCCGCCAGGAGCTGCCGGAAGGTGACGGCGACCTCGCCGCCGTCACCACGGACGTGGACGATCACCTGTTCGGGGGACCGGTGGGCGGCGTCCAGCAGGACGTCCGACAGCGTTGCGGCGTTCATGGGTCCGTTCGTTCATGGGTGGGCGACCGACGCTCTGTGGGACGGTCCGGACCCGGACCGGGTTGCTCCCGCCCGCGGACTGTCGCCCACCATGATCGCCTACGGACCTCCGGCCGCCGTCGCGGGCTCAGATGCCGCAGGTGGGCGCGGACCAGTACTGGCTGCTGCGGTGGTCGACGTGGGTGTGGTCGTCGTGCCCCGGGTAGCCCGGGCCGAGGATGCCGCGGAAGCCGTGGTACCGGGCCTGCTTGGCCAGGGTGCACAGGGAGTGCGGTCCGGCGCCGAGGTCGGCCGCGTCGCCGTACAGGTGGCGGCTGCTGCTCGCGCCGCCCACGGCGTCGTTGCAGGCGTAGGAGCGGAAACCGCTGGTGACGGTGATCGGCTGGTCGCCGAGCGCGTGCCGCATGGCCTCCAGCTTCCACATCGTCCGCAGCGCGTTGGCCTTGGCCGTCGAGGCGCTGACCGCACCGCCCGACCAGGTGGAGTTGCAGTCGTTCAGCTCGCTGTAGGAGAAGTGGATCGGCGTGCAGTCGTCGTCCTGGAGGGCGTACAGCTTGTTGTAGGTGTTCGTGCCCGCCACGCCGTCCGCGGCCAGGCCGTACGCCGACTGGAAGCGCTTGAGGGCGGCCGTGGTGGCCGGCCCGAACTCGCCGTCGACGGCCAGCACGGAACCGTAGCCCGGGTAGCCGCCGAGCCGGATCTGGAGCTGGGTGACGTCGGCGCCCGAGGCGCCCTGGGACAGGGTGCGGGTCCAGGTGTAGCAGCCGTCGGCGTGCGCGGTCCCCGCGGTGGCGACCGTTCCCACGAACGCACCAGCCATGAGCATGACAATTGAGAGAACGAGTCGTGCAGCGCGTCTGAACATGTGATCTCCGGTTCCGGGACGGGTGGTCGAGCTGGGTGACGAGCCATGTGACGCGCGTCAACCATGGAGCACGCGACCGACCGTGCGCAAGGTCCCCCGCGCACCCGGCGGGCGCACACGGTGCGTGCGTGAGCCCTGGACGCGCCCCCGTGACCCTGCGGACAATGCAGTGCCCCTGATCATCCCGCGAAGTGCCGTGCCCAGCCGCCGATGTCAAGGAAAGCAGGTCGACCGCCGTGCTGTTGCGTCTGCCCACGTCCCTGTCCGAAGCGCAGCGGTATCTGGCGGAGGGAGCGGTACCGGTCGGCGGGGCCACCCTCGTGTGGGCCCTCTGGCAGCGGGACGGCTTCCCCGAGCAGGCGATGTCCCTGCGCCGCCTGCCGGAGGCGAACGTGATCGGACACGAGGCGCTGGGCGCGGCCGTGCTGCTGCACCAGGTGGACGGCCGCCTGCCGGAGGTGCTGCGCCGTGCGGCCTCCACCGTGGGCACCGGCGCCGTGCGGCGTACGGCCACGGTCGGCGGCAACATCGTGGGCAGCACGCTGCGCTGCCTGCTCCCCGCGGCCCTGGTGCTGAACGCGCGGGCGACCGTGCTGGACCGGGACGGGGCCTACGAGACCGATCTGGCCGAAGTGGTGGCGAAGCGTCACCTGCTGCTCGGCCTGCGCTGGAGCGCTCCCGTGACCAGCGGCTACCACAAGGGGGAGGGGGAGCCGGGCGGACCGCCGCCGCTCGTCGTCGCCACCGCCGTCCACGCCGACGACGGCGGACGGCACCACCTGAACGTCGCCGTCCGTGACGGCTACGAGGTCGTCACCGGGAGCGCCCCCTGCCACACCGGGCCCGAACAGGTGCTGCACGCCCTGGACCGCACGGACCTCGGCGCACTCCCGGCGGCGGCCCGGGACGCGATACGCCGGGAGGTGACCGGCGTCCTGGCCCGGACCACCGGGCCCTGACGGCGCCACCGTTCGCGCCGCCCCGGCACCTCCGCCCCCGCCCGAGGGGTCAGCGGACGAGCAGGCCCACGAGGGTGCTCAGGGCGCCGGCGCAGGCGAGGACGGCGCAGGCGCAGACGACATGGCGCCTGAACAGGTCGCGCCGGAGCGCGGCGTACCGGGCCTCGTACTCCTGCCGCAGCTGCGCGGCGCGTTCGACCGTGCTGCGCAGCATGCGGCGGGTGAAGTCCAGACGCCGTTGCACGTAACGGTGCATGAGGTCCTCGGCCTGGGCCGACGTCAGCCACGGCAGTCCGGCGCACAGCTCCTCGGCCTCGCGCCGCGCCTCGTCGATGTGGGCCTGCGCCATGAGGTGGCCCTCCGCCTCCGCGACGAGCGCCGAGACCTCACCGGCCTCCGGACGGGGGCCCCGGCCCCTGATCACGATCTGTCGCTCTCGTGCCCGGCGGCGTCGATCACGTCGCGTTTGCCGACGTTCTCCTTCTCGTCCAGCTGGGCCACGTCGGGGTGGTGCAGGTCGAAGGCGGGGGACTCGGAGCGGACCCGGGGCAGCGTGACGAAGTTGTGGCGCGGCGGCGGGCAGGAGGTGGCCCACTCCAGGGAGCGGCCGAAGCCCCAGGGGTCGTCGATCTCGACCTTCTCGCCCTTCTGCGCGGTCATCCACACGTTGTACAGGAAGGGCAGCGTGGACAGGCCGAGCAGGAACGCGCCGATGGAGGAGACGGTGTTGAGGGCGGTGAACCCGTCGGCGGCCAGGTAGTCGGCGTAGCGGCGGGGCATGCCCTCGGCGCCGAGCCAGTGCTGCACCAGGAAGGTGGCGTGGAAGCCGATGAACAGCGACCAGAAGTGAATCTTCTCCAGGCGCTCGTTGAGCATCGTGCCCGTCATCTTGGGCCACCAGAAGCTGAATCCCGCGAACATGGCGAACACCACGGTGCCGAAGACCACGTAGTGGAAGTGGGCGACGACGAAGTACGAGTCCGTCACGTGGAAGTCCAGGGGCGGCGACGCCAGCAGCACTCCGGTCAGGCCGCCGAACAGGAAGGTGACAAGGAAGCCGAGCGCCCACAGCATCGGGGGCTCGAAGGACAGCGAGCCCTTCCACATGGTGCCGGTCCAGTTGAAGAACTTCACCCCCGTCGGCACGGCGATCAGGAAGCTCATGAAGGAGAAGAACGGCAGCAGCACGGCGCCGGTCGCGAACATGTGGTGCGCCCACACCACGGCCGACAGCCCGGCGATGGTGATGGTGGCGCCGACCAGCCCCATGTAGCCGAAGATCGGTTTGCGGGAGAAGACGGGGATGATCTCGCTGATCACGCCGAAGAACGGCAGGGCGAGGATGTACACCTCGGGATGCCCGAAGAACCAGAACAGGTGCTGCCACAGGATCGCCCCGCCGTTCTCGGCGTTGAACACCTGGGAGCCGAAGCGCCGGTCCGACTCGAGCACGAGCAGCGCCGCCGCCAGCACGGGGAAGGCGAGCAGCACGAGCACCGACGTGAGCAGCACGTTCCAGGTGAAGATCGGCATCCGGAACATCGTCATGCCGGGGGCGCGCATGCAGATGATGGTGGTGATGAAGTTGACCGCGCCGAGGATCGTGCCGAAACCGGAGAGCGCCAGCCCCATGATCCACAGGTCGGCGCCGAGCTGGGGGCTGCGGGTCTGGTCGTTCAGCGGTGAGTAGGCCGTCCAGCCGAAGTCGGCCGCGCCCTCGGGGGTGAGGAAACTGGAGACGGCGATCAGGCCGCCCAGGGCGAACAGCCAGTACGACAGCATGTTCAGCCGGGGGAAGGCGACGTCCGGGGAGCCGATCTGCAGGGGCATGATCGCGTTGGCGAAACCGGCGAACGTCGGCGTGGCGAACAGCAGCAGCATGATCGTGCCGTGCATGGTGAACGCCTGGTTGTACTGCTCGGTGGACAGCATCTGCATACCCGGCCGGGCCAGCTCCGCCCGGATCGCCATCGCCAGGACCCCGGCGATCACGAAGAACGCGAACGACGTGATCAGGTAGAGGTGTCCGATCTTCTTGTGATCCGTCGTGGTCACCCACGACACGATCACCTGCCCCCTGGTGTGACGTTCGCCCGCCGGAACAGGAGCCACCGGTTCGGTGTGTGTCGCCATCAATTTCCTCGATCCGCAGCGTTCATCCAACAGCTCGACACGGCCGGCGATCCGCTGCCAGTGCCTCGCACCGCGGGGCCCTCGCCCGCGCGACGCGTAACCAACCCCACGGAAAGTAGTCCCGCCGGTCCGACGCCATCGCCCTCTGTGGGCCGCACCTCGGCCGAACGGTCGAATGTTCCACCCACTCGGGTGAACGGGCCGGAACTGCCCGGATCCACCGCGAGACGGGCCGCGTGACCGTCCGTCAAGGCCGCCGTCCCGGTGCTGCGGGGGCGCCACCGGAACCACCGTCGGACGGCCGCGCGGGGCGGCCGCGTGCCGGTACCGGCGCCGGAGCGCCGGTACCGGCACGCGCGCAACCGGCGGGGTCAGCAGCCCGTGGCGCCGCGGCCCATCCGGCGCCCCGCGGTCACGGCCGCTCCCGCCAGCGCGGCGACCACGGCCGTCCGGCGCACCGCGGTGCGCCGCCGCCCGCCCCAGCCGCCGTGCACGGATCCCTCGCCGGCGGCCGGTACGTGCACGGCTCCGTGCGTGGCCGGGGCCTCCTCCTTGCGCGACAGGTGGGTCTTCTCCGTCTGCCGTGCCATCACCCGCTCCGCGACGGCCGGCGCCGTCCGGGACTGCCGTACCAGGGCACGGGCCGCGGGACCCACCACCACTTCGCGGCGCGGGTGGCGGACGAGCTTCACGACGGCGCGTGCCACCCGCTCGGGGCTGTAGACGGGCGGCATGGCGACCACCTTGCGCCCGGTGAAGTTGGCCGCGTGCTGGAAATGCGGAGTGTCGATGGTCGCGGGCATCACGGTGCACACGTGGAGGCCCTTCACCCCCTCCACGCGCAGCTGTTGCCGCAGGCTCGACCCGAGTCCCTGGACGGCGTGCTTCGACATGCCGTACGGGTGGCTGTACGGCTGGGTGACGGCACCCACGACGGACGAGATGTTGATCAGCGTTCCCCTGCCCTGCTCCCGCATCACCCGCAGGGCCGCACGCGCCCCGTGCACGTAGCCCATCACGTTGACGTCCAGGACCCTGCGGAAGTCCTCGAGCGGTACGTCCTCGAACCGGCCGAAGGTGTTGACGGCCGCGTTGTTGACCCAGACGTGGATGCCGCCGAACTCCTCCACGGCGCGGCGCGCCAGGTTCTCGACCGCCTCGGCGTCCGTCGTGTCGGTCGGCACGACCAGGGTCCGTGCCCCGCGGTGCCTCGCGCAGTCCCGCGCCGCCGCCTCCAGCGCCTCCTCGCGGCGCGCGGCCAGCACCACGGCGCAGCCCTTGCGCGCGAAGGCCTCGGCCGTGGCCCGCCCGATCCCGCCGGACGCCCCGGTCACCACCACCACCTGATCCCGCAGTCGCATGCCTGTCCCCTCACGTCTTCCGAACCGGACGCCTCGTGTCCGGCCGTGCGGCGGACCGGGTACCCGGAGCGGAGGACGCATCCCGTGGAAGGGGGCGGCGACGTCACCGGTGATCGGCCCGCGCGCCGTGCGGGCCGCCGTCCGTCCCCGGCGTAGTGATCACGGCGCCCATGGGTACCTCGGGCAGGAGGGGGGAGCAGCGCGGGCGGGCGGTGCGACGGGCCCCCGTCCCGACGGAGGGGATGGCCATGGCACGGAATCCGGGCGACCTCACGGACGAGGCGGTCACCGTCACGTTCGTCGGCAACGCCACGCTCCTGATGAGGTACCGGGGGCTCACCCTGCTCACCGATCCGAACTTCCTGCACCGCGGGGAGTACGCCTACCTCGGGTACGGACTGCTGAGCCGGCGCCTGACCGAACCGGCGATCGGCATCGGTGACCTCCCCCGCCTCGACGCGGTGGTGCTGTCGCACCTCCACGGCGACCACTGGGACCGCCGGACGAGCCGGCAGCTGGATCACGAGGTGCCGGTCCTCACCACGCCGCACGCGGCCCGCCGCCTCAGGGTCCTGCACGGTTTCCGCCGCACGGCGGGGCTGCGCACCTGGCACGGGCTCGCCGTGGAGCGCGGTGGTCACCGGGTCACCGTCACGGCGCTGCCGGGCCGGCACGCCGGCAACCGGCTGCTGCGCGGTCTGCTGCCCCCGGTGATGGGGAGCATGCTGGAATTCGGTCCCGCGGGGGGACCGGTCCGGCTCCGGCTGTACGTGTCCGGCGACACGCTGGTGTACGACGGCATCGAGGAGATCGCGCGACGCTTCCCGGCCGCCGATCTGGCCGTGCTCCACCTGGGCGGCACGAGGCTCCCGGGCGGCTTCGTCGTGACCATGGACGGCGCGCAGGGAGCGGAGCTCGCCCGGCGCCTCGACCCGCGGCTGGTCCTGCCCGTGCACTACCACGACTACACGGTGATGCGCTCTCCGCTGTCCGCTTTCCTCGCCGAGGCCGACCGCATCGGCCTCGGCGACCGGATCGTCCGCTGCGGTCACGGACGGAGCGTCCGCCTGACCGCCGAGCGGGGCGCGGCGCCGGTGGCCTTCTGACCCGGCGCGGGACCCGTACGGCCGGCCGGTCAGTCGAAATAGGACTCGAGCGTGCCGCGGCGCCGGACGTCGAGTGTGGCGCAGTGGAACGAGCCGCCGAACGCCGCGTAGTGCAGCAGGTCGCACGGGATCGGTTCGAATCCCCACCGCTCGAGCGCGCGCAGCATGCCGGTGTGGTGCCGCTCCGCGATCACCCGTTTCTCGTCGACCATGAGGACGTTCATGCTGAGCCACTTGCCGCACATGGAGGTGATCCTGAGCAGGCGGTCGTCGATCGGGTCCGGCTCGGGGGCGACCAGGACGTCCCAGGAGTCCAGCACGTCGGGCAGGCGGTCGACGTCGACGTATTCGGGATTGACCAGCGCCTTGCCGGGCGCGAGCAGGACGAACGTCGTGTCGATGTGCATCGGCGTGCGGCACCGGCTCTCGATCTCGTGGATGCGGTAGCCGGATCCCAGATGGCGGCGCAGCCAGTCGATGCCCATGGCGTTGGTGACGTTGCTCCGCGTCACGAAGAGGTCGCGTCCGGCGCGCACGAAGTCCGCCGCGTCGAACACCGGCTCGAACTCGGTGAGGATGTAGCGCAGGGGCTCGTCCGCCGCCGGCACGCTGAAGTCCGCCTCGAACAGCTCGTCGGTGAGCTGCGGCCTCGGCGCCGCCGTCCAGCGCGCGCCGCGCCGGAAGTAGTCCTTCAGGATCGTGCGGTAGGAGTGCGTCTCGAAGTACCGGCACGGCCACGCCATCGGCGTCTCGATGATCTCGTCGCCGACGACGAGCATGCTGTCGCGCGGACAGCTGTTGCAGAAGCCGCGCGAGGACCAGTCGGGGGTGCCGAAGCGCTGCCGGTGGTCGACGGCGTCCGGGCGTCTGACCGTGACGCCGAGGGACTGCAGGAGGGCGATGAACCCGTCGAGCTCCCGCTGCGCCCGTTCGACCAGGACGCGCGGGTACCTCAGGCCGGCGGCGCGCCCCTGCACGCGCGCCGCCCACCGGGGGATGTTGCAGGTCACGACGGGATGGTTCGACGGGATCGTCGCGCCCTCCAGGCGCCCGACGATGATCTCCTCCAGCGGATCCCACTCGTTGTGCGAGTTGACCGGGGACGCGCCGGATTCCGTGGAGGGGGCGGTCGCGGCCGCCGTCATGACATCGGGCCTGCGCACAACCGTCATGTCGAACCGCTTTCGATCACAGAAGTGTGTAACTCAGTATAGTCGAACCATCACTCCCTGAAAGGTCGGCCGCGGGGCGGACGCGGAAGCCGCGGTCGGCCGGGTCAGCAGATGCGCGGGAGTTGTTCGCCCATCGGCATGTCCACCACCCGCGTGCCCCCGAGCCCGGTCCGCGCGACGACCATGCCCGGGTGGTCCGCGACCACCTCACCGATGACCGCGGCCTCGGCACCCAGGTGGTGCGCCCGCATCGCGGCCAGAACCGCGTCGGCGTGCTCCCGGGGCACGAAGGCGACGAGTTTGCCCTCGTCGGCCACGTACATCGGGTCCAGACCCAGCATCGCGCAGGCACTCGCCACCGGCGCGGGCACGGGGACGGCGCGCTCCTGGACGACGATCCCGCACCCCGAGGCCGCGGCGATCTCGTTGAGCGAGGCGGCCAGACCCCCGCGGGTCGGGGCGCGCAGCACGTGCAGGTCCGCGGTGACCGACAGCATCGCCTCGACGAGCCCGCCGAGCGGTGCGCAGTCGCTCTCGACCTCGACGTCGAACCGCAGGTTCTCGCGCCTGCTCATGACGGCCACGCCGTGCACGCCGACGGCGCCGCTCACCAGGACGACGTCGCCGGGGACCACGCGCTGGGGGCGCAGGTCGACCCCGGCGGGGACCACGCCGACGCCCGAGGTGTTGACGTACACACCGTCACCGTGCCCGGCCTCCACGACCTTGGTGTCACCCGTCACCACCCGCACCCCGGCGGCACGGGCCGCGCCACCGATCGCCTCGGCCACCCGGGTGACGGTGTCGATCTCGACGCCCTCCTCCAGGATCAGGCCGCACGAGAGGTAGGCCGCGCGCGCCCCGCTCATCGCGAGGTCGTTGACCGTGCCGTTGACCGCGAGGTCGCCGATGCTGCCGCCGGGGAAGAACAGCGGCCGGACCACGAAGGAGTCGGTGGAGAAGGCGAGCCGCGCGCCGCCGAGCTCGATCACGGCGGAGTCGGTCAGCGCGGCCGGGGCCGGTCCGCCGAGCGCCGGGAGGACGGCCTGCTCGAGGAGTTCGCCGGACAGGACGCCGCCACCGCCGTGGCCCATCACCACGCGCGGCCGGTCGCGCAGGGGCGCCGGACAGGTCCAGGACAGCATGTCCACAGCCGCGGTGGTCCCGGTGGTCCCGGTGGTCTCAGACAACGGAGCCGTCCTTCCGGTCCGTGACGGTCGCGTCCGCCGGTGCGACGGCCGCCGGCGCGGGGACCGGCACCGGACGGGCGGCGCTCTCCCGGTGGGCCGGCAGGTCCAGCCGCCGGTAGAGGTAGTACGCGGCGCAGGCGCCCTCGCTGGACACCATGGTGGCCCCCAGCGGTGTGCGCGGAGTGCACGTCGTCCCGAAGGCCTCGCACTCGTGCGGTTTCAGCAGCCCCTGCAGCACCTCGCCGCTGCGGCACTCGGCCGGTTCGAGCGTGGCGATGTCCCCCACCCGGAAACGGTGCTCGGCGTCGTGGTCCCGGTAACGCGCCGACAGGCGCCAGCCGCTGTCGGGAATGACCCCGATGCCGCGCCAGGCGCGATCGGCGACCTCGAAGACGTCGTCCAGCATCGCCCGCGCCGCGGGATTGCCCTCGGGCCGCACCGCGCGGGGATAGGCGTTGTCGACGGTGTGCTCGCCCCGTTCCAGCTGCCGCACGGTCCGCCGCACGCCCTCCAGGATGTCCAGCGGCTCGAACCCGGTCACCACGACGGGCACCCGGAACCGCTCGGCGAGCTCCGGGTACTCCCGGGTGCCCATCACGCTGCACACGTGTCCGGCGGCCAGGAACCCCTGGACGCGGCAGTCCGGCGACTGCATGATCGCCTCGATCGCGGGCGGGACCCGGACGTGCGAGACCAGCAGGCTGAAGTTGCGGATGCCGCGCCTGCGGGCCTGGTGCACCGTCATCGCGTTGGGCGGCGCCGTGGTCTCGAAGCCGATGCCGAAGAAGACCACCTCCCGGTCCGGGTTCTCCCCCGCGATCCGCAGCGCGTCGAGCGGGGAGTACACCACGCGGACGTCGCCGCCCTCGCTGCGGACCTGGAACAGGTCGCGGCCCGTGCCCGGGACGCGCAGCATGTCGCCGAAGGAGCAGAAGACGACCTCGGGCCGCGAGGCGATCGCCAGCGCCTTGTCGATCACCTCCAGCGGCGTCACACAGACCGGACAGCCCGGGCCGTGGATCAACTCCACCTCATCCGGCAGCAGTTGGTCGATGCCGTGCCGGATGATGCTGTGGGTCTGGCCGCCGCACACCTCCATCAGCGCCCACGGCCCGGTCACCGAGGCCCGGATGTCGTCGAGCAGGCGCGCCGCCGGCCCGGGGTCCTGGAACTCGTCGATGTACTTCACCGCCGCGCCTCCCCGCCGGGATCGTCGCCACCGGCGGCTTGGGCCGCCTGCTCCCACGGATCGCCGAACTCCTCCTGCAGCATGCCGAGTTCCTCGAACAGCTCCAGGGTCCGGCGGGCCGACCCCTCGTCCAGCCGCTGCAGGGCGAAGCCGACGCGGACGATGGCGTACTCACCGACCCGCAGGTCGGGCAGGTACTCCAGGCACACCTCCTTGACCACACCGCCGAAATCGACGGCGGCCATGCGGACGGCGCACTCCGTGCGCGCTGCCGGACCGTGCCGCCCGCTCGACGTGGTCCACGACCGGCAGGGCGACGGACATCTCGTGCATCGCCGCTCCGTCCTGGGCCGGGGGTGGGTGTGCTGCCCATGAGAGGCGGGGCCGGGGCGGCCGGCCGACCGGCGCGCCGGGGGGGAGGGGGGAGGCGGACGCGTAGCTCGTTCGGTGCACGCCGGGCGGAGAGGCCGTGGTGACGGTCCGCGGTCAGACCACGGCCCCGTCGCGGACCAGGTCGGTGACCATGCGCACCGCCCCGGGCACCGCGGAGGCCACCCGCGGGCTGAGGCCGACGCCCTCTTCCAGGACGCCGGGTTCGCAGCCCACGAGCCACGTGCGCCGCGGCGGTGCGGCGCCGGTGCCCGCGCACAGGGTGCCGAGCAGGGCGAGCACCGCGTCGGGCGACATGCGGTGACCGTCCAGGGCGAGGCCGTCCGGCGGCCGCCCGCCGGCGGGCGGCCGCCGCGTCGATCAGGTACAGCGTTCCCGGCTCCCCTCCCCGCGCCGTCGCGTCGAGGAGGACGAGCGTGTCGTACCCGTCGAGGAGCCGGTAGGCCAGGTGGACGCCGCGGATGCCGACGTCGGCGACCTCGACGCCCTCCGGCAGCGGCCGTCCGGACAGGCGGCGGGCCACCTCGACGCCGAAGCCGTCGTCGCCGAGGAAGATGTTGCCGACCCCGGCGACCAGGGTGTGCGGACGCGGCGTGCCGGTGGTCACGGGGTCCTCGGGGGAGTTCACGACGCGCGTTCCTTGCGGACGAAGGCCCGGCGCAGCGCGTGGTAGGGCGCGTCGGGGTCGAAGAAGATCCTGTGCATGTGCGCGAGTTCCCGCTCGCGCACCGTGGTCAGCGGGGTGACGGCCTCCCGGCGCTCGCACTCGGCCTTCTTCTCGGCGAGGCACGACTGCGCGCCGGGCGAGCCGGCCAGGTGGTGAGCCAGCCGGGTGACCTCGGCGGTGAAGTCCGCGGGAGCGCACTCGATCACCCGGTCGACCAGGCCGATGTCCCGGGCCCGCCCGGCGCTGAGCGGCAGCGCGTCCTCGGTGAGCCGCAGTGCCGTCGCGGCGCCCACCCGGCGCGGCAGGCTGTACGTCCAGTACTCGGACCCGTACAGGCCCATGAGCCGGTAGTGCGGGTTGAGCACGGAGCCGGAGCGGCACCACACCTCGTCGGCGGCCAGCGCCAGCATGACCCCGCCGGCCGCCGCGTTCCCGCCGACGGCGCCGACGACGAGACGGTCGGTGGTGGTCAGGACGGCCTCGACGAGGTCGTTCATGGCGTTGACGTTGGCCCAGGACTCCGCGGCGGGGTCGGGTGCCGCCTCGATGACGCCGAGGTGGATGCCGTTGGAGAAGAAGTCCCGCGCGCCGCCGAGCACCAGCACCGTGGTGGGCCGCTCGCAGGCCGCGCGGTAGGCGTTCAGCAGCCGTCGGCAGTGGTCGGTGGACATCGCGCCGCCGGGGAAGGAGAACGACAGCACCCCCACCGGGCCGTCCTCCCGGTACCGGATGTCCGACCAGGTGGTGTCGGACTCGGGGCACAGGACCGGCGCGGGCAGGTCCGGCACCTGCGGCAGGCGTCCGGACAGGGCGAGCACGGCGGGCAGCTTGCAGGCGCGCGCGGCGCCGGGGCCGGTCCGGGCCCGCAGTTCGGGGATCCACACCGCGCCGTCCGCCGTGGCCCGGCAGATCGCGCCCGCCCGGGTCGCCAGCAGCTCGCCGGGGCGTCCGCGCAGGCGGAGCTCGGGGTGACCGCCGTGCAGGAACCACTCCGCGCCGAGCAGTTCGTCCCTGACGCCGGGCTGGGAGTCGGCGGCGCGCAGGGTGCGCAGCACGGTCTCGGTCGGGTCGTCGGCCCAGGCGATGCGGCGTGTCTCCTGGCGCATCGGGGGACGGCTCCGGGCGCCGGGCGCGCTCGGCAGACCGCGCTGGTCGACGGGGGAGTGGCTGCCGGAGGCGAACCGCTCGACGGCCGTCAGCACGGCGTCGAGGGCCGCGTCGGACAACTCGTTGCGGTACAGGTCGCTCTTGGCCACCCCCCGCGGCACGGGAAAGGCCGCCGTGGCCCACACGGGCCCCGCGTCCAGCTCCTCCTCGGCCTGGAGGACGGTGACGCCCCACTCCTCGGCGTCCTCGTGGATCGCCCAGTCGAGGGAGGACGGGCCCCGGTCGCCGACCGGCCCGGGGTGCACGATCAGGCACGTCCGGGTCGCCCACACCTCGCGGGGGACGACCGTCTTCAGCAGGGGCGCCACGATCAGGTCGGGCGCGTGCCGGTCCACGGCGCGGACCACGTCGTGGCTCCCGGGCGTCACCTCGACGGCGACGGCGTGCCCGCGGTCGCGCAACTCGGCGTGCACCCGCTGCGTGAGGCTGTTGTAGGCGCTGGCGACGAGCAGGATGCGCATGGCGACGGCCCTTCCGAGGATGCTCCGGCCGTCGGGGATGGGCGGCCCGGCTGTCTGCGATGGTCGGACATACCGGGCCGTGAGCGTCGACATGAATCCCGCTCATCACCCGTGAGGGTGAATGTTTCGGTCGCATGGCGGACGGCCGGCGGCCGTGGACCACCTGTCCGGGTCAGTCGACGGGCCAGGTGTGCACCGGGGCGTTGAGGTGCATGTAGTCGATGTACTGCTGCGTCATCCGCCGCAGGGCCTCGTGGCGGCCGCAGTGGGCGGTGGCGTCGATGCGGTGGAACATCTCCTTCTGCCACACGGCTCCGTTGCGGCCGGTGACGCACCGCTGCTCGATGACGCCGAGCAGCGGCTCGCGCCAGGCCGCGTCCATGCCGGAGTGCTCCAGTCCGCGGTGCGCCAGCGGCAGCAGCCGCCGCAGGACCAGTTCGGCCGCCGGCACCTCGCCCATGCCGGGCCAGTACAGCCGCGCGTCGATGCCGTACCGCGCCGCCGTGTGCAGATTGTCCTCGGCCGCCGAGAAGGACATCCGCGACCACACAGGGCGGTCCTCCTCCACCAGGGCGCGGGTGAGCCCGTAGTAGAAGGCGCCGTTCGCGAGCGTGTCGGCGACGGTCGGGCCGGCCGGCAGCACCCGGTTCTCCACCCGCACGTGGGGCTTGTCGCGGGCGATGGCGTAGACCGGGCGGTTCCAGCGGTAGATCGTGCCGTTGTGCAGGGTGAGTTCGGACAGTTCCGGAACGTCGCCCCGGTTCAGCGTCTCCGCGGGGTCCTGTTCGTCGCACAGGGGCAGCAGGGCGGGGAAGTAGCGCAGGTTCTCCTCGAAGAGGTCGAAGACGCTGGTGATCCAGCGCTCCCCGAACCACACCCGGGGCCGTACCCCCTGCACCTTGATCTCCTGCGGGCGGGTGTCGGTGGCCTGCTCGAACAGCGGGATCCGGGTCTCGTGCCACAGCTCCTTGCCGAACAGGAAGGGCGAGTTGGCCGCGAGCGCGACCTGGACCCCGGCGATCGCCTGCGCCGCGTTCCAGTAGTCGGCGAACCGCTCCGGGGACACCTGGAGGTGGAACTGCGTGCTGGTGCACGCGGCCTCCGGGGTGATGGTGTCCGCGTAGGTCCGCAGCCGGTCGATGCCGGTCACCTCGATGTGCAGGTCCTCGCCGCGCGCCGCGAAGATCTGGTCGTTGAGCAGCCGGTAGCGCGGGTTCTCCGACAGGGCCCCCTCGCCGACGTCCTCCTGCCGCAGGGTGGGGAGGATGCCCGTCATGATCAGATGGGTGCCGATCGAGCCGGCGCGCTCCTCCGCGTGGTTCAGCGCGGCGCGGATCTCGGACTCCCAGGAGTCGGGGCCGCCCGCCGTCAGACGCCGGGGCGGGATGTTGATCTCGAGGTTGAACCGGCCCAGCTCCGTGGCCCAGGCCGGGTCCGCGATCGCCTCGAGCACATCCGTGTTGCGCATCGCGGGCTCGGCCCGGTCGTCGACCAGGTTCAGCTCGATCTCCAGCCCCACCTGGGGCCGCTCGGCCTCGAAGCGTGACTCGCGCAGCATCTGCGCGAACGCCTCGAGGCACTCCTGCATCTTGATCCGGTAGCGGCGGCGGTCCTCGCGGGTGAAGGTGAGCGCCGGGACGTCCCGTCCCATCGGTCTCCCTCCCGGAGTCTGGTCCTCGGACACCCTGTCCACCCCAGCGTCGCACCACGGGGCGGACCCGACCACGCGGGACGGTGCCGCGGGTGGGGCGTCCCGCGCGGCCGGGTCCGCCCCGTGGTGCCTCCGTCCGCGGCCGGCGACCGCGCTCGCCGGCCGCGTGTCCCCCGGGGCGCTCAGTCCGCCGGGCCCTCGGCGAGGAAGGCGCTCAGGCCGTCGAGGAGCATGGTGCTGCCCTGCTCGGCCATGTCGCGTTCCTCCGCCGTGCCGCACGTCTGACGGAGCACGATCCGCGTCCGCCGGCCGTCCTCCTCGTCGAGCTCCAGGGCCATCTCGGCGGGCGCGGGCCTTCCGGTCACGTCCATGCCGAGCACCAGCAGGCGGTTCTCGGCGACCTCGAGGTAGGAGCCGGTCAGCGGGAACCGGTCGCCGCCGGGCGTGAGCATCGTGGACTTCCAGGTGCCGCCCGGCCGTACGTCCATCTCCACGGAGCCCGGGACGGCGTGGGCCCACCGGGCGTACCGCTCGGGGGTCGTCCAGGCCCGCCACACCTCCTCCACGGGGGCGTCCAGGGTCCGGGTCAGCGTGTAGGGGAAGCCGTCGTCCGTGGTGGTCCGTCCGGTGCTCATGCCGTTGTTCCCTCGTCTCGTGCGGGATCGGGATCCGTCGGGGCTGTAGACGTGCGGGGGCCCGGAAAGTCATCGGTCGCGGGCCGGGCCGGCGGACCGCGCGGACACCACCGCCGCGTCCGGGCCCACCGGCGCGGCGGGCCCGGACGCGGCGCCCGCCGCCGCGGCGCACCGCGTCAGCCGTCGTGGGCCGGTTCGCCCACGGCCCGTGCCGCCTGCCGCCAGGCCGCGGTGACCGCCCGGTGCGCCGCCTCCGTGCCGCTCGACGCCCCGGCCGGCAGGTACAGGGGGCTGCCGATGTGGACGTGGAGGCGCGGGCGGCGCAGCGGGGCGGTGAGCACACCGGCCAGCTGCTTCGCGACCGGGCCCGAGGCCAGCCGCCGGGCCCCCGCCTGCCCCACCGGGACGACCGCGGCCCGGGTGGCGGCCGCGAGCCGCGCCGGACCGGTGCGGAAGGGCCGGGGAGGGGCACTCGCCGCGTCCCCGCGGCGCGGCAGCCCTCCCTCGGCGTAGATCAGCACATGGCGCCCCGACCGCAGTGCCCGCGCCGCGGCGTCGAGCGCCTCCGCCGCGCGGGCCGACCCCCGGTGGACGGGGACGTGTCCCTCCTTCGCCAGGACGCGTCCGAGCCCGGGCACGCGCCACAGACCCGCCGTCGCCAGGACGACCGGCACCACCCCCACCCCGCGCAGGGCGGCCAGCACGAGGGCGGGATCGGCCAGTGAATCGTGGTTGGCGACGAAGACGCTGCCCGCGGTGAAGGGCCCGTCGGTCTCGCGGGTGACGGTGAGCCGCCCGGACAACGGCACCAGGGCGGCGGCGGCACGACTGAGCAAGGGACGTCCTCTCGACGCACACGGAAGTCTCGCCCGTCAGTCTCGTGCGCGGTCCGTTCCCGCCGCCTGAGTACGCGTACCCGGAAGGGCGGACCGGCCTACTCGGGTCCGCGCCCCGGAGGGGAATTTTTCCCGGGCCCGTTCGGGGCCATCACTTCCCGGCGCCCTGGGTACCCGTGACGTCCTCGCGCGGGTACGCCGCGCCGCTTCGACGACGGGAGGCTCCCATGGCCGACGTCAGCCCGATCGATCTGCAGAAAGCCCTCAAAGGCGCCGACTACCCCGCCAGCCGTGACGACCTCGTCTCGCTGGCCAGGGACAACGGCGCGGACGACAACCTCGTCCAGAAACTGACGCAAGCCGGGACCAAGCGGTTCGACGGTCCCAACGACGTGCAGAAGGCGGTCTTCGGCGACGAGTAGCGCCCGCGCCGGGGCCGCCGGCGCCGCGCGCCGGGAGGCCCCGGCCCGCCGGGCACCCGTCCCGCCGTTTCGACCCCGCACCGAGGAACCGAGGAGCGGTACCGCAATGACCGAGTACGAACGTTCACGCACGATGCCCGCCGCACCGGAGCACGTCTTCGACCAGGCGGCCAACATCGGCCAGATGGGCAGCTGGCTGCCCGAGGACCTGCACGTGCACGCCGAGGACCTGCCCGCCGTCACCGTGCACGAGGACCGCTCAGACGAGGACATGGCCGCCCTGCTGCGCGCCCGGCGGGACCAGATGCGGCTCGAGTGGGGGACCCGCGACCAGGGCAGCTACACCGGCTGGCTGCAGGTCGCCGGGATCGGCAGCGGGGCCAGTGAGGTCACGGTGCACCTGTCCTTCTTCGAGGACGGCCACGACCCGGGTGAGCGGGCCGTGCGCGACGCCCTGGACACCAGTCTGCGGCGTCTGGAGGAGCAGGTGCGGCTGCGCGTCGACCACGCGGCCGGCTGACCGGGTCCGGTGAGACGAGATGCCCCGCACGAAGCGGTACGCGGTGGCCGCCTCCGGGCAGTGGACCGACGAGGAGGAGGGCCGGCGCAGGCTGCCCGCCGGTGAGGTCCACGCCTGGGAGCCGGGCCTGAACCAGACGGTGTGCGGGTTGTCCCTCAGCCGCTCGCAGCTGATCCGGTTCCCGCACGTCCTGTGGCCGGACACCTTCCCGGAGTCCGGGGGCGCGGCGGACCGGGTCCGGCGCCAGTGCCCGCGCTGCGCGTCCGTCGCCGGCCGGCGCGGCGGTGACGCCCGCCCGCGGTGGCACCGCACCGACCCGCGGCCGTGAGCGCCGGCCGGGGCGGCCCGCCGGTCCGGCTCGCGGGAACCGCGGCCGGCGCACCGGCCCCCGGAGGCCGCTCAGCCGGCTCGTCGGGCCCGCGCGGCCGTCCTCGCCCTCCACCGGTCCGCGGTCATGCGGCAGACGACGTCGATCCCCGTCTCGCCGGGGGCGGCCGGCCCCGCGGGGAGGGGGGCCCGTCCGACCTCGGCGAAGCCCAGGCGGCGGGCGACGGCCCCGCTGGCCGTGTTGGCGGCGTCGTGATGGATCTCGACGTGGTCGACGTCCGCCAGCCGGAGCCCCTGCCCGACCAGGGCCTCCGCGGCCGCCGTGGCCAGCCCCCGCCCGGTCCAGCGGGGGTGGAGCCAGTAGCCGATGTCCAGTCCGCCCGCGCCGATGCGGCGGTAGAGCCCGCAACTGCCGATCATCGCGCCGCCCGTCGTGATGGCGTAGGCGTAGGCCTCCCCCGTCCTCCACTGCTCCTGGTTCAGGGCGAGGAACTCGGCGAGCTGCCCCCGGTCGGGCGGGTCGGACGCCCAGGGCATCCACGGCACCAGATGGTCCAGGGACTCCCGGATCGTCCGCTCCAGGGCGCCGAGGTCGCTCGTGCGCCAGCGGCGCAGTTCCACCCGCTCGCAGCGGAGGATGTCGGC
The DNA here is from genome assembly GCF_009852415.1 of Streptomyces sp. Tu 3180. Taxonomy (NCBI): domain Bacteria; kingdom Bacillati; phylum Actinomycetota; class Actinomycetes; order Kitasatosporales; family Streptomycetaceae; genus Streptomyces; species Streptomyces sp. Tu 3180. The sequence continues at coordinate 734,957 of NZ_WOXS01000002.1, read as the reverse complement.
AGGCTCTTCCACGCGCCGGATGCTCCCGCAGCCGACGGACACCGGCAACGTGTTTTCCCGTCCGTGCGCCGGGCCCGCGGACGGCGGCGCGTGCGCCGGCCCCCTCCGGCACCGGTCACGTGCCGGGCGACGGTCCGCCGGCCCTGCCGCGGGCGGTCCGCCGTCAGGGCCGGCCGGTGAGGTAGCCGCCCATGGAGGTGAAGTACTCGGTCGCGCCCAGCTCCCGGCCGTCCTCGGTCCGTACGCGGGTGACGGCCAGACCGCGGTTGCGGCCGGTACGGGCGTCGGCTCCGGCGACGATCACCACGCCGTCGCCCTCGCGGTAGAAGATGCGGCCGGGGGTGCCGCCGTAGCGGCCCCGGGACACCACGGCGGAGAGGACCTCCAGGCGCCTGCCCCGGTGGAAGGTGAAGGCGCTCGGGTAGGGGGCGGACTGCGCCCGCACCAGGCGTTCCAGGTCCTCGGCGGGCCAGTTCCAGTCGATGCGGCTGTCCTCGACGGACCGCTTGTGGAAGAAGCTGGCCCGGGAGCGGTCCTGCCGGGTGAACTCGGTCCGCCCCGAGGCGATCAGGGCGAGGGCGCCCGTGGTGACCGGGGCGATGAGGTCGACGGTCCGGTGGAAGAGGTCGGTGGCGGTGTCCGCCGGCCCGACCGGCACCGCCTGCTGGAGGACGATGTCCCCGGCGTCGAGTTCCTCGTCCATCAGGTGCGCCGTGACGCCGACCTCCTCCTCGCCGTTGATGAGGGCCCAGATCAGGGGGGAGAAGCCGGCGTACTTCGGCAGCAGCGAGTCGTGGACGTTGAGCGTGCCGTGACGCGGCAGGCCGTAGACGTGCGGAGGGATCCAGGTCCGCCAGTTGTTGGCGACGATGATGTCGGGGTCGGCGTCCTTGAGCCGCTCGAACAGCTCCTCGTCGTCGGGGCGGCTGCGGACGAGGACGGGGATGCCGTGCTCCTCGGCGAGGTCGGCGACCGAGTCGCTCCAGATCCTCTCGTAGGCGTGCTCGCTCCTGGGATGCGTCACGACCAGCACCACGTCGTGCTCGGAATCCACAAGGGCCTGCAGGGTGCGGTGGCCCCAGGTCTGATAGCCGAACATGACGACCCGCATGGAGTTCCTCCTCAGGGCAGGGACTGGCCGCGGCCAGTAAAGCAAGGCTTACCTAAGGTCGCAATGGCGCACATCTTCAAGGAAGTTGACGGAGTGTCAGTCCGTGCCGTGCGCCCACTGTTCCGTTTTGTCCTGTCGACACCTCCAGGAGCTGAGCTTAGGCTTCCCTAAGTTTCATGGGCCCGCCGTCCTGCCGGCGCGCCCCTCCCTCTCGTATCCCCACGCCGGGCAACCGGCCGCCCGCACGATGGGAGTGACATGGCTCAGGTTCTTCCTGGCGACGACGCACCTCTGGTTCACGACCTCATGGGCCTCGGCTTCGGGCCGTCCAACGTGGCCATGGCGATCGCGCTCAGTGAGCACAACGCGCGGGTCGGCAGGCAGCGGGCGGTCACCGCCCACTTCTTCGAGCGGCAGCCGCGTTTCGGCTGGCACCGGGGCATGCTGATCGACGACGCGACGATGCAGGTGTCCTTCCTCAAGGACCTGGTGACCCTCCGCAACCCGACCAGCGAGTTCAGCTTCCTGAGCTATCTGCAGAGCAGGGGACGGCTGATCGACTTCGTCAACCACAAGAACTTCTTCCCGCTGCGCAGGGAGTTCCACGACTACTTCGAGTGGGCCGCGGCGAAGGTCGACGACATGGTCTCCTACGGCCACGAGGTCGTCTCCGTGGAACCCGTCGTGCGGGACGGGGCGGTGGAGTACCTGGACGTGACCGCCCGGTCGGGGGACGGGCTCGTGGTCCACCGGGCCCGCAACCTCGTCATCGGCACCGGACTGCGGCCGCGCATGCCGGACGGCGTCGAGCGCTCCGGCCGCGTCTGGCACAACTCCGACCTGCTGGCGAAGGTGGACGCCCTGGAGGGCATGAACCCCTCGCGGTTCATCGTGGTCGGGGCCGGCCAGAGCGCCGCCGAGAACGTGGCCTACCTGCACCGCCGCTTCCCCGGCGCGGAGGTCCACGCCGTCTTCTCCCGCTACGGCTACAGCCCCGCCGACGACAGCAACTTCGCCAACCGCATCTTCGACCCCGAGGCCGTGGACGAGTACTTCACCGCGCCCGAGGACGTCAAGCGGAAGCTGATGGACTACCACGGGAACACCAACTACTCCGTGGTCGACGTCGACCTCATCGAAGACCTCTACCGGCGCGTGTACCAGGAGAAGGTCCTGGGCACCGAGCGGCTCCGCTTCCACAACGTCTCCCGCCTCACCGACCTGGTCGAGACGCCGGAGAAGGTCCGGGCCACCGTCCTCTCCCTGGTCACCGGCGAACGGACGGAAATCGAGGCCGACGTCGTGGTCTACGGCACGGGATACCTGCCCGCCGACGGCCTGGCCCTGCTGGGCGAGACCGCCGGACTGTGCCACCGGGACGACGAGGGCCGCGTCCGGGTCGAGCGGGACTACCGCGTCGCGACGCGCCCCGAACTGCGCTGCGGGATCTATCTGCAGGGCGGTACCGAGCACACCCACGGCATCACCTCGTCCCTGCTGTCCAACATCGCGATCCGGGTCGGCGAGATCCTCGACTCGATCCTCGAACGGGGCCTGACGTCCCCGGACGCGCCCCGCCCGCTCACGGACGGGATCGGCACCTCCCGCTGACCCGGCCGAAGGTCCAGCCCCCCACACCGCCGCGCACCGTCCGGGCCTTGTGCCCGGCGGGCGCGGCACCCCTGTGAAACCCCGTGAAAGGAACCCACGTGTCCACTGGTGCACGCCCCGCGCCGGCGCGGTTCGCCGGACTCCTCCCCAGGGCGGTCGTGGCCGCCGTCGCCGCACTCGCCCTGACCGCCTGTGGGGGCGGGACCGACGACTCCTCCTCCGAGGCCGGCTCCTCGTCCCCGGGCGGCGCAGGCGCGCGGTCCGCGGCGTTCCCGGTCACGGTCGAGCACAAGTACGGCAGCACGACCGTCGAGGAGGAACCGAAGAAGGTCGTCACGCTCGGCCTGTCGGACCAGGACGCGGTACTGGCGCTCGGCGTCAAGCCGGTCGGTGCCGTGGACTGGTTCAAGGAGAAGCCGTACGGCAAGTGGCCGTGGACCAAGGACCTCTGGGGCCCCGACACCCCCGAGATCGTCGGCGAGCGCGACGAGTACAACATGGAGAAGATCGCGGCACTGAAGCCGGACCTGGTCATCGCCCAGTACTCGGGCATGAAGAAGGAGCAGTACGACACGCTCTCGAAGTTCACCAAGGTCGTCGCCCAGCCCGAGGACTACCCCGACTACGGGGCGCCCTGGGAGGTGATGACCCGTCAGATAGGCAAGGCGCTCGGCGAGGAGGACCGGACCGAGAAGCTGATCTCCGACGTCGGCGCGCGGTTCGAGGCGGTCCGCGAAGAACACCCCGAGTTCGCCGGCCTGACCCTCGCCGTCGCCGACAGCTTCGAGGCCGGCAAGTACTCGGCGTTCACGAGGACCGACCCCAAGGCGATCTTCTTCAAGGAGCTCGGCTTCCGGCAGGAGCCCGAGATCGACGAACTGGCCAAGCCGGGCTGGAACGTGGCCGAGCTCAGCGCCGAGAAACTGAACGTCCTCGACGTCGACCGCCTGGTCTGGGTCACCTCCAGCACCGAGGCCAACGACCGCATCAGGGCGGAGCCGCTGTACAAGAAGCTGAAGGTGCACCAGGACGGGCGCGACCTGTTCGTCCCCTACCAGGACCCGGACATCGGCGCGGCGTTCTCCTTCAACACGGTGCTGTCGATCCCCTACGCGATCGAGGAGATCACGCCGCTGCTCACGGCCGTCGAGTGAGGACGGGCCCGGCGACGGCCCCGTCATGAGCGGACCGCCTCGCGACGAGGACCGCTGACGCACACCGGTGCACCGGGCGGCGGGGACGACCGCGCCCCGCCGCCCGGGACCACCGGCCCACCGGTTCCTGACCGTTCACCGACGCACATCAGGAAGGGCGATCCTCACGATGTTTGACGCCGAGCCGGACCGGACGACCGGGGCCGGGGCCGGGGACGGTGCCGGGATGCCGCTGACGGGAGGACAGTCCGGCGTCTGGCCGGCCCAGCAGATCGAGCCGGACAGCTCCGCCTACGTCCTCGCCTACGTCCTCGAACTCAGGGGCGACGTCGACTGCGTCCGCCTGGCCGCCGCGGTGCGCCGCGCCGTCGGGGAGGCCGAGGCCCTGCACGTCCGCGTCACGGACGAGCGGGGCGAGCCGCGGCAGACGGTCACCCGCGGCCCCGTCGACGTGCGCGTCCTCGACTTCCGCGGCGAGCCCGACCCGGACCGGGCGGCCGGCGCGTGGATGGACGCCGACCGCGACCGGCCCGCCGACCTCGCGGCGGCCCCGCTGTTCGCCCACGCGGTGCTCCGGCTCGCCGACGACCGTGTGCTCTGGTACCAGCGCTACCACCACATCGTCGTCGACGGCACGGGCGTCGTCCTCGTCACGCGCCGGGCCGGGGAGATCTACACCGGGGGCGAGCGGGCGTCCGCGCCCCCCGACTGGTCGCTCTCCCGCCTGGTCGCCGCGGACCGGGCCTACCGCGCGTCCGAACGGCACCGGGCGGACCGGGCCCACTGGCTCGCCCGGATGGCCGACCGTCCGGAACCCGTCCGCCTGGTCGAGCGCGCGCCGTCCCCGATGAGGCGGCGGTCGCGGCGCTCCACGGTGCTCTCCGCGCGGGACACCGCCCGGCTGCACGACGCCGCCCGCGGCGCCGGGGTCCGGCTCTCCCGCCTCCTGATCGCCGCCGTGGCCGCCTACCTGCACCGGGTCAGCGGCGCACAGGACCTGGTCCTCGGCCTGCCGGTCACCGCCCGCGGGGACGACGCGTCGGCGGCCGTGCCCGGCATGGTGTCCAACGTCGTCCCCCTGCGCGTGACGGTCCGCCCCGACACGACCGGGACCGCCCTGGTGGCCGGGGTGCGGCGGGCCGTCGCCGAGGCGGTCGAGCACGGGCGCTACCGGGCCGAGGACCTGGCCCGGGACCTGGGGCTGGCCGACGGGATCGCGGAACTCGTCGGGCCGACCGTCAACGTCCTGCCCAGGGCCGCGGACCTGCGCTTCGGCGACCACACGGCCGAACTCCACCCGCTGTGGCTCGGTCCGGCCGGCGATCTGGCCCTCACCTTCTCCGAGACGGCCGGGGGCCGGGGCGTCCGCGTCCACCTCGACGCGGACGCCGAGGTCTGCGACGAGGACGCCCTGCGCGACCACGAGCGGCGCTTCCTCGCGCTGCTGGACTCCCTGGCCGAAGACCCGGACCGTCCCCTCGGGCGGATCGACCTCACCGACGCCGACGAGCGCGGCCGGCTGCTCGGCGTGCTCGGCGTGTCACCGCGCGAGGTGCCCGAACTGTCCTGGCCCGCCGCGTTCGAGCGGCAGGTCCGCCGGGCGCCCGACGCCGTCGCGCTGGTCTGCGAGGACCGGGAGCTGACGTACGCCGAACTGAACGCCGACGCCAACCGGCTCGCCCGCCTCCTCGTCTCCCGCGGGGTGGGGGCCGAGGACGTCGTCGCCGTGGCCCTGCCCCGCTCGCCCGAGCTCGTCGTCTGCCTGCTCGCCGTGCTCAAGGCCGGCGCCGCCTACCTCCCGCTGGACGCCGACCACCCGGAGGACCGCATCGCCCACATGCTGTCCGACTCCGGGGCGCGCACCGTCGTCACCGTGCGCGCCCTGGCCGGGGAACTCCCCGCGGCACCCTCGGTCGCCCGTGTCCTGCTCGACGCCCCGGACACGGCGGACGAGCGCGGCGCACAGGACGCCTCCGACCTCCGCGCGCCGGTACCGCTGGACCGGGCCGCGTACGTCATCTACACCTCCGGTTCCACCGGCCGCCCCAAGGGCGTCGTCGTCACCCACGACGGCGTCGGCAGCCTCGTCGCCACCGCCACCGACCGGATCGGCGTCGACGCCGCCAGCCGCGTCGTGCAGTTCGCCTCGGTCGGCTTCGACGTGACGGTGTGGGACCTGATCATGTCGCTGTGCGTGGGGGGCCGGATCGTCGTCGTCCCCGCCGAGCGCCGTGTCGCCGGGCCCGCCCTCACCGAGTACATCGCCGAGCACCGCGCCACCCACATGATCCTGCCGCCGTCGCTCGTCTCCGCGCTGCCGCAGGACTGCTCCCTGCCCGACGGCGCCGTCCTCGTCGTCGGCACCGAGGCCGTGCCGGGCGAGCTGATCGCCCGCTGGGCCGGGCGGCTGAACGTCGTCGTCGCCTACGGTCTCACCGAGGCGAGCGTCAACTCCACGCTGTGGCCCGCCGAGCCCGGCCGGCCGGGGCCCGCACCCATCGGCCGGCCCGACCCCAACACCCGGGCCTACGTGCTCGACGCGGCGCTGCGGCCGGTCCCCGTGGGCGCCGAGGGCGAGCTGTACGTCGCCGGGCGCGGACTGGCCCGCGGCTACCTCGGCCGGCCGGGGCTCACCTGCGAACGCTTCGTCGCCGACCCGTTCGGCGCGCCCGGCACCCGCATGTACCGCACCGGCGACCGGGTGCGCTGGGCCCCCGACGGCAACCTGGAGTTCCTCGGCCGCGCGGACGGACAGCTGAAGATCCGCGGCCACCGGATCGAGCCGGGCGAGGTCGAGAGCGCCTTCATGGCCTGCCCCGGCATCGCCCAGGCCGCGGTCCTCGCGCGCGAGGACCACCGGGGCGTCAAGCGCCTGGTCGCCTACCTCGTCGCCGGGGCGCCGGGCGCGGACGCCGACGCCGCCGTGACGGCCGCGCGGGAGCGTGTCGCGGACACCCTGCCGGAGTTCATGGTGCCGTCCGCCGTCGTCGTCCTCGACGGCCCCCTGCCGCTGACGCCCAACGGCAAGCTCGACCACCGCGCCCTGCCCACCCCCCGCTGGACCGCCCTGGGCGGGACCGACGCGCCGGCCACCCCGGCCGAGACCGCGCTCGCCGGCCTGTTCGCCGACGTCCTCGGCCTGCCCTCGGTGGGCGTCCACGACAGCTTCTTCGGACTGGGCGGCGACAGCATCGTCGCGATCCAGCTCGTCCACCGCGCCCGTGCGGCCGGGCTGGCGATCACGCCGCGGGACGTGTTCCGGCAGCGGACCGCGGCGGCGCTCGCCCGCACCGCCGACCGGGCCGCCCCCGACCCGGCACCCGTGACCCCGGTGGACCTGGACGAGGACGCCCTGCCGGTCTCCCCGCTCCAGGAGGGCTTCTTCTTCCACGCGCGGTTCGACGCCGGCGCCCCCGACCTGTACCTGGTCCAGCAGCTCCTCGACCTCGCGGGCCCGGTCGCACCGGACCGGCTGCGCCGCACGCTGCAACTCCTCGTCGACCGGCACCCGTTGCTGCGCGCCTCGTTCCGCCAGCTGCCCGACGGCCGGGTCGTCCAGCGGCTCGCGCGGCAGGCGGCCCTGCCCTGGCGGGAGGCCGACACCGCCGGAACCGCGCTGGACGACCTGCTGGCGGCGGACCGGGCCGAGCCGTTCGACCTCGCCCGGCCGCCGCTGCTGCGCGCCACCCTCATCCGGGACGGGCGGCGCCACCGCCTCCTGCTCACCCTGCACCACATCGTCGCCGACGGCTGGTCGCTCTCCGTCCTGCTGCGCGAACTGCTCGCCGCCCACCGGGGCGAGGAACTGCCGGAGCCCGTCGACCCGTACCCCCACCTGGCCCGGCTGGCCGGCCGGGACCGCGACGCCGCGCGGGAGGCGTGGCGGCGGGCGCTGTCCGGCCTCGAGGGACCCACCCGGCTCGCCGACGCCCTCACGACGGCGGACGGCGGACGGACACCCGCCCGGCCGGACCAGGTCGACATCCGCCTGCCCGACGACCTCACCGCGGCCCTGACCGCCACCGCCCGGGCCCACGGCCTCACCCCGAGCACCGTCGTCCACGGCCTCTGGGGGCTGCTGATCGGCGGCCTGACCGGCAGCCGGGACGTCGTGTTCGGCACCACGGTGTCCGGCCGGAGCACCGGGAGCGGCGATCCCGGCCGTGCCGTCGGCCTGTTCATCAACACCGTCCCGGCCCGCGTACGCCTGCGGCCGGATGAGTCCCTCGCCGGGCTGCTCCGGCGCGTCCAGGACGAGCACGCGGCCCTCCTGGACCACCAGCACCTCGGTCTCGCCGACATCCAGCGGGCCGCGGGCTGCGGCGAACTGTTCGACACCCTCGTCGTGTTCGAGAACCACCCGGCCCTCGACACGACGGCCGACCGGGGCACGGACACCCTGCGCGTCACGGGCGTCGACGTGCTCGACGCCGTGCACTACCCCCTCGCGCTCGTCGCCGAGCCGCGGGGCGGCCGGCTGCTGCTGCGGTTCAAGCACGACGCGGCACGGCTGGACCGGCCGACGGTGACCGGAGTCGCCCACCGGTTCACGGCCCTGCTGCGGACCCTGGCCGCCGACCCCGGCCGCCCGGTCGCCCGGACCGGGCTGCTCTCCGACCGGGAGCGGGACCGCCTCACCGAGCTGAACGCCACCGCGCACCCGGTGCCCGGCACCACCCTCCCCGCGCTGGTCGCCGCGCAGACCGCGCGCACCCCCGACGCCACGGCCGTCGTCTTCGAGGACGTCACGCTCACCTACGCGGAACTCGACCGGCGCGCCGAGGCCCTGGCCCGGCGGCTGCGGGCCCGCGGAGCGGGCCCCGAGCGGTTCGTCGCGGTCGCCGTGGAGCGGTCGGCGGACCTGGTGGTCGCCCTGCTGGGCGTCCTCAAGTCGGGCGCCGCCTACCTGCCCGTCGACCTCGACCACCCCGCCGAACGGATCGCGTTCGTGCTCGGCGACTCGGGAGCGCGGACCGTCGTGACCACCGCCCGGGACGCCGGACGGCTGCCCGGCGTGCCGGGCCTGGCCCACCTGGTGGTGGACCGGGACGAGGAGGAGGACGTTCCCGGGGGCCCGGGACGGCCGGCCGGCCCCGACCACCCCGCGTACCTGATCCACACCTCCGGCTCCACCGGGCGCCCCAAGGGCGTCGTGGTCACGCACCGGGCGATCGTCAACCGGCTCGCCTGGATGCAGGGGGAGTACGGGCTCGCCGCGGACGACCGGGTGCTGCAGAAGACGCCGGCCGGCTTCGACGTGTCGGTGTGGGAGTTCTTCTGGCCCCTGACCGAGGGGGCGACCGTCGTCCTCGCCCGCCCCGGCGGCCACCGCGACCCGGCCTACCTGGCCGGGCTGATCCGCACCGAGCGGATCACGACGACGCACTTCGTGCCGTCGATGCTGGCCGCGTTCCTCCGGGCCGTGGAGGCCGCCCCGGGCGGGCCGGACTGGGCGGCGAGCCTGCGCCGCACCTTCTGCAGCGGGGAGGCGCTCACCGGCGCGGACGCCGCGCGCTGGCGGGACCTCACCTCCCGCCCGGGGCACGGCCCGGTGCCCCTGCACAACCTCTACGGCCCCACCGAGGCGGCCGTCGACGTCACGTACTTCCCGTACGACGGCGCCGACGGCCTCACCGTGCCGATCGGCCGCCCCGTGTGGAACACCAGGCTGTACGTGCTGGACTCCTTCCTGCGCCCGGTGCCCGACGGGGTGCCCGGCGAACTCCACCTCGGCGGCGTCCAGCTGGCGCGCGGCTACCACGACCGTCCGGGACTGACCGCCGAGCGGTTCGTCGCCGACCCGTTCGGCGGGCCGGGCGAGCGCATGTACCGCACCGGGGACCTGGTGCGGCGCCGCGCCGACGGGGTGGTCGAGTACCTCGGGCGCACCGACCGGCAGGTCAAGATCCGGGGCAACCGCGTCGAACCGGGGGAGATCGAGGCGGCGCTCACCGCCCTGCCGGGCGTCGCCCGGTCGGCCGTGACCCTGCGCGACGGCGTGCTCGTCGGATTCGCCGTCCCCGAACCCGGCGCCGGGCCGGTGGACGCCGGGACCCTGCGCGCGGCCCTCGCGGACACCCTGCCCGCGGCCCTGCTGCCGGGCGCCGTCGTGGTGATCGACGAACTGCCGCTCACCCCGAGCGGCAAGCTCGACGTCAACGCGCTGCCCGCGCCCTCCTTCGCCCCCGCGGCGGGCGGACGCGCACCGGCCGACGGGCGGGAGCGCGCCCTGTGCGAGACCTTCGCCGCGGTGCTCGGGGTGCCCGCGGTCGGCGCCGACGACGACTTCTTCGCCCTCGGCGGTGACAGCCTCACCTCCATCACCGTCGCCACCCGGGCCAGGGAGCACGGACTCGCCCTCACCCCGCGCGACGTGTTCGAGCACCGCACCCCGGCCGGCCTGGCCGCCGTGGCCGGGCCGGCCGGCGCCGGCGACGACTCCCGGACCGCGCCCCCGACCGCCGGGGAGGGCCCCGCCGTGACCGTCCCGGCCGCCGAGGCCGGGCAGGCCGCGGCCGCCCTGAAGGCCGTACTGGAGCGGCAGGAGCAGTCCGGGGCCGCGGTCGACCCCGCCCTGCGCGCCCTGCTGGCCCAGCTCACCACGGGGGCCGGCGCACCGCCGGCCCCCGAGCCCCCCGCCGCGCCCGCCGGACCCGTGCTCGGCCCGGAGGAGACCGCCCGGGTCGAGGCCGCCGCCGGCGCCTTCGGGGTCGCGGACATCTGGCCCCTGTCCCCGCTCCAGGAGGGCATGTACTTCCACGCCACCTACGACACGGGCGACGCCCTCGACGTCTACCTCTCCCAGGAGACCCTGGACCTGGACCACCGCGTGGACGCCGGCCGGCTGCGCGCCGCGTGCCGGTCGCTGCTGGGGCGCAACACCGGCCTGCGCGCCGGATTCGTCAGCGACGGCCTGCCCCGCCCGGTGCAGTTCATCGCGGACCGGGCCGAGATCCCGCTCGTGGAGCACGACCTCACCGGGCTGCCGGCCGACGCACGGCGGGCCCGCACGGAGGAACTCCTCGCGGCGGACCGCCGCCGGCGCTTCGACCTGACCGCGCCGCCGCTCGCCCGCCTGCTCCTCCTGCACCTCGGCGACGGCCGGGACCGGCTGGTCGTCACCCACCACCTCATCCTGTGGGACGGCTGGTCCGCCTGGCTGTTCCTGGAGGAACTGTTCACGCTGTACGAGCGCGCCGGCGACGTCACCGGGCTGCCGGCCCCCGGCTCCTACCGGGACTACCTGGACTGGCTGGACCGGCAGGACACCGAGGCGGCCCTGACCGCGTGGCGCCGGGCGCTCGCCGGTTTCGACGAACCGACCCTGGTCGCCCCGGCCGGGCGCGACGGCGGCCCGGTGATCCCGGCGGACTTCGGCACGACGCTGAGCCGGGAGCTGAGCGACCGGCTGCGCACCGCCGCCCGGCGGCACGCACTCACCCCGAACACCGTGCTGAACACCGCCTGGGGGCTGGTCCTCTCGGCGCTGACCGGCCGCACGGACGTCGCCTTCGGCACCGCCGTGGCCGGACGGCCCGCGGACGTCCCCGACGTGGCCGGCATCATCGGCATGTTCCTCAACACGGTCCCGGCCCGCATCGCCTTCCGCCCCGGTGAACCCCTGCTCGACCTGGTGCGCAGGACGCAGTCCGAGCGCGCGGCGGTCATGCCGTACGAGTACGTGGGACTCGGCGTCCTGCAGCAGGAGACCGGCCACCGCCGGCTGTTCGACACCCTGTTCGTGCTGCGCTCGGCCGACGGCGAGGAGCGGGCCGCCGCGCTCCGCCGGCGGCACGGCATCACCGGCGTGTCCAACGTGGACGGCACCCACTTCCCGCTCACCCTGATCGTCACCCCGCAGACCCGGCTGCGGGTGACCCTGGCCGCCCGCCCCGACCTGTTCGGCCCCGACGCCGCGACGGTGATCCTGGACCGGTTCACGACCGTGCTGGAACGGCTGGTCGAGGCCCTCGCCGGACCTGACGCCGACGCCGCCCGGACCGCCGGCGTGGACCTGCTGCTGCCGTCCGAGCGGGCCGCCCTGGCCGCCGCCCGGGAGACGTCCCGCGAACCGGTGCCCGACGACACCGTCGCCGACCTGCTCGCCGCCCAGGCCGCCCGCACCCCGGACGCCGTCGCGCTGGTCTTCGGCGAACAGTCCCTGACCTACGCCGAGCTGGACGCCCGGATCAACCGGCTGACCCGGATGCTGCTGGCCAGGGGGGCGGGCCCGGAGCGGGCCGTCGCGCTCGCGCTGCCCCGCTCCCTCGACACGGTCGCGGCCCTGTTCGCGGTGCTGCGCACCGGGGCCGCCTACCTGCCGCTCGACCTCGACCACCCCGCCGAACGGCTGCGCCTGATGGTCGCCGACACCGGCCCGCTGTGCCTGATCTCCACCACGGCCGTCGCCCCCGCCCTGCGGGAGGGGACCGGACGGCCCGCGCCCGAACTGCTGCTGGACGACCCCTCCGTGGCGGCCGGGCTCGCCGCGCTCCCGGACGGCCCGGTCACCGACGCCGAGCGGCCGGCGTTCGCCCGTGGCGTGCCGGACCGGCTGGAGCACCCGGCGTACGTCATCTACACCTCCGGTTCCACCGGACGCCCCAAGGGCGTCGTCACCCCCTACCGCGGGCTGACGAACATGCAGCTCAACCACCAGAGGGAGATCTTCGACCCGGCCATCGCCTCCGCCGGGGGGCGGCGGCTGCGGATCGCGCACACCGTCTCCTTCGCGTTCGACATGTCCTGGGAGGAGCTGCTGTGGCTCGTCGAGGGCCACGAGGTGCACATCTGCGACGAGGAGCTGCGCCGCGACGCGCAGGCCCTGGTGGCCTACTGCGACCGGCACGCCGTCGACGTCGTCAACGTCACCCCGACCTACGCCGAGCTGCTGATCGAGGAGGGCCTGCTCGAACGGGACGAGGCCGCGGGCCGGCACCGGCCCGCCCTGGTCCTGCTGGGCGGCGAGGCCGTGTCCGACACGGTCTGGACGAGACTGCGCCGCACGGAGGGCACCTACGGCTACAACCTGTACGGACCCACCGAGTACACCATCAACACCCTGGGCGGCTCCACCGGGGACAGCGCCACCCCGACCGTCGGCCTGCCCATCCGGGGCACCCGCGCCCACGTGCTCGACACGATGCTCCGCCCCGTCCCGCCGGGCTGCCCCGGCGAGCTGTACATCGCCGGAACGGGCCTCGCCCGCGGCTACCACGACCGTCCGGGACTGACCGCCGAGCGGTTCGTCGCCGACCCGTTCGGCGAGCCGGGCGAGCGCATGTACCGCACCGGTGACCTGGTGCGGCAACGCCCGGACGGGCTGCTGGACTTCCTCGGCCGCACCGACGACCAGGTGAAGATCCGCGGCTACCGCATCGAGCCGGCCGAGATCGCCGCCGCCCTGTCCGCGCACCCCGAAGTCGCCCGTGCCGCCGTGGTGGCGGTGCCGTCCGCCGGGACGAAGCGCCTGGTCGGGTACGTGGTGCCGGAAGAGGGCGCGGAAGCGGGGAGGACCGGCTGCAGCGGCTCCGGGAGCACCTGAAGGCGGCTCTTCCGGACTACATGGTCCCGTCCGCCCTCGTCCCGGTGGACACCCTGCCGCTGACCGTCAACGGCAAGCTCGACGTCAAGGCGTTGCCGGCCCCCGACCTCACCGGCACGGGCGCCGGCCGGCCGCCGCGCACCCCGCGGGAGGAGACGCTCCGCGCGCTCTTCGCCGACGTGCTCGGACTGCCCGCGGACGGCATCGGGGCCGACAGCGACTTCTTCGAGCTCGGCGGGCACTCCCTGCTGGCCACCCGGCTGGTCAGCCGCGCCCGCGCCGCCCTCGGCGTGGAACTCGCCATCCGGGACCTGTTCGAGGCACCCACCGTCGCGGAGCTGGCCCGGCGCACCGGCCGCTCGGACGCCCCCGCCCGCCCCGCGCTCACCGCCGCACAGCGCCCCGCCGAACTGCCGCTGTCCCACGCCCAGCAGCGGCTGTGGGTCGTCCAGCAGATCGAGTGCACCTCCGCCGCGTACAACTTCCCGCTGGTGATGCGGGTGCGCGGAGCGCTCGACCGCACGGCGTGGAGCGCGGCCCTCACCGATGTGACGGCCCGTCACGAGGCGCTGCGCACCGTCTTCACCGAGCGGGACGGCCGGGTGTACCAGCGCGTCCTGCCCGCCGGCCGGGCACGCCCGGTGGTGGAGCACGTCCGCGCAGCCGAGGACGAGGTGCCCGGCATCGTCGACACCGCCGTCGCCCGGCCGTTCGACCTCGCCCGTGAACTGCCGCTGCGCGCCACGCTCGTGGAGATCTCCCCCGAGGACCACGTCGTCGTGCTGCTGCTGCACCACATCACCACCGACGAGTGGTCCGACCGCCCGTTCCTGCGCGACCTGGCCACCGCCTACCGCGCCCGCCTCGCCGGTGCGGCCCCCGAGTGGCCGCCCCTGCCCGTGCAGTACGCCGACTACGCCCTGTGGCAGCGGCGGCTGCTCGGCGACCCCGCCGACCCGGACAGCCTGGCCGCACGCCAGCTGGCGTACTGGCGGACGGCGTTGGCGGGAGCCCCGGAGGAACTCGACCTGCCCGCCGACCGGCCGCGGCCCGCGCGTCCGGTGTTCTCCGGAGCCGGGCTCGACATCGACTTCGACGCCGCGGTGTACGAAGGGCTGCGGCGGCTCGCCCGGGACACCGGCGCCAGCATGTTCATGGTGGTGCACGCCGCCGTCGCCACCCTGCTCCACCGCATGGGCGCCGGAACCGACATCCCGCTCGGTGCGCCGATCGCGGGCCGCGGCGACCAGGCGCTGGACGACCTGGTGGGCTTCTTCGTCAACACCCTGGTGCTGCGGGCCGACCTCGGCGGCGACCCCGCCTTCACCGAGCTGCTGGCCCGGATCCGCGAGAGCGACCTGGCCGCGTTCTCCCACGCGGACGTGCCGTTCGAGTCGGTGGTGGAGGCGATCAACCCGGCCCGGTCGCTCTCCCGCAACCCGCTGTTCCAGGTGATGGTCGGCCATCACCTCCGCACGGGCGACGCGCTGGAACTGCCCGGACTGAGCGCGCGGTACGTGCCCTTCGGGGTCGGTCCGGCCAAGTTCGACCTGGTGTTCAGCTTCACCGAGCACCAGAGGGCCGACGGCGCGGCGGGCTCGCTCCGCTGCCGTCTGGAGTACGCCACCGAGCTGTTCGACCACGACACCGCCGAGGCGGTCGGCGAGCGGCTGCGCAGGCTCGTCGCCGCCCTGGTCGCCGCGCCCGACCGGCCCGTCTCCCGGGCGGAGATCCTCTCCGCCGACGAACGGCGGCTGGTCCTGGAGCGGTTCAACGACACCGCCCGGGACGTCGAGGAGACCTCCCTGCCCGACCAGTTCGCCCGGCGCTCGGCCGAGCGGCCCGACGCGGTCGCCGTCGTCGAACGCTCCCGCCCGGTGACGTACGCCCAGCTCGACGCGCGGGCCGACCGCATCGCGCGGCTCCTCGCCGCGCACGGCGTGGGGGCCGAGAGCGTGGTCGGGGTGGCCGTGCCCCGCTCGGTCGACACGGTCGCGACCGTGCTCGCCGCGCTGAGGCTCGGGGCCGCGTTCCTGCCGCTGGACCTGGCACACCCGGCCGACCGCCTCACCTACATGATCGAGGACTCGGGCGCCGCGCTCGTCGTCGGCAGCGAGCCGGTGGCCGGCAAGATCCCCGACGTGCCGCACGTCCCCGTGCTGCTGCTGGACGCGCCCGGAACCGCCGCCGAGCTCGACCGGCTGCCCGGCACCCCCGTGGACCGGCCCCCCGTCCCGCTGGACCGGGCCGCGTACGTGATCTACACCTCCGGTTCGACGGGCCGGCCCAAGGGCGTCGTCGTCTCCCACGAGGGCATCTCCAGCCTGGTCGCCACCGCCGTCGACCGGATGGAGCTGCGCCCCGACAGCCGGGTGCTCCAGTTCGCCTCCATCGGCTTCGACGTGTTCGTCTTCGAACTGTCGATGGCGCTGTGCCACGGCGGCCGGCTGGTCCTGGTCCCCGAGGAGGCACGGGTCGCCGGAGAGGCCCTCACCGACTTCCTCGCCGACCAGCGGATCACCCACATGATCCTGCCGCCGTCCCTGGTCTCCGCCCTGCCGCCCGGCTGCGAACTGCCCGAAGGCTCGACCGTCCTGGTCGGCACCGAGACCGTGCCGCCGGACCTGTTCGCACGGTTCGGCACCACCGCCCACCTGATCTGCGCCTACGGACTCACCGAGGCCACCGTCAACTCCACCCTGTGGCCCTCCCGCGAGCACGGCGGCCGCCCGCCCGGCCGGGTGCCCATCGGCCGCCCCGACCCCAACACCCGCTGCTACGTGCTCGACGAGCACCTGCGGCCGGTCCCGCCGGGTGTGGCGGGGGAGCTGTACGTGGCCGGGCGCGGTCTCGCCCGCGGTTACCTCGGCAAGGCGGCGCTGACCTCCGAGCGGTTCGTCGCCGACCCGTTCGGGCCGCCCGGCGGCCGGATGTACCGCACCGGCGACCGCGCCCGCTGGCGGGCGGACGGCAACCTCGACTTCCTCGGCCGGGTGGACACCCAGGTGAAGATCCGGGGGTTCCGCATCGAACTCGGCGAGATCGAGGCCGTCCTCGCCGCGCACCCGGCGGTCGGCCAGGCCACCGTGACGGCCGACCGCGACGGGGACATCGTGCGCCTCGTCGGCTACGTCGTGCCCGACGGCGGCGCGGAACCCGACCCGCAGGAGCTGCGCGCCCATGTCGCCGGGCTGCTGCCCGAGTACATGGTCCCGGCTCTCGTCGTGCCGCTGGACGGCCCGCTGCCGCTGACGCCCAACGGCAAGCTGGACCGCAGGGCGCTGCCCGCACCGGACTGGTCCGCCATGACCGGCGACGCCCGTCCCGCCACCCGGACGCAGGCCCGGCTGGCCGGACTGTTCCGCGAGGTCCTCGGACTGGACGGCGTCGGCGTCCACGACGACTTCTTCGCGCTGGGCGGCCACTCGATGGCCGCGATGCGGCTGCTGGGCCGGATCCGCACCGAGTTCGGCGCGGAACTGAGCATCCGGGACGTCTTCGACGCGCTGACCGTCGCCGGCCTCGCCGCCAAGCTCGACGGCGCCGCGGCCGCCGGGCCCGCGCTGCGCCCGGCCGGGGACGGCGCGGCCGTGGCCGCCGACCGGCCCGTCGCGCCGGTCCAGCGGTGGCAGTGGGACGCCCACCGGCGCGATCCGCGCCCCGACCACGCCCTGGTGCTGCGCTCGCCGGGCGGGCTGGACGCGAACGCGCTCGCCGCCGCGCTGGCCGATGTGACGGCCCGGCACCAGCCGCTGCGCACCGCGTTCACCGAACGCGACGGCACGGTGTTCCCGCGGGCCGTCGAGCCCGCCGCCCTCGCCGTCGAACACTGCGCCGACCTCGACGCGCGCCTCGCCGAACGCGCGGGGGAGGAGGCGGACCCGACGACGCGGGCACCCCTGCGGGTCCGGCTGCTCACCGCCGCGGACGGCGGCCAGGCGATCCTGCTGACCATGCACTACCTCGCCGTGGACGAGTGGTCGGTGGTCCCCCTGCTCCGCGACCTCACCACCGCGTACGCGGCCCGCACCCGGGGCCGGGAACCCGGATGGGAGCCGCTGCCGGTGACGTACGCCGACTACACCCGCTGGGCGCACGAGGTGCTGGGCGACCTCGCCGACCCGGACAGCCGCGGCGGCCGGCAACTGGACTACTGGCGGCAGGCACTGGAGGACGTACCGGGCGTGCTCGCGCTCCCGGCGGACCGGCCGCGTCCCGCCCCGCCCGCTCCGTCGCGCCGGACCGCCGGGCACGTCGGCTTCGTGCTCGACGAGCGGCTGCACGCCGACGTGGACCGGCTCGCCCGGGCCACCGGCACCAGCATGTTCATGGTGCTGCACTCGGCCCTGGCGGCGCTGCTCACCGCACACGGCGCGGGCACCGACCTGCCCATCGGCACCATGGTGGCCGGCCGCGGCGACGACCGGCTCACCGATCTCGTCGGCTGCTTCCTCAACACGGTCGTGCTGCGCACCGACACGGCGGGCGACCCCACCTTCACGGAACTGCTGACCCGGGTACGGGAGACGACGCTCGGCGCCCTGGACCGGCAGGAGGTGCCGTTCGACGAGGTGGTGCGCGCCACCGGCCTGCCTCCCCGAGGACCGCAGGTCATGGTGGTCCACCACGAACAGGCCGACCTGGAACGGCTGGAGGGCGGCCTCGGCTCGCTGAGCGCCCTCCCCACGGGCTCGGCGCGAGCCGAGCTGACGCTCGGCTTCCACGAACCGCGCGGCGACGGCCCGGTGCACTGCGCGCTCGTCCACGCCACCGACCTGCTCGGCACCGCCGCGGCACGGCGGCTCGCCGACGACCTGCTCGCCCTGCTGCGCGACGCCGCGGCCGACCCGGACCGGCGCCTGACGGACCTGACCACCGCACCGTCCACGAGGAGTGACCACGCATGACGACCAACCCGTTCGAGGATCCGCAGGGCCGTTTCCTGGTCCTGGTCAACGACGAGAACCAGCACTCGCTGTGGCCGTCCTTCGCGGACGTGCCGGCCGGGTGGCGGACCGTCTTCGGCGAGGACACCCGCGAGGCCTGCCTGGCCTACGTGGAGACCCACTGGACCGACCTGCGCCCCGCGAGCCTGGCCGCCCGGCAGGACTGACCCGTACCCCTACGGCCGCCCGCGGGGAGTTCCGCGCCGCGGGCGGCCGTGCCGTCCCCGCGCCCCCTGTCCGCGGTCTCTCCGCGGCCTCCTCACGCCCCGGCGTCCTGCGCCGACGGCGCCGCCCCCGGACGGCTGTCGGACCACGCGGCCCACAGCTCGGCGTAACGGCCGCCCGCCGCGACCAGTTCCTCGTGCGTGCCGGTCTCGACGACCCGCCCCCCGTCGAGGACCACGACCCGGTCGGCGGTCGCGGCCTGCGGCAGCCGATGGGCCACCACCAGGCCCGTGCGCCCCTCCAGGGCCCTGAGCGCGGCCGTCTCCAGGACCCGCGCGCCCGCGCTGCCCGCGTCGGCGGTCGCCTCGTCCAGGATGGCGATCGGCGGGTCGGCCAGCACCAGGCGGGCCAGGGCCAGATGCTGGGCCTGGGTCACCGTCAGCCGGTGCCCGCCCTCACCGACGACCGTGTCCAGGCCGTCGGGCAGCGCCTCGGCCCACTCCAGGGCACCGACCTTCGCCAGGGCCGCCCGCAGCTCCTCGTCACCGGCCCCGGGCCGGGCCAGCCGCAGGTCCTCGGCCAGCGGGCCGGCGAAGACGTGCACCTCCTGGCTGATGAGCGCCACCGCCCGGCGGACCCCCGAGGGGCCCAGGTCGTCCGCGTCGACCCCGCCCAGCGTGATCGACCCGCGGGACGGCCGGTGCACCCCCGCGATCAGCTTGGCCAGCGTCGTCTTGCCCGCCCCGCTCGAGCCGACCAGGGCGACCCGCTCCCCGCCGCCCACCTCCAGGTCGACGTCGCGCAGCACCGGGTGGCCGGGTACGTAGGCGTGGTCGAGCGAGGAGACCTTGACCGAGCCGTCCACCGGCACGGCCCGGCCCTCCGGCCGCCGCGTCGCGGCGGCCGGCTCGGACACGCCGACCAGACGGGCCAGGCTCGCGCCCGCGGACTGCGCGTCGTCGAGGAGGAACAGCGCGGCGTTGACCGGGTTGAACAGGCTGTGGAAGTACAGCGCGGCCGCGGTCGCCGTGCCGATGCTCACCGATCCGTCGTCGACCAGCACGAAGCCGGTGACCAGGATCGAGCTCAGGCCGATGAACTCGGCGAGGTTGAGCCGGGAGAAGAACCCGGTCACGACGTGGATCCCGCGCAGCGCCAGGTCGAGGGCGGAGCGCGACCGCCGCTCCACGAGGGCCACGTGCGGCCCGCCCAGCCGGAAGGCGCGGACGGTGCGGACCCCGCCGACGCTGTCGAGGAGCTGGTGCTGGAGCGCGCCGGTGGCCACCCGGTGGTCGGCGTGCACGGGAGCGGCCCGGCGCAGGTACCAGCGCACGGACAGGACCTGCACGGGCACGGCCGGCAGCACCGCGAGCAGGAACCGCCAGTCCAGCACGGCGAGGCCCACGAGGGTCAGCACGATCGTGACGGCGGACCGGGTGAACTCCGGCAGGGCCTGGCGCACCGACTTGGTGATCACGGCGACGTCGCCGGTCACCCGGGAGACCAGGTCGCCCGAGCCGGCTTCCTCGACGCGTTCGAGCGGCAGCGCGAGGGCCCGCTCGACGAACCGCTCGCGCAGGGCGGCGAGCACGGTCTCGCCCAGCCGGGCGACGAGGGAACTGCCGATCGCGGTGGCGGCGCCGCGCGCCACCGCGACCGCGACGAGCAGGACCATGGGCACGGTCAGCGCGTCCGTGCCGCGCCGCTCCACCACCAGGTCGACGACATGCCCGAGCAGGGGCGCGGTCAGCAGGCCGATGCCCGTCCCGGCGACCAGCACGGCCGCCGCCGCCGCCAGCAGCGGGCGGTGGCCGCGCAGCAGCGAGCGGAGTGCGGCCAGGGTCTCGGCCCCGGAGGCGGTCGGCAGCAGGGCGCGGTCCAGGGCGCGGGCGTCGCTCATCGTCTCCTCGGTCCGTCCGCCGTCGGTCGGGGCGTCGGCGCGGTCGTCGTCGGCGCGGTCGTCACCGGCCGGATCGCCGGCGCGGTCGTGGGCGCCGGTCCCGGTGGGGTGCGCGGACGTCATGCCAGCACCACCGCCCGGTAGGCCGCGTCGGCGGCGACGAGTCCGGCGTGCCGCCCGTCGGCGGCCACCGTCCCCCCGTCGAGCACCACCACCCGGTCGGTCACCGCCAGCAGCGCGGGACTGGTGGTGACCAGCACCGTGGTGCGGCCCCGGCGGACGTCCCGCAGCCGGGCGGCGATCCGCGACTCGGTGACCGTGTCCACCGCGGTGGTCGGGTCGTGCAGGACGAGCACCGGACGGTCGGCGGCCAGCGCCCGGGCGAGCGCGACGCGCTGCCGCTGGCCGCCGGAGAGGGAGCGGCCGCGCTCGGCGAGGACGGTGTCCGCCCCGTCCGGCAGCAGCCGGGCGACGTCGTCGGCCGCCGAGGCCGTCAGCGCCGCCTCCACCTTCGCCGCGGCCGTGTCCGCCGCGCCGCGCACGTTGTCCAGCAGACTGGTCTCGAACAGGTCCGCGTCGTGCGGGGCGACCAGCACGGCCCGGCGGACGTCGTCGGGGTCCAGACCGGTCAGGGGCACGCCGTCGAGCTCGATCACGCCCTCGGCCGGGTCCGACTCCCGGGCCAGGCACACCAGCAGGTCGTGCGCCGCGGCCGGGTCCCCGGCCACGACACCGACGAGGCCGCCCGGGGCGATGTCGAGGTCGACCCCCCGCAGCGCGCCGAGCGACACGCCGCGCAGCCGGAGACCGCCGGCGACCGGGTCGGGCAGCGCGGACCCGCCCGGCTCCACGGCGGCGGGCGCCGCCAGCACCTCGGCGATCCGCCGCGCCGAGGCGCGGCCCTGGGCGAACTCGGCGTTGACGTAGGCGAGCAGCTGGAACGGCCCGAGCAGGAACTGGGCGAGTCCCACCGCCGCCACCAACTCGCCGACGCTGATGGTGCCGCGCATCGCCAGATACGCGCCCACCAGGCCGATGACCGCGATGAAGACGCCGGTCAGCGCGAGCACCGCGCCTTCGTGCCCGGCCCGGCTCCGCGCGGCACGCAGCGCCGCGGCCAGCGAGTCCCGGCTGGTCAGCCGGTAGCGCGACACGGCCGCCGACTCGGCCCCCATGCCCTTGAGCACGCGCAGCCCCCCGACCAGGTCGGCGGCGACACCCGAGGCGTGGGCGGCGCGTTCCTGCTCCGTCTCGCTGCGCCGCTCCAGCGGTCCGCTGATGCGGTGCCCCAGCCACAGCAGGGGCGGGATGCCGAGCAGGACGAGCAGACCGAGCGGCACCGAGACGCGCAGCAGCGCCACCGCGCTGACCGCCAGGGCGGCGATCGCCGAGGCCCCGTACGACAGGGCGGTCACCGCCGCGCCCACGCGCCGGGCGTCATGGGTGGCGACGCTGGTCAGGGCGCCCGGGAGCCGGTCCGCGTCGGCGCCGCCGCGCGGGTCGAGCACCCGGGCGCCGACGTCGAGGCGCAACCGGTGCGTGGCGTGCTCACCCGCGGCCTCCGTGATCCGGGCGCCGGTGCGGTAACACGTGGACAGGACGAGGAAGAGGACGGCGAGCAGCACCAGCAGGCGCAGCAGGGCGCCGGAGGACCCCTTCGCCACCGCCTCGTCGATGACCACCCCCACCACCACGGGGACCAGGGCCTCGCACGCCTGGTGCCCCATGCCGAGGAGCGATGCCGTGACGACACGGCGGCGCTGGCCCCCGATCGCTCCTCGCAGGACGTGCCCTCCGGTCGGTCCTCCAGCCGGCATGCGGTCCCTCCGCGGGGTTCAGTTGGTGAGGTAAGGCTATCCTGAACATCGTTGCCGCTGTAGAACGCGTCGCCGGGCGCACGGCACCGCGCACGCGCCGCACCGGCCCCACCCCGCACGCCCAACACCCCGTATCCGACGGCTCGTTGACCCTTCGCTTCCCCTTCGGTTAGCCTCGCCTAAGTCAGACCGGCGCCGCCTGGGGGAGTTGTCGTTGACGGTCGAAACCGGGGCGGTGACGAGGAGACGGGCTCCCGCCCCGGCCGCGCCCGCGACGCGGCGGAGGACGGCCGCGCTGCGCGGCCTCGGACTCCTCCTCGCGCTCGGCGCGCTCGTCCTCGTCGGACTGGTCGGCGTGTGGGTGGGCACGAAGGGCATCCCGTTCACCGCGACGTGGAGTCTGCTGTGGAGTCCCGACGGGTCGGAGAACTCCGTCATCATCCACGACTACCGCATCCCGCGGACGCTCCTCGGCCTCCTCGTCGGCACGGCCCTCGGGCTGTCCGGCGCCCTGATGCAGGCGATGACCCGCAACCCGCTCGCCGACCCGGGACTGCTCGGCGTGAACCTGGGCGCCTCCACCGCGGTGGTCGTGTGCATCGCGTTCCTCGGGGTGGGATCGGTCCTGGGCCAGGTGTGGTTCGCGCTCCTCGGCGCGGTCGTGGCGACGCTGGTCGTCCACCTGCTGGGCTCCTCCGGACGCACGACGGCCACACCCGACCGTCTCGTCGTCGCGGGCGCCGCCGTCACGGCGGTGCTGTACGCCTTCAACTCGGCCGTGCTGCTGCTGCGTCCACGCGCCTTCGACCAGTTCCGCTTCTGGACCGCCGGCTCCCTCGCCGGCCGGTACTACGACGTCATCCAGGTCGTGGCGCCGTTCGTCGCCGTCGGAGTCCTGCTCGCCCTCGGGCTCGCCCCCGCGCTCAACGCCCTGGCCATGGGCGACCAGACGGGGCGCGCCCTGGGCGTCCACGTCGGCCGGACGCGGGTGCTGGGCGCCGTCGCCGTGATGCTGCTGTGCGGTGCCGCCACCGCCGCCGCCGGACCGATCGGCTTCGTCGGCCTGGCGGTTCCGCACGTGGCCCGGTTCGCGGTCGGCCCGGACCAGCGGTGGGTGATGGCGTACTCGATGCTGCTCGCGCCCGTGCTGCTGATCGGCGCCGACGTCCTCGGCCGGGTGCTCGGCGCCCCGGGCGAGGTGCAGGTCGGGATCGTCACCGCGTTCCTCGGCGCACCGCTGTTCATCGCGCTGTGCCGTCGCCGGAAGCTGGTCATGCTGTGAGCCCCGCACGCCGGAGCGGGACCCCCGCCGACGCCGGGCCCGCCGCGCCCCCGGCCCTCGCGGGCACCGCGCGGTCCCGGGTCGTCAGCGGCCTGGTCGTGCGCGCCGGGGGAGGGGGGATCTCGCTGCGGATCCCGAGCCGCTCCGTCGCCGTGACCGCCGTGCTGCTCGCCGTGCTCGTCGCGGTCGTGGGCGTCAGCCTGACCACCGGGGACTTCGAGCTCTCCGTCGCGGAGGTCGTCCGGGCCCTGACCGGCGGCGGATCGCCCGGCGCCGACTTCATCGTCAACACCCTGCGCATGCCGCGGCTGGTCACCGCGGTCTGCGTCGGCGCCGCCCTCGCCGTCAGCGGCGGAATCCTGCAGAGCCTGACCGGCAACGCGCTCGGCAGCCCCGACGTCATCGGCTTCACCAACGGATCGGCCGTCGGCGCCCTGACCGTCATCATCGTGCTGCACGGCAGCATGACCCAGATCGCGCTCGGCGCGCTGATCGGGGGGCTCTCGACGGCCGCCGCCGTCTCCCTCCTCGTCACGGGCCGGGGACTGCAGGGCTTCCGGCTGGTGGTCATCGGCATCGGGGTGAGCGCCCTGCTGCTGGCCGTCAACTCGTACCTCATCACCAGGGCGACCTTCCAGGAGGCGCTGGAGGCCCAGGCGTGGCTCCTCGGCAGCCTGAACAACCGCGGCTGGACGCAGGCCAACGCGATCGGCGTCGCGGTCGTCGTCCTCCTCCCGGTCGCCTTCGCGCTCACCCGCCGGCTCTCCCTGGTGGAGATGGGCGACCTCACGGCGACGGCGCTCGGCGTGAACGTGGCGCGCACCCGCGCCGTCCTGCTCACGGTCTGCGTCGCCCTGGCCGCGTTCGCCACCGCGGTCGCCGGACCCATCTGGTTCGTCGCCCTGGCCGCCCCCCAGGTCGCCCGGAGACTCACCGGATCCTCCCGGCCCGCCCTGGTCCCCACCGCCCTCATGGGCGCCGTCCTGCTCACCGCCGGTGATCTCGCCGTGCAGCGCCTCTTCACCGACGCCCTCCTCCCGGTGGGCGCGGCGACCGGCACCGTCGGCGGGCTGTACCTGATCTGGCTGCTGGTCACCGAGTCGCGAAAGAGCCGCGCATGACAGCAACGCACACCCCGGCGCCCCGGCTGCGGGCCGAGAACCTGACCCTCTCCTACGACCAGCGGACCGTCGCCACCGGCCTCGGCGTCGACATCCCCGACGGCTCCTTCACGGTGATCGTCGGACCGAACGCGTGCGGCAAGTCCACGCTGCTCAAGGCGCTGGCGCGGATGCTCAGGCCCAAGGCGGGGGAGGTCTACCTCGACGGGGCCGCCATCGCCTCCTACCGCACCCGCGAGGTCGCACGCCGGCTCGGACTGCTCCCGCAGTCGTCGACCGCGCCCGGCGGCATCACGGTGGGCGACCTGGTGGCCCGCGGACGCTACCCGCACCAGCGGCTGCTGAAGCAGTGGTCCGCCGAGGACGAGACCGCCGTGGTCGAGGCGATGCGCCGGACCGGCGTGCTGGAACTCGCCGACCGGCCCGTCGACGACCTCTCCGGCGGCCAGCGCCAGCGGGTCTGGCTGGCGATGGTGCTCGCCCAGCAGACCCCCGTCCTGCTGCTCGACGAGCCCACCACCTTCCTCGACATCGCCCACCAGGTCGAGGTGCTGGACCTGTGCGCCGACCTGCACGCGCGCAGGGGACACACCGTCGTCGCGGTCCTGCACGACCTCAACCAGGCGTGCCGCTACGCCACCCACCTCGTGGTGATGCGGGCCGGCGGCACCGTCGCCGCCGTGGGGGACCCGACGGCCGTCATGACGGCCGACCTGGTGGAGGACGTGTTCGGCCTGCCCTGCCGCATCATCGACGACCCGGAGACCGGCACCCCGCTGATGGTGCCCGCCGCACCCCGGCTCCCCGCCGCCCCGGACGACCGCCCACCCGTCACCGCGACGGCCGACCTCCCGCGGGGACACCGCTGAGGCCCCGCACCTCCGGCCGTGTGCGCGACTCCCGGCCGCCACGGGTATGTTCTGGTGATCATCCCGAGGACGGCACGGCGGACTTCGAGGGGGCGTATGGACGCGGCAACGGTGAACTCACGTCTGGACGGGGCTCGTTCCGTCGACGTCAGAACACGCGAGCGCATCTGCGAGGAGACCGCCGAGGCGTTGCTGGCGGCAGGGACCGTACCGTCCTTCGAGGTGCGTTCGGCGGACCTGCGCGCGGATCCCTACTTCCGGTGCGCCGATCGCTACTGGCGCAGTCGCTTCCTGCGCCGGCCGACGGCGCGCACGGCTCTCGAGTGCGCGCGGTGGATGTCGGACCACGTGCGGGACGAGAACTGGGGTGAGGTCGCCGAGCAGTGGGCCCTGGGCAACGGATTCCTGAACAGGGGGAGCGTGGAGTCCACCGAGCAGGTGGCGGAGGCGGTGGGAGAAGCGGGCGCCGGTCCGGAGGCCGAGCGGACCGGGTTCTTCCTCACGCTGTTCCAGGCGGGCAAGCTGCGGGCGAACTTCTGCTTCGACGAGCTTCACGCCTTCCTGGCGTTCTCGCCCCCGGCCGCGACCGCCGGTTCCCTGCGCGAGCGGCCCGTCTTCGTGGCGCTCCGCTCGTTCGCCGCGTTCGGCAGCCGCACACTGACGGTCGCGTATGCCTGTGAGCTGCTGGAGCAGGCCTGGTCCGCGGCGGGACGGACACGGCACACGGTGGACATCTGCCTCAACGGCCTGGCCTTCGCCGCTCCCTTCGAAGGCCAGGGCGAGCTGCTGCGCGACCGGGCGGCGGAGGCCGTGGCGGCTTACCCGGACGACCACATGTTCCACGGGCGCCTGGCCGCCGGGCTGCACCTGTGCGGGCAGTACGACGCGGCGCTGCGGAGCATCGACACCGCACTCGCCCTGCTGGCGGCGAGTCCCACCGCCAGCCTCGGTGCGCTGCAGGACCAGTACCTGACGAAGCGGGACGCGATCCAGGAGGGACGTCTGCGGGCCCTGCGGGACGCGGAGCAGCAACGCCGCTGGGAACGGCAGGCAGTGGCCAACGCTCAGGTGGAACGCTCCCTCCACACCTCCTCGGTGCGCGCCGTCGAAGTCGTCGCCGTCTTCACGGCGGCCATCGCCTTCGCCGTCGGTTCCCTCCAGGTCACCCTCACCGGAGATCTCGCGCTGTCGGACCGCCTGTGGCTCCTGGCCGCGCAGGGCGTGGGCCTGGCGGTCTTCGCCCTGCTGACGGTCGGCGGGACATGGCTCATCACCCGGAGCCGTCGCGGGCCGGATCGCGGGGCCGAGTGAGTGCCCCGCTGCACGCGTCCGGAGGAGGCCGGCCCGTCAGCCGAGCGTGATCCGCGCCGCCACCGGCAGGTGGTCGCTGCCGGTGGCGGGCAGGGCGCGGATGTGGCCGACGGTCGCCGAGCGGGCCATGACCTGGTCGATCCGGGCCAGCGGGAAGGCGGCGGGGAAGCTGAGGGCGAAACCCCGCTCCGCCCCCTTCATCCGCGAGGTCACGGGCGCCAGACCGCGGTCGTCGACGGTGCCGTTCAGGTCGCCCAGCAGGACGACGGTCCGGAGGTCCTCGGCGGCGACGGCCGCGCCCAGCAGGCCGGCGCTCTCGTCGCGCCGGGAGGACGCGAGACCGCTCGCCCCGACCCGGACCGAGGGCAGGTGCGCGACGTACGCCGCGAAGTCGCCGTGCGGTGTGCTGACCGCGGTGCGCAGCCCGCGGTTCCAGTCCGCGGTGATCCCGCGGGGCCTGATGTCCAGCGGCCTGGTGCCGGTGAGCGGGTGCTTCGACCAGAGCCCGACGGTCCCCCGGACCGCGTGGTACGGGTAGTGGGGGGCGAGGGTCCTTGCGTAGACCGGCAGTGCCCGGGGCACCAGCTCCTGCAGCGCGATGAGATCGGGCCGGGCGGCGGCCAGGGCGCGGGCGGTGCCCGCCGGGTCGGGATTGTCGTCGCTGACGTTGTGCTGCACCACGACCAGGTCGCGCGTGCCGGGCTCCGCCTCGGGCAGCAGCAGGCCGCCGAAGAGGTGCGTCCAGGCCGCGACCGGCAGGAGCAGGGCCACCAGCGCCGCCGCGGAACGGCGCAGCAGCGCCGGGACGAGCAGCCCCACGACCACGAGCCCCAGCCACGGCAGGAACGACTCCAGCAGACTGCCCGCGCGGCCCACGGAGTTGGGCACCGCCCGGTGGAAGGCCAGCAGCCCGGCGGTCACCACCGCGAGTGCGGCGACCACCCGCCCCCGCGTCCGGACCGGCACACCCCTCGCCGCGCCCCCGCCCGGAGCCCACCGCCCCGCCCGCCGGCGCGGAGCCGCCCGCACCGCCCGTGCCGTACCGCTGTCCGCCCGATCCGCCATGACTTCCCGTCCGCTCGGCCTCGTCTTCCAGGACGAACCCGTGGACGCATCGGTTTCCCCGCGGCCCCCGAGGACCGGCCCCACCGCGCCGCGGTCGGGTCAGACCGGCGGTCGGGCCGGCGGCGCGGGCCGTGCGGCGAGGACGGCGATGTCGTCCTCGCTGTCGGCGCCCAGCCCGATGAGCAGCTCGTCGCAGAACACGTTCAGGGGCTCGCGGGCCAGAGCGGCGGCGTGCCGGCGCAGCCGGTCCATGGCGCGGTCCAGGTGCTCGTCACGGCGTTCGATGAGGCCGTCGGTGTACAGCAGCACGGTCGAGTGGGGCGGGAGCGGGTCACGGGCGTGGGGGCGGTGCGTGCCGGGGTCCACGCCGAGCAGCAGTCCCGCGCCGTCCTCCAGGTAGCGGGTGCGGCCGTCCGCGCCGACGAGCAGCGGCGGCAGGTGGCCGGCGGAGGAGTGCACCAGCTCCCAGGGGCCGTCCGCCGGCCCTTTGACCAGACCGTAGACGCAGGTCGCGGTGGCCTCCCGGTAGAGGCTGTGGTTCGCCAGGTCCAGGCGGTGCAGGACCGCTTCGGGCGGCTCCTGGCGGTCCACGGCGATGCCGCGCAGCATGCTGCGCAGCTGGCTCATGGCGATGGCCGCGTCGAGGTTGTGCCCGGTGACGTCGCCGATGACCAGCGCCGTGTCCCCGTTGGGCACGACGAAGCTGTCGTACCAGTCACCGCCGACCTGGGCGGTGGTGGAGGAGGCCGCGTAGCGGGCGGCCAGCTCGAGGTGCCCGACCTCCGGCAGCGCCGGCAGCAGCGAGCGCTGGAGGCGTTCGGCGATGTTGCGCGTCTGCTGGTGGAGCCGGGCGTTGTCCACGCCCAGGGCGAGACCGTGCACCAGGTCGGCCACCAGGGGCAGGTCCTCCTCCGTGAACGGCCTGCTTTGACCGCTGCGGGCCACGGTGAGGACGCCGATGACCTCCCGCCGCGCCCGCAGCGGGGCGACGACCGCGCTGTTCGCCCCCATGACCCGGAACAGCCCCAGGTAGTGGGCGTCCAGAGGGCTCGTCACCTGATCGGGTGACGGGGGCCCGCTGAGCAGCAGCGGACCCGCGCCGCGCAGCGCGCGGGCCAGGGGCCCCCGGGCGGTGTCGGACACCGGCGGAAGCCGGCCCCCGTACTCCTCGGGCCACCGGCCGTGCGGGGAGCGCTGGACGAGGGAGACCCGCTCCACCCGGGCGTCCTCGGTGAACAGGTCCACCGCGCACCAGTCGGCCAGCCGTTGGGTGAGGATCACGCCCACACGCCGCAGACCCTCGTCCAGGGTCGGGGCGTTGCCCAGCGCCGTACCGGCGTCGACCAGCAGGGAGAGCCGCCCGAGCGCCGACGCGTCCGCCCGGTCGCGGCCCCCGTCCCCGGCGGCCCGAGGGACGGCCGGCGAAGACGGACGCCCGGGCTCCTGGGCGGCCGCGGCCCGGCCGGTCCCGGCCGGGCGTGCGGAGGGGCCGGGAGCGGACGCCCTCGGGGAGAGCTGGGCGACGAACACCGTGCGGCCGTCGGCCGTCTCCTGCGTCTGGATGAACAGGCGGACGGGGATCAGGCGCCCGTCGCGGTGCAGCGCGGGGAGCGGCACCGAACGGTCCAGGATCCGGGACTCCCCGCTGAGCAGCAGGGAGAAGAACCCCGCCAGGTGGCGTCTGCGGAGGTGCTCCGGGACGAGGGAGGTGAGCGGCCGCCCCACGAGGTCGTCCTCGTGCCAGCCGAGCATGTCCGCGGCGGATCCGTTCGCCGCGATGATCCGGTTCCGCTCGTCGGCGGCGATCGTCGGGACCCTGCCGGCCCGCACCTGGTCGGCGTCCCACGGCACCAGCACCGAAGGGCCGGCGCCCGGCTGCCGGGGCATCACCGTCCATGCCGTGGGGGCCCCTCCGGCGAGCTGGCCGGCGATCTCGTCGAGCAGCCACTGCTGGAAGGCACGATGACGGGGGAGGGAGGGGAGGGTCAGCAGGCGTTCCTCGCGGGCGGCCTCCTCCGCCAGGGCGAGGACCTCGCGCAGGGTCCGCAGCGGCGGTCCGGCGTCCGGCGGCACCGGCAGGGGCAGGGCCCCCGTCTGCGCCCCGGTGCCCTGCCGCCGCAGTGCCGCCGTCACACAGGAGGTGATCACGTTGTTCATGTCCTGGGCGACGGCGACGTCTTCCACCGGCACACCGAGGTCGTGTCCGGCGGCCACGGCCAGGGTGACCTCGCGCAGCAGCGCCTGCCGGCGCTGCTGGGACGCCCGGTGGAGCGCCGCCGGCACGTCGACCAGCGTCACGGTCGTCCTGCCGGGGCCGGAGGGGGGCACGACGGTCTCCCACCCGCTCCGCCGCCGTGGCGCGGGCCCGGGCCGCAGCTCGAACCACACCGTCTTGTCCGCTTCCCCCACGGCGGCACCGTGCCGGGACGACAACTGCCCCACCAGGGCCAGGCCCTGCCCCGTACCGGCGTACGGCGAGTACTTCTGCGGCACGATCTCGCGGTCCGGCCGCCGATCGCCCACCCGCACGCGGACCGCGCCCCCCTCGACGTGGACCGCCACCTCCACCCCCGTGCGGGCGTGCAGCACGGCGTTGGTCACCAGCTCACTGATCAGCAGCTGAGCGGTGTCCACCACGTCCGGTGCGACATCACCGAGAGCGGCCCGTACGAAGCGCCGGGCCTCGGCCACGCTCTGCGGCGCCCCGGGGAAGCAGCGCGACGACGTCCCCCGGGCATTGAGGTCGCCCATGACCCCAGTCTGCCCCAGGGAGCCCGCCCCGCCCGCGTCCGCGCCCGGCGGTGGGTGCCGGACGGGTGAGGCGGGCCGCACCCCCCCCGGTCCCGCGCCGGTTTCACCCCCGAAGAGGGGATACCCGGTCCTCGACCCGTTCCCCCACATCCCCGGGAGGGCTCATGGCGACAGGCGAGACGGGATTCAGCGACATCGTGTACGACCTCATCTCCGTCCAGTACCACGCGCTGAAGGGGGGACACGACTACGGCCAGTACGTGCGCGACGCGGAGAACGCGAACGAGGAGGAGATCGCCGACTTCTTCCGGACCGTCATGGAACAGGACGCGGAGCGCGCGGCCCGCTGTCACCGGTTCCTGGTCCGGCTGTCCGGCACCGAGAAGGCCGGCCCCGCGGTCGACTGACCGGTACGGGCGAGGTGTGGGAGGCCGGCGCTGCGAAGAGGGCCGGCGGTTCTCACGCCGTGCCGGACGACGGTCCCCTCCGGCCGGTATCCGGCCGGAGGGGCCGGTCCTCGTGCGCGTCCCGCCGCGTGGTGGGCGGCGCCCCCGGCCGGGCCGTGCGGCGCCCCGGCCGGGACCTCCGTCCGGCGGCCGGAGCGCGGCGCCGGTCCCGCCCGGCCGTCACCGCACGCGCCGGGCCCTCCCGTCCCCCCGGGCAGTACACGGCGCAGCCCTCGTTCACGCCCTCTCCCTCCCACCGGCCGGTGACGGGAAGACGCCGTCACGCGGCGCACCGCCGCCGACGGTCATCGCCGTCATGACTCCGCTGTGAAGAACGCACGGGTGACTTCGCGGGACCGGGCGGCCGGCGCACCCGGGAGCACCGTGCCGGCCCCTCCGGGGACGGCTCCACCGCATGCCGGTCGTCCTTTGCGGGAGTACGGTCCTTTCATCGGCGGATCCACGCAGGATTCCCAGAGCCCCGGTGGAGCAGATGACGGCCCGCAGCCGGCGGGGGACCTCCCCCCGTGACGCCGGAGGCGCCCGGTGACCGGCACGGACGGGCCGGCCGTCGGCGCCGAAGCACTGGACGCCGCCTTCACGGAGGCGGTGCGCCACACCGGTGCGTCCATCGGCGCCCTCTACCTGCTCGCGCCGGACGAGCCGCTGCTGTACCTGGACGTGCTGTACGGGGCGTCGGCCGGTCTCGCCGCCCCGTGGACGAGGGTCTCGCTGGCCGCTCCGGCCCCGGTGGCCGACGCGGTCCGGGAGGACCGCCTGGTGTGGGTGGGCAGCCAGGAGGAGATGGCCCACTCCTATCCGCGGACCGCGATGGTGCTGCCCTATCCGCTGGCCCTGGCCGCCGCGCCGGTCACCGGCGTCCGCCGGTGGGGATCCCTGCTGCTGATGTGGCCGGCCACCCGTCCGCCGCACATGACCCGGCGCGAGCGCGGCCACATCGTGTCCCGCTGCCGGAACCTGGCCCGGCTGCTCGAGGAGGCCGCCGGACAGGGCGCGCCCTCGGGACGGACCGGCCGGCCCCGCATCCTCGGCGTCGACGCCGGCCGGTGGACCACGGGCCCGGCGATGGCGGTCGCCGACTTCGTCGAACGCCTGCCCGGCGGCAGCTGCGCACTGGACCTGGAGGGACGCTTCGTCTACGTCAGTTCCGGTGCCTGCGACCTGCTGGGCCGGGACGCCGGACAACTGCTGGGCACACTGCCGTGGCAGTCCCTGCGCTGGCTCGACGACCCCACCGTCGAGGACCGCTACCGCGCGGCGGTCATCGGCCGCGAGCCCGTCGCCTTCACCGCGTGCCGCCCGCCGGACCGGTATCTGGACTTCCACCTCTATCCGGACGCCAGCGGCATCAGCGTGCGCATCATCCCCGCCGGCGGCCGGCCCCCGCCCGCGCCGGCGCCCCACCTGCGCACCGGCGCCTCACCGGCCCGCGCGGGGCAGATCTACCAGCTCACCCACCTGGCCGCGGCCCTGACCGAGGTCGTCGGGGTCCAGGACGTCATCGACCTGGTCGCCGACCAGATCATGCCCGCCTTCGGGGCCCAGGGGCTGGTCCTGTCCAGCGCCGAGGGCGGCCGGCTGCGGATCACCGGTTACCGCGGTTACGCCCCCCACGCCATCGAGCGTCTCGACGGCCTGTCCCTCGAGACCGGTCTCACCCCGGCCGGGGAGGCGATCGTCAGCGGCAGCCCCCGCTTCTTCTCCGACCCGGAGGAGATGCGGCGCGCCTACCCCGAAGCCCAGCTGATCAGCGGCAAACAGGCCTGGGCCTTCCTGCCGCTGGTCGTCTCCGGCCGCCCCGTCGGCTGCTGCGTCCTCTCCTACGACGCCCCCCGCGCGTTCCACGCCGAGGAACGCGCCGTCCTGACCTCGCTCGCCGGACTCGTCGCCCAGGCCCTCGACCGCGCCCGTCTGTACGACACCAAGCACGAGCTGGCCCACAGCCTCCAGCAGGCGCTGCTCCCGCGCACCCTGCCGGCGGTCGCCGGCCTGCGGGTCGCCGCCCGCTACCTGCCCGCCACCCGCGGCATGGACATCGGCGGGGACTTCTACGACGTGATCCGGCTCGGCGACTCCGCGGCCGCCGCCGTCATCGGCGACGTCCAGGGACACAACGCGGCGGCCGCCGCACTGATGGGACAGGTCCGCACGGCCGTGCACGCGCACGCGACCTCCGGCACACCCCCGGAGCAGGTCCTGTCCGGGACGAACCGCCTCGTCACGGATCTGGGCCCGGACCTGTTCACCAGCTGTCTCTACGCCCACCTCGACTTCGCCCGCCGCCGTGCCGTCCTGGCCACCGCCGGCCACCCGCCGCCCCTCCTGCGCCGGCCCGACGGGGACACCCGTCCGGTCGCGGTCCGGCCGGGACCGCCGCTGGGCATCGATCCCGACGCGGACTTCCCCGTGACCGCGATCCCGCTCACCCCGGGCCTCACCTTCGCCTTCTACACCGACGGACTGGTCGAGACGCCGGGAGCGGACATCGACGACTCCATCGCCCGGCTCGCGCGCCGTCTCGCCCACGCCGACGACCGGGACCTCGACCTGCTCATGGACGAACTGCTGACGCAGGCGGGCACGGCCGGACAGCGCGCCGACGACATCGCGCTCCTCGTCCTCCACCTCGAGACCGCCCCGGGCCGGCGGGACTGAGCCGGCCCGCGCACCGCCGGCCGCACCCGCCGCCGCGCACACGGGGCCGGGGGCTCCCGGGACGCACGGGCCCCATAAAGTGCCCCTCATGTCTGCGACGTTGAATCCGAGGAGAACCCGCGCCGCGCTCCGTGTCTCGGCGCGGGTCTCCGGCGAACTGCTGCTGGTCCTGGTGATGGCCGCGGTGGTCCTGTGGCTCCTGGGCCGGATGTGGTCGGTGGTCTGGCCGCTCCTGGTCGCTCTCCTGCTCACCACGCTCACCTGGCCCCTGACCCGCTTCCTGCGCCGGCGCGGTCTGGCCCCGGTGCTCGCCGCGTCCGTCGTGACCGTGCTGTTCCTGCTGGTGGCCGCGGGCACCGCGGCGTTGATCGCGGTGCCCGTGGCGTCGCAGTCCGGGGAACTGGCCGACGGCGTCGTCGAAGGCATCCAGAGGCTGCGCGAGTGGGCCGCCGGGCCGCCGCTGAACATCGACGAGGAGGAGATCGCCGGTGCCTTCGACTCCGCGGCCGCCCGCATCCAGGACAGCGCCGGATCCATCGCCACCACCGCCGTCACGGGCGTGAGCACCGTCTTCAGCGGTGTGGTCACCGCCGTCCTGGCGCTCTTCCTGATGTTCTTCTTCCTCAAGGACGGCCCGCGCTTCCTGCCGTGGCTCGGCCGGCAGCTCCCCGGCCGGCTCGCCACCGACGTGCCGGCCGTGGCCGCGCGGTGCTGGGACACCCTCGGCGCGTTCGTACGGTCCCAGGCGCTCGTCGGTCTGCTCGACGCCGTGTTCATCGGGCTGGGCCTGTGGGTCCTGGACGTCCCCCTGGTGCTCCCGCTCGCGGTGCTGACCTTCGTGTCCGCGTTCGTGCCCATCGTGGGCGCCCTGTTCGCCGGCTTCGTCGCGGTGCTCATCGCCCTGGTGTCCAACGGCCTGACGAACGCCCTGCTGGTGCTGGCCGTCATCATCGTGGTGCAGCAGCTCGAGGGCAACGTGTTCCAGCCGATCATCCAGAGCCGGGGGCTCGGCCTGCACGCGGCGGTCGTCCTGCTGGCCGTGACGCTGGGCGGGAGCCTGACCGGCATCGTCGGCAGCCTGCTCGCCGTACCGGTCGCCGCGCTGATCGCGGTGGTCTGGAACTACCTGCGCGAACAGCTCGGCGACCCGCCGCGGGGCCCGGAGACCGATGCCCCGCGCACCGGTGCCGGCGTCCCGTCGTGACGCCCCACCCCGCTCCGGCGGCCGCGCGCCGCCGGCCCACCGCACCCGTCTCCAGGCCCGACAGGAAGTCCTCGTGACGTACGACCTCACCGCCCTGCGCGCTTCCATCCCCGCACTGGCCGCCGGCACCGCGCACTTCGACGGCCCCGGCGGCACCCAGATGCCCCTGCCCGTCATCGAGGCGATCGGCGCCGCGCTGTCCCGCCCCCTGTCCATACGGGGTGACGGCCTGCCCGGCGAACGCAACGCCGAGGAGATCGTCGCCGGGACGCGCCGGGCCATGGCCGACCTCCTGGGCGCCGACCCGCGCGGCATCGTCTTCGGACGCAGTGCCACCCAGCTCACCTACGACTTCTCCCGCACCCTGGCCCGCGACTGGTCGCCCGGCGACGAGGTGGTCGTCACGCGGCTGGACCACGACGCCAACATCCGCCCCTGGGTGCAGGCGGCGGAGCGGGCCGGCTGCACCGTCCGGTGGGCGGACTTCGACCCGGCCACCGGGGAGCTGACCGCCGACGACATCCGGGCCGTGCTCTGCGAGCGCACCCGGCTGGTGGCGGTCACCGCGGCCTCGAACCTGATCGGCACGATCCCCCCGGTCGCCGAGATCGCGCGGATCGTGCACGAGGCCGGTGCGCTGCTCCACGTCGACGGCGTCCACTACACCGCGCACGCCCGGGTCGACGTCGAGGCACTCGGCGCGGACTTCTTCGTCTGCTCCCCGTACAAGTTCCTCGGACCGCACCACGGCGTCCTGGCCGCCCGCCCGGGGCTCCTGGAGACCCTGCGCCCGGACAAGCTGCTGCCCTCCACGGACGCGGTTCCCGAGCGCTTCGAACTCGGCACGCTGCCCTACGAGTTCCTGGCGGGCACCCGCGCGGCCGTCGACGTCCTGGCCGGCCTGGCGGCACAGCCGGGCGGCAGCCGCCGCGAACGCCTCGGCTCGGCGTTCGAGGCGATCCACGAGCACGAGGAGACGCTGCGGAGCCGGCTCGAGGCGGAGCTGGCGGCCTTCGAGGAGGTCACCGTCCACTCCCGCGCGGCCCGGCGCACCCCGACCCTCCTCCTCACCCTCCGGGGCCACGACACCGCGGACGCCTACCGGTTCCTGGCGGAGCGCGGCGTCCACGCGCCCTCCGGCAACTTCTACGCGCTGGAGGCCTCCCGCCGTCTCGGTCTGGGAGACACCGGCGGCCTCCGCGTCGGCCTCGCCCCCTACACCGGCGCGGAGGACGTCGAACGGCTCCTGGAGGGCCTGTCCGCCTTCCTCGGACGGACGGCGCGGTAGGGCCGAGCGGCGCGGGAGGCGGGCCGCGCCGGGCGGCGGCCGTCGGCGCAGGGGGACGTCGGGCGGCCCGCCGGCCGGCCGGTACCTCCGCCCCGGCGGGCGGCCGACCGGCACCTCCGCCGTGGCCGCCCGGGCCGGTCCCGTCCCCCGGGAGCGGGACCGGCCCGGGACGTCGGGCGGACCGGCTGCCGCGCCGTGATCCGCCCACGGCGGCGATGATGGCGGACGCCGTCCTCGCGGAGAAGCCTTTCGATCCCGCTCGAAAGGGTTCCGCCGCACCTGTCCGAAAACAGCGGTGCGCCGGCCGTCTCCTCGGGGCGGACGGGAATCGGCTCCGCCGCGGGGCGGTCGACTGCCGGGGACCCGGGTCCCGACGACCGCCACCGGCGACCGGCCGACCGACGACAGGGGGAAGCAGTGGACGGACTCTCGGTGCAGGCGGGGCCGTTGGACCGCGTACCGCTCTCGGTCGGCAGCCGGCCCGGCGCGACCGTGTTCCCGCTGATCTTCCACGAGCTCGGCGGAGGCAGGTACGGGGTGCCCGCGCCCCTGCGGGACGCGGTGCGCCGGGCCCTGCCGGCCTCCGGCGCCCACGTGCTGAGGGCGGTGTTCGCACCCGGCCGGATCTGGGCCCCCGACTGCCTGGCCCTGACCCGGGACCTCGGCGCCGACGGCCCCTCGGCGGTCGTCGACGAACTGGACGCCATCGAACCGGAGGACCTCCTCGGGCAGCTCCACCACGAGTACGGAACCGTCCCCCCCCCCGCACTGGCGGGGCGCGGCCGCCCGCCCCCGGGCCTTCCTGTCGGTGTACCGCGCCGCGGTGCGCGCCGTGTGGGAGGACCTGCGCCCCCTGTGGCGGCGGGCCTCGCCGCTCCTGCGCCAGGAGCAGGAACGCATCGGCCTGGCCAGGGTGACCGACAGCCTGGACACGGTCCTGGACTCGCTCGGCGGCAGGGTGCGCTACGCCGACGGCGCGTTCCGCCTGCCCCACCCCTGCCCCCGGCAGCTCACCGACCTCGGCCGGCGGCGCGTCGTGCTGGTGCCCCTGGCCTCCGGCTACACGGCGGGCACCTACAGCGCCGAACGCGACGACGTGCTCCGGATCGGCTACCCCTGCCGGGACTGCACCGGCTGGTCACCGCCGCCGAGGCCGAGCCGGACACCGACCGCCTCGCCGTCCTGCTCGGCCGCACCCGCGCCGGCATCCTGCGCCACGCCCGCCGGCGCCCCTCCGCGCCGGACACGGCACGGCACGTGGGCGTCTCCGTCAGCACGGCCTCGTACCACTGCGACCAGCTGACCGAGGCGGGGCTCCTGCAGCGGCGGCGCCACGGGCAGCAGGTCCGGCTGTACCTCACCGACGAGGGGGCCGCGCTGATGGACCTGCCGGCCTGAGGCGAGCCGGGCGGCACGGCCCGGCGGACGGGCTCAGTCCAGGACCGCTTCCCAGGTGTCGACGGTGTAGTGGACGCTCATCCCGTGGCGGTCGTACAGCCGGGGAGCCCCGGTGGTGTTGGCCGTGTCCACGCCGAGCCCGACGACGTCCCGCCCCCGCGCCGCGAAGGCCGCGAAGGCGTGCCGCAGCAGGAGCCCGCCGAGGCCCCGGCCCCGGGCCCCGGGCAGGACGCCGATGCTGCGTATCCAGCCCATGGCCTCCCGGTCGTCGCGCGCGAGCAGGAAACCCACGTCCCCCAGCACGTCGTCCGTGACGATCCACACCAGGGACCAGTCCAGACCCTCCGCGTCGACGTCGTGCAGCCACGAGCCGTACGCGCGCGGCTGGAAGTCGAAGTGGCGGGCGAAGGCGGCCTGGTACAGCGCGTGCACCCGGGCGCGGTCCGCCTCGGCGGCGCACTCCCGGATCCGCACCCCCGCGGGCGGCTCGGGAGCCCGGTCCCGCGCGGGGTCCAGGTCCCGGCGCATGACGTGGTACCGCCGCACGACCCGCCAGCCCCGCTCCCGGAGCAGAAGGGTGTCGAGCGTGGGCGCCACGTTGAGGTGCAGGTGCACCACGGCCCTCGCGGCACCGTTCTCCCGGGCCTTCTCCCGCGCTCTGTCCTCCATCGCGGCCAGCACGGACGCGGCGGCCTCCCGGTGGTCGGGCAGGACGTAGTGGTCGACGTCGATGCGGTCGCCGCCGGACTCGTCCCACAGCAGTCCGTAGGCCACCAGCCGTTCCCCGTCGAAGACGAGCCAGGAGTCGCGTCGCAGGTCGATCTCGGGGTGCCTCAGGTCGGCCT
The DNA here is from genome assembly GCF_009852415.1 of Streptomyces sp. Tu 3180. Lineage (NCBI taxonomy): Bacteria > Bacillati > Actinomycetota > Actinomycetes > Kitasatosporales > Streptomycetaceae > Streptomyces > Streptomyces sp. Tu 3180. The sequence continues at coordinate 696,453 of NZ_WOXS01000002.1, read as the reverse complement.
CGACGGTGTGCAGGTCGGTCTCGGGCCGGCCGATCTCGATCTCGTCGACCCTGTTGAGCAGTTCGGTGATGCCGGGCGCGTCGTCGAGCGTGGCGGGCCGTGAGGAGTAGGGCATGGGGACCAAGGATCGGGCGGCGGGACACGCGCCGCAACGGGATTTCCCGGGCCCGCCCGGCCCGGGTCCCTGCGCGGTTCGCCCCGCGCCGGCGGACCGGTCCGCGGCCGGGACGGCCGGCCGCCCGCGCGGCCGGGCCGTCCCGTCCGGGCCCGCGTCAGCCGGGCCGGCGGGAGCCGGTCCGTGCGTGGTGCAGCTCGGTGACCACCGCCGCCATCAGCTCGGGGTCCAGGACCGAGGCGTCGGCGAGACGGGTGGGGGCGGTGAGGGAGTTCAGCAGTGTCTTGGTGACGCGCAGGGCCGCCGCCGGCCGGCGCAGGACGGGCTTGGCCCAGGCCGTGACGGCGGCGTCGAGGGCGTCCTCGGACACGACGCTCTGCAGGATCGACAGGCGGTGGGCCTCGTGGGCGTCGAAGGTACGCCCGGTGAGGACGAGTTCGCGCACGCGGGCGGCGCCGATCTCGCTGACGAGGCGGGGGAGGAGCCCGCCCCAGGCCGTGGGCAGGCCGAGCGCGAGCTCGGGCAGCCGGAAGGAGGCGGTGTCGGTGCCCACCCGCAGGTCGCAGGCGAGGGCGAGGGCGAGGCCGGCACCGATGGCCTTCCCCTGGACGCGGGCGATGGTGACGGCGGGGTTGGAGGTGAGGGCCTCGCACACGCGCCGGGCCCGGACCCCGGAGGCGCGGATGCCGCCACCGGTGGGGTCGTGGGCCAGGTGCTCGGCGAATTCGCCGCGGTCCCCGCCGAGGCAGAAGTCGTCGCCGGCGGCGGCCAGCACGACGACCCGTACCGCGGGGTCCTGCTCGTCGAGGACGGTGAGGAGGTCGTCCAGCATGGCGTCGGTGACGGCGTTGCCCTGCTCGGGGAGGTTCAGCTCGATGGTGAGGAGCGGTCCCCGCCGGTGGGTGCGCAGGGTCTTGAGCATCCGGTCGGCGGGGAGTTCGGCGAGGGGCGTGCTCATGTCGTGACTTTCAGGGAGGCGATGCGGCGGAAGACGACACGGGAGGTGTCGTACTCGGGGGGTGCGGTGGGCCGCAGGGTGGGGAATCGTTCCAGCAGCTGGCCCAGCAGCTCGCGGGCCTCGAGCCGGGCGAGCGCCGCTCCGAGGCAGTAGTGGGCGCCGCCGCCGAAGGTGAGGTGGCTGCCGTTGCGCAGGATGTCGAAGACGTGGGGCTGCTCGTTGCGGCGGGGGTCGTGGGCGGCCGCCCCGTACAGGACGTGGACGGTGGTGTCCTTCGCGATGGGGACACCCGCGAGGACGGTGTCGTCGGCGGCGACGCGGGAGTTGACGTACACGGGCGGGTCGTAGCGCAGCGTCTCCTCGACCGCGTCGTCGATGTGCTCGGGGTGCCGGCGCAGCCAGGCCGCGCGGGAGGGCTCCTGGGTGAGGAACCACACGGCGTTGGTGAGCAGGACCGCGGTGGTCTCCAGCGAGGCGATGGTGATGAACATCGTCAGGTCGTAGATCACCTGGTCCGCGGCCGCCCGGTCACCGGGGTACCGGGCGTCCCAGTGGTGGATCCAGCCGGTGAGGACATCGTTGCCAGGGCGTGCCCGCCGCTGCCGTATCAGCTCGGTGAAGAAGGCCCGCATCTCCAGCGTGGCCTGGGCCGATACGGCCAGTTCGCTCTTGGTGGGCAGCAACTCCTGCGCGTAGACCTGCCGGTGGGTGAAGTCCAGGATGTGCGCGAAGTGCTCCGGAGCGATCCCGAGCCACTCGCCCACGGTCCGGACGGGGAGTTGCTCGGCGACGGTGCGGACGAAGTCGGCCTCCCCGTCGGCGTGCAGCCGCTCCGCGAGGTCGTCGAGGAGCCCGGAGGCCAGGGCGGCGATCCCGGGACGCAGGGCCTGGAGGGTGGCGCGGTCGAAGGGGTTGCCCAGGGCGCGCCGCTGGCAGGTGTGGGTGGGCGCGTTGAGACGGGGCAGGGTCCGGGTCATCTCCCGCGTGGCGGGCGCCTGCCAGCGTTGCGTGTCGGGCTGGCGCTCCTGCCAGGCGAAGTCCGGTACGAGCCAGTTCCTGCCGCGCAGGACCTGGCTGCACGCGTCGAATCCGGTGACGAAGTAACCGCCCCAGGGGGCGCGTACGACGTCCCCCATGGAGCGCATTTCCTCCCAGATGGGCAGGGGGTTGGCCTGCCCTTCGCCGGAACGCAGTCGGCGCAGGAGGGAGATGACGGCTCGGCGGTCGGTGGTGGTGCCGCGTATGTCGCCAACGGCGGTCACGCAGGGCTCCTTCGGCTGGTTCTGTCGATACCGCCGGAACCTACCCTTCCACCCTCCGCCGTCATGCACCTCTGCGTGTTGCCCCTGTCACATGCCGTGCATCAGACACGGAAGATGTCCAGGAAGCTGCTCCAGAACCCCTTCTTGCGCGCGGGGTCCTGCCGGGCCGGCGCGGACGGGGACGCCGGCAGGGGCTGCTCCGGTCCGGGCGTCGAGGGCCGGTTCCGGATCGCCGCCGCCATCCGGGTCGCCGGGGTGGGGCTGAAGGCCACGGGCAGCGCGACGAGGGCGCGGTGGAAGGGGCCGGGCCGCCACTGCAGGTCCTTCTCGGGGACGGCCAGCGTCAGGTCGGGCAGCGCGTTGAGGAGCCGCTCGATCGCGGTGGTCGCGATGACCTGCGCCGGGTCCTTGGCGGGGCAGGCGTGCGGGCCGGCCCCCCACGCCAGGTGGGCCCCCCTGCTGCGGGTGCGGCGGGCCTCGGCGAGCGCGGGGTCGCTGTTCGCGCCCGCGAAGGAGATGACGACCGGAGTGTTGGCCTCCACCACGTAACCGCCGAGGTCGACGTCCTGGACCGGGTAGTGGGTGGCGTAGTTGGCGATGGGGGTCTGGTTCCACAGCACGTGATCGAGGGCCTCCTCGATCAGCATGCCGCTCTGCCGGCCGCCCGCGCCGGACAGCAGCAGGACCAGGGCGTTGCCGATGAGGTTGCGCTCCGGTTCGACGCCGGCGCCCATCAGCATCACCAGCTGGTCCTTGAGCTCCTCGTCGGTCAGTCCGGCGGGGTGCTGGATCAGCCAGGAGGTGACGTCGTCGTCCGGCCGGCGCCGCTTGAGGGCGATCAGCTCCATGAGGCAGGCGGTGAGGTCCTCGTTGGCGCGCAGGGCGTCCTTGCCGTCGAAGATCGCCGACATGGAGGTGGTGAGGGTGTCGCCGATGTCCGCGGGGCAGCCGAAGAGCTTGTTGAACAGCAGCAGCGGCAGCAGCTTGGCGTAGTCGTTGAGCAGGTCGGCGCGGCCCCGCTCGCTGAACCGGTCGAGGAGGTAGTCGGCGATCGGCTCCACGTCCCGCCGGATCCGGGTGATGTTGAGCCGGGCCAGGCTGTCGGTGACCGCCTTGCGCAGCCGCAGGTGCACCGCACCGTCGGTGAACAGGCAGTTGGGCCGGTACGCCATCATCGGCAGGACCGGGTTGTCCATGGCGATGCGGCCCTCGTTCAGCGCCTTCCAGCGGCGGGCGTCGCGTGCGAAGAGCTCGGTGTTCTGCAGCACCCGCAGCGCCATCTCGTGCCCGACGACCAGGGTGGCGTCCGCGCCCGGGGCGAGTTCCACCGGGCCGGCCGGTGCGTGGGCGCGCAGCCGGTCGTAGACCTGCTGCGGGTCGGCGGCGAACGAGGCGTCGTGCATGGGGCATCTGCCCACGGCGGGCGAAGAGGTTTGCTGAAGATCCATGACGTCTTCCTTAGTGATCCGGGAACCTCCGCTCCCGGGCCGGGTGGGCGGGCGGTCAGGCCGCGCGGTCGAGCAGGTGCCGGACCAGTGCGATCAGGGCCTTGGCGGAGGACTGCTGGTCCCGGGCGTCGCAGTAGACGACGGGGGTGTCCGGGAGCAGGTCGAGCGCCTCGCGCACCTCCGCCTCGCCGTAGGTGGCCGCCGAGTCGAAGCAGTTGACGGCGATGGCGTACTCCAGGCCGTAGCGCTCGATGAGGTCGATGACGGGGAACGTCTCCTCCAGCCGTGCCGGATCGACCAGCAGCAGTGCACCCAGCGCGCCGCGGGCCATGTCCTCCCACAGCTGCATGAAGCGCTGCTGGCCGGGCGTCCCGAACAGGTACAGGACCAGGTCGTCGCTCAGGGTGAGACGGCCGAAGTCCAGCGCGACCGTGGTGGTCGTCTTGTCCGCCACGCCCCGCAGGTCGTCCACGTGGACGGACGCCTGCGTCATCTTCTCCTCGGTACGCAGAGGAGTGATTTCCGACAGCGAACCGATGAAGGTCGTCTTGCCCACGGCGAAATGCCCGACGACCAGGATCTTGGCGGCGTTGGTCACCGCGCTGGAGACGTAGATGGACCTCTGGGCCGTCTCAGCCGATGAGGGATTGGAGTCCATTCAGAACCTTCTCGAGGGTCGCTCTGTCAACGTTCTGGGCCCGGGGCGGCTCGGCACGGCGCAACAGGTGCCCCTGTTCGAATAAATCGGTCAGCAGCAGCCGGGCCACCCCGACCGGCAGGCCGAGGTGGCCGGCCACCTCGGCGACCGACAGGTAGCCCCCCGCGCACAGCTCCCAGATCGCCCTCACCTCGGGGCCGGCCCCCAGCGGAAGGGTCCGCTCGGGAGCCAGGGTGACCAAGGTGTGCAGTGCCAGATCGTCCGAGGACGGCAGGCTCCGGCCGCCGGTGATGACGTAGGAGCGGACGAAGTCGCTGGTGACGGATGCTTCCTCGCCGGGAGTCGTCATGCGCCGACACCGTTGTCGGAGTTGTCGGAGCGTGGCGCCACGCTCATCGCCTTGCTCAGCGCCGCCACGGTCTTCTGCATGCGGAACGACATGGCCTCCATGTCGACGTCCAGCGCGGCGGACACGGCCAGGTAGGCGCCCTGCCCGGCGGCGATGAGGAAGATCCAGCCGCCGTCGTACTCCAGCAGCGTCTGCTTCCAGATGCCGTGCCCCGCGCCGACGAACCCGGCCACCGCCCGGCTGAGGGACTGCATGGAGCTCATCGCGGCGGCGTTCGTCTCCGCGTCGTCGCGCGAGATGTCGTCCGAACGCTGCAGCAGCAGGCCGTCACCCGAGACGAGGACCGCGTGGCGGGCACCACGCACCTCGAGCACGTCGTTCAGCACCCACGACAGGTCGGTGTTCACTGGTGGTCAGGTCCTTCCGTGGTGTTCGTGGTCCGTCCGAGGTGGGTGCCGCGTGCGAAAGCCCCCAGGCGGGAGGCGGTCACCTCGCCGGCCGACTCGGACGTCTGCTCGTCGATCCCGGGCGTGGCCTCCGGCGGCGGCACCACCGCGATGGGGCCCTGGCGCCGACGGCGCTTGGGCAGCCCGCCGGACGTCGTGCCCACCACGTGCGAGGGGCCCACCGGCACGGGCGCCAGCCGCTGGGGCGCGGCCTCCTGGCCCTCGGCCTCACGGACCGGTTCGGCGGGTGCCGGTCCGTCGGCCGACAGAAGGCTTTCCGGCACACGGATCACTGCACGCACTCCGCCGTAGGGGGACACGGAACCGACCGAGACGGCGAAGCCGTACCGTGCGGCGAGCATGCCGCACACGGCGAAACCGAAGTGGGGCGGATCGCCGAGGCCGGTGATGTCCACGGGGCCGTCCGCGGAGAGCAGGGCCGCGGCGCGGTCCTTGGTCTCCTGGTCCATGCCCAGTCCGGCGTCGTCGACGATGAAGCACACGCCCGTGGGGACGGCCTGGATGTTGACCTCGACCGGCGTGCCCGGAGCGCTGTAGGTGGTCGCGTTGTCCAGCAGCTCGGCCAGTACGACGGCCAGCGGCTCGACGGCCTTGCTGGAGACGGAGACGCTGACCTGCGCGTGGATGCCGACCCGGTCGAAGTCCTTGATCCGCCCCTGCGCGCTGCGGGCCACGTCGTAGACGGTCGCCGCGCCCTCGCGCCGGCCCAGCCACCCGCCGCACAGGACCGAGATGCCCTTGGCCCGGCGGCTGAACTGGCTGCCGGTGTGGTCCACCGACATCAGGTCGGCCAGCACCTCGGTGTCGTCACCGTACTTCTTCAGCAGCCCGTCCAGCAGCAGCTGCTGCTCCTCGGCGAGGGACTGCAGCGTTCCCATGGCCGACTTCAGCACGGCCTTGGTCGACGACTCCGCGTCGGCCCGGACGTCCGCGAGGTCGTCCTTGTGCCGCGTGGTCAGGGAGGCGATGTGCTCCTGGAGCTGGACGACGCGCCCCTGGGCCTGCCCCAGCCCCGCCTCCAGGTCGTTCTTTGTTCTTCGGAGAGCCAGATTGGTTCTCCGCGCCCGCATCACCGCGAACACCGCAGCGACGAGCACCACAAGCAAGATCCACAACAGTGGATCCTGGATCAATGACGTCATGAGACTCTCTTGGAAGTCGCATCGCGTCAGGAGTGAGGAAGGTCCACCGCGTCATGCCGACGGTCCGTGCCACCGAACGGCACGGGCCACGGGCGGACCAAAGTCTGACTCCTTAGCGATGGGGCCTTAGAGACTGTCCCCCGTACGCGTTCATGACGCGCCGCCAGCCTGCTGAACGTGGGATGATCTTATCAGGCGCCTACGGGCAACCCGCCTGCCCCGTCGGCCGGTTGGGCACCCTCACCAGACCCACACACCACGGCGCGGTTCCGGGCCGGGAGGCGTCCGGTTCCCTGCGCGGGGGACAACGGGAGGAGAACGGGCCGGTGTCGCCGTCCCCCGCCCGGCCCCAGTGATCCGTCCGGTGAACGGGGGGCGAAGAACAGGGGCGGAGGCGGGCCGCGGCCGCGGCGCTCACCGGCGGGCCGGGAGCGGGCGGAGCGGTGACGGCGGTGAGCGCCGGCGATTTCGGCGCGACGCGGATCCCGTACCGGAAAGAGGACACCTGCTGACCGCTTCGGCTGCGAGGGTTCTCCCGACCCGACGAGACCGACCGGAAGGCCCGGATCACCGTGACCGTTCTCGACGCCCGTGCGCTCAACCGGGCCACACTGGCCCGGCAGTTGCTGCTCGAACGCGCCGACCTCCCCGCGGCCGACGCCGTCGCGCACCTGTGCGGACTGCAGGCGCAGGAACCGCAGGAGCCGTTCACCGGGCTCTGGTCGCGGCTGCGCGCCTTCGATCCGGCGGTGCTGTCGGGCCTGCTGACCGAGCGGCGCGTGGTGCGCGTCCACCTGATGCGCCGCACCGTCCACCTCGTCACCGCCGACGACGCCCTGGCCTGGCGCGCCCGCCACGCCACCATGCTGCGCCAGAAGGTCCTCGGCGCCTACCGGCGCGAGCTCGACGGAGTGGACCTGGACCGGCTCGCCGCGACGGCACGGTCGGTGATGGCCGACGGCGTGCCGCGCACGACGGCCGAGCTCGTGCGGGCCCTCGCCGCGGACCGGCCCCGGCCGGAGCGACGGGCTCTGGGGGAGATGGTGCTCTGCGCCCTCGTCCCGGTGGCGCAACTGCCGCCGCGCGGTCTGTGGCGCACCGGGGGCGGGGTGCGCACCGTGCTGCTCTCCTCCTGGCTGGGGCGTGAGGTCGACCCGCTGCCCCCGGACGGGACCGACCCGGTCGGCCGGGCGCTGGTGCGGCGCTACCTGGCCGCGTTCGGCCCCGCCTCCCCGGCCGACCTGCGCGCCTGGTGCGGCCTCGCCGGGCTGCCGGCCGCGATCGCCGCGACACGCGGGGAACTGGTCGCCTTCCGCGACGAACGCGGCAGGGAACTGCTGGACCTGCCCGACGCGCCGCGTCCCGATCCCGGCACACCCGCCCCGGTGCGGTTCCTGCCGGCGTTCGACAACGCGATCCTCGGCTACCACGACCGCGGCCGGATCATCGACGACGCCCACCGCGGCCTGTCGGTCGCCGGCGAACGCGTCGTCCTGGTCGACGGCCGGGTCGCCGCGACCTGGACCGTCGACGCCGGCACCGTGACGGTCACCCCGCTGCGCCGCTTCTCCCGGGCCGACCGCACCGCCGTCGCCGAGGAGGGGCGGGCCCTGGCGTCGTTCCTCTCCGACGGCGACAGCCGGCGCGTCCGGATCGCCGCCTCACCCCGCTGAGCGGCGCGCCCGCGGGGCCCTCCGCGGCAGTGGCCCGGGACCCGTCCGCCTACTCCGGCGGCGTGGGCGTGTCGTGGGTGCGGTACATCGCCTGTACGTCCAGCTCCAGTTGGACGGTGGGACCGACGACCGCGATGCCGCGGGCCAGCATCGAGCGCCAGTTGAGGGTGAAGTCCTCACGGTGCAGCTCCGCCTTCGCCAGGGCGGCGCAGCGCAGCTCCTGCTCGTAACCGCCGTTCACCGTCCCGAGGTACGTGGTGTCGAGGCCGACGGAGCGGCTGGTGCCGTGCATGGTGAGCGTGCCGTGCAGGGTCCACTTCGAGCCGCCGCGGTAGACGAAGCGCGTGCTGACGAAGTCGATGTACGGGTAGCGCTCGACGTCCAGGAAGTCGGCGGAACGCAGGTGGTTGTCACGGGTCCTGTTGCCCGTGGTGATGCTGGAGGCGTCGATGCGCACCGAGACCCGCGAGTCGGTCATGTCCGGCGCGACGTGGATGCCGCCCTCGAAGCGGGTGAAGCGGCCGTGGACGTGGGCCATGCCCACGTGCCTGGCGATGAAGCGGATCGCGGTGTGCGGCGGGTCGAACAACCAGGTGCCGGACGGCGGGAGTTCCAGCTGGCGGGCGGACTCCAGCGCGATGCGGGCCGGGGGAAGGGCCGCACCGGCGGCTATGTCGATGGTCTCCCGGGCGGGTGACAGGCCCTCGGCCGCGGTCATCACGCTGTAGGTGCCCGGTGGCAGCGTCGCCATGAAGAAGCCGTACGGGTCGGTGGTGCCGCGGGCCGCGACCCGGTGGTTGTCCAGCGCGGTCACCGTGACCTCGGCTCCGCCCATGGGCTGCCCCATGGAGTCGACGACCTCGCAGCCGAACGCGCCGGCGCCCGGTGGCAGGGGGACCGTCAGGCCGGGTGCGGCGTGGGAGGCGCCGTGAGACCGCCTGCGCCGGAGCAGTCCGAGGACCATGGTGTTCACCTTTCTTGACACGTGTCACCATCCAGGACCCGCCCCACCAGTGATGTTCGCGGTCGCCAAGAATCACCGGGAACGGGAAGCGGGCGCGAAGGGTGCGGTTCGTCGACGATCATAGGGCGTCACCCTGACGCGCCTGCCTCCGGTGCCGGTTCGGGCGCAGGTTCTTCACGGCGGCCCGGACCCGGTGGACCAGCGCCCCCACGGGCCGCGGCGGCGCGTCCGGCGTCGATTCTTTGCACCGCCGCTCCGGCAAAGAAGACCCGAAGTTTCACAACATTCCCGCACGGCCTGCACCCCCGCCCCCCGGGGTCGCCGCCGCGGCGCTCCCTCCCGGACGCGGCGGGACCCGCCGGTCCCGCCGCCCCCTGCCCGGTGGGCGGCGGCACCCGGGCCGGGGCCGGAGCGGTGACCGCCGCGCCCGCCGGGCCGCCCGCGCTCAGTCGAGGACCGCCACGGCCTCCACCTCGACCAGGTGCTCGGGCACGTCCAGTGCCGCGACGCCCAGCAGCGTGGCCGGCGCGGCCGGGGGCACGCCCAGCTTCGCCGCCGCCCGGGCGATGCCCTCCAGGAGCAGGGGCATCTTGTCCGGGGTCCAGTCGACGACGTGGACGGTCAGCTTCGCCACGTCGCCGAAGGAGCCGCCGGCCCCGGCCAGGGCGGTGCCGACGTTGAGGTAGCACTGCTCCACCTGGGCGGCGAGGTCCCCCTCGCCGACCGTGACCCCGTCGGCGTCCCAGGAGACCTGCCCGGCGACGAAGACCAGTCTCGACCCGGTCGCGACCGACACCTGGTGGTACACGTCGATCTCCGGCAGACCGCCGGGATTCATCAGGGTGATGGCCATGCCGCCGCCTCCTCGTCAGGGAGAGCCCGAGGGTCCGCCCGGTGCGGTCCCGGCTCGTCCGTGCTCTCTTGTGGTTACCCGGGAACCGTAGGAGAGTGTCCCCTGACATGGAAGAACGCACTTTTCGGTGACTGGGGAACCTGATGGTGACCAAGCAGTTCAAGGGCTCGCCCGCGGACGCGGACCTGAGGCGCGCGGACTCACTGGCGCGGGAGATCTTCTCGGACGTCGCCAACAAGTGGGCGCTCCTGATCATCGAGGCGCTGGGTGAACGCACCCTGCGCTTCAGCGAGCTGCGCGACGAGGTCGAGGGCATCAGCCACAAGATGCTCACCCAGAACCTGCGCACGCTGGAGCGCAACGGCCTGGTCGAGCGGACCGTCCACCCCACCGTGCCGCCGCGCGTCGAGTACACCCTCACCGAGCCGGGGCAGGCGCTGCGGGAGACGGTGCACACGATGTGCGACTGGACCCACCGCTACCTCGGGCACATCGAGGAGTCCCGCCGCCGCTTCGCCACCTGACGGCGGGCCCGCGCCGCGGGAGTGGCCCGGTTCACATGGCGTACCCGACGTGCCGCCGACACGATGGTCTTCGTCACCGCAGGCTGAAGGGATCACGAATGTTCCGCAAGGTGCTGGTCGCCAACCGCGGTGAGATTGCGATCCGGGCGTTCCGCGCGAGCTACGAGCTGGGTGCCCGTACCGTCGCAGTCTTCCCGTACGAGGACCGCAACTCGCTGCACCGGCTGAAGGCCGACGAGGCGTACGAGATCGGCCGGCCGGGACACCCGGTGCGCGCCTATCTCTCCGTCGAGGAGATCGTCCGCGCGGCACGCCGCGCGGGAGCCGACGCCGTCTATCCGGGTTACGGGTTCCTGTCCGAGAACCCGGAGCTGGCCCGGGCGTGCGAGGAGGCGGGCATCACGTTCGTCGGGCCGAGCGCCGAGATCCTGGAGCTGACCGGGAACAAGGCGCGCGCCGTGGCCGCCGCCCGTGAGGCGGGCGTGCCGGTCCTGGGGTCCTCGGCGCCCTCCACCGACGTGGACGAACTCGTCCGCGCCGCCGACGGCATCGGCTTCCCCGTGTTCGTCAAGGCGGTCGCGGGCGGCGGCGGGCGCGGCATGCGCCGGGTCGAGGACCCCGCCCAGCTGAGGGAGGCCGTCGAGGCGGCGTCCCGGGAGGCGGCGTCCGCGTTCGGCGACCCCACCGTCTTCCTGGAGAAGGCCGTCGTCGAGCCCCGCCACATCGAGGTGCAGATCCTCGCCGACGGGCACGGCGACGTCATGCACCTGTACGAGCGGGACTGCTCCCTGCAGCGCCGCCACCAGAAGGTGATCGAACTCGCGCCCGCGCCGAACCTCGACCCGGCGCTGCGCGACCGCATCTGCGCCGACGCCGTGCGGTTCGCCCGCCGGATCGGCTACCGCAACGCGGGCACCGTGGAGTTCCTCCTCGACCGTGACGGCAACCACGTCTTCATCGAGATGAACCCGCGCATCCAGGTCGAGCACACGGTGACCGAGGAGGTCACCGACGTCGACCTCGTGCAGGCGCAGCTGCGCATCGCCGCCGGCGAGACGCTGGCCGACCTCGGCCTCTCCCAGGAGAGCGTCACCCTGCGCGGTGCCGCGCTGCAGTGCCGCATCACCACCGAGGACCCGGCCAACGGCTTCCGCCCGGACACCGGCCGGATCAGCGCCTACCGCTCACCCGGCGGCTCCGGCATCCGCCTGGACGGCGGCACCACCCACGCCGGTACGGAGATCAGCGCGCACTTCGACTCCATGCTGGTCAAACTGACCTGCCGGGGACGGGACTTCGCCACCGCGGTGGGCCGTGCCCGGCGCGCGGTGGCCGAGTTCCGCATCCGCGGCGTGGCCACCAACATCCCGTTCCTGCAAGCCGTCCTGGAGGACCCGGACTTCGAGGCCGGGCGGGTCACCACCTCGTTCATCGAGCAGCGCCCGCACCTGCTCACCGCGCGCCACTCCGCCGACCGCGGCACGAAACTGCTGACCTACCTCGCCGACGTCACGGTGAACAAGCCGCACGGCGAGCGGCCCGAACTGATCGACCCGCTGACCAAGCTGCCGCCGCTGCCCGCCGGCGAACCGCCGGCCGGCTCCCGGCAGCGGCTCGCCGAACTCGGACCCGAGGGCTTCGCCCGCTGGCTGCGCTCCTCCCCGACCCTCGGCGTCACCGACACCACCTTCCGCGACGCCCACCAGTCGCTGCTGGCCACCCGGGTCCGCACCAAGGACCTGCTCGCCGTCGCCCCGGTGGTGGCCCGCACCCTGCCCGGACTCCTCTCCCTGGAGTGCTGGGGCGGCGCCACGTACGACGTCGCCCTGCGCTTCCTCGCCGAGGACCCGTGGGAGCGCCTGGCCGCGCTGCGGGAGGCCGTGCCGAACATCTGCCTGCAGATGCTGCTGCGCGGCCGCAACACCGTGGGCTACACCCCGTACCCGACCGAGGTGACCGACGCCTTCGTCCAGGAGGCGGCGGCCACCGGCATCGACGTCTTCCGCATCTTCGACGCGCTGAACGACGTCTCCCAGATGCGGCCCGCCATCGACGCCGTACGCGAGACCGGCACGGCCGTCGCCGAGGTCGCCCTGTGCTACACCGCCGACCTGTCCGACCCGTCCGAGCGGCTCTACACCCTCGACTACTACCTGCGCCTGGCCGAGCGGATCGTCGAGGCGGGCGCCCACGTCCTGGCCGTCAAGGACATGGCCGGCCTGCTGCGGGCACCCGCGGCGGCGACGCTGGTGTCGGCCCTGCGCCGGGAGTTCGACCTGCCGGTCCACCTGCACACCCACGACACCGCCGGCGGTCAGCTCGCCACCTACCTCGCCGCGGTCCAGGCCGGTGCGGACGCGGTCGACGGGGCGGTGGCCTCCATGGCGGGCACCACCTCGCAGCCGTCCCTGTCGGCGATCGTCGCCGCGACCGACCACTCGGAGCGGCCCACCGGCCTGGACCTCCAGGCCGTCGGCGACCTGGAGCCGTACTGGGAGAGCGTCCGCAAGGTGTACGCCCCCTTCGAGGCGGGCCTGGCCTCGCCGACCGGCCGCGTCTACCACCACGAGATCCCCGGCGGGCAGCTCTCCAACCTGCGCACCCAGGCCATCGCGCTCGGTCTCGGCGACCGTTTCGAGGAGATCGAGGCGATGTACGCCGCCGCCGACCGGATGCTCGGCCGCCTGGTGAAGGTCACCCCCTCCTCGAAGGTGGTCGGCGACCTGGCCCTCCACCTGGTGGGCGCGGGCGTCTCTCCGGCGGACTTCGAGGCGGAGCCCGACCGGTTCGACATCCCCGACTCCGTCATCGGCTTCCTGCGCGGCGAGTTGGGCACCCCGCCCGGCGGCTGGCCCGAACCGTTCCGGAGCAAGGCACTGCGGGGCCGCGCCGAGCCCAAGCCCGTGCAGGAGCTGACCGCCGACGACCGCGCCGGGCTGGCGAAGGACCGCCGGGCGACCCTCAACCGGCTGTTGTTCCCCGGACCGACGCGCGAGTTCGAGACCCACCGGCAGACCTTCGGCGACACCAGCGTCCTGGACAGCAAGGACTTCTTCTACGGACTGCGCCCCGGCAAGGAGTACGGCGTCGACCTCGACCCCGGTGTGCGACTGCTCATCGAGCTCCAGGCCGTGGGCGACGCCGACGAGCGCGGCATGCGCACCGTGATGTCCACCCTGAACGGCCAGTTGCGGCCCATCCAGGTCCGCGACCGGGCGGCGGCCTCCGACGTGCCCGTCACGGAGAAGGCCGACCGGACCGACCCCGGCCACGTCGCGGCGCCCTTCGCCGGCGTGGTGACCCTCGCGGTCGCCGAGGGCGACGAGGTGGAGGCCGGGGCCACGGTGGCCACCATCGAGGCGATGAAGATGGAGGCCGCGATCACCGCCCCGAAGTCCGGCACGGTCGCCAGGCTGGCCATCAACCGCATCCAGCAGGTGGAGGGCGGCGACCTCCTCGTGGAACTCGCCTGAGCCTGCGGCCGGGCGCGCGCTTCGGTGCGCGCCCGGCCGCACCGAGGGGCGTGGCCCGCCGTACGGCCCCGCCGCGGGCGGTGCGCCCGCCGGACGCCCCCGCGGCTCCCCGGGACCGGACCCCACGAGGACACCGCCGGCGGGACCCCGCCGACACGTGAACAGGCGTGCCTCACCGGCCCGTCGGACGTAGGTTGTGCTCGACCGGATCACACCCCGAACGACGACGGACGGCACCCATGACCGACCCCGCACCGACGCACGGACCGACCCACCAGCAGATCGACACGTCGGTGCCGCACTCGGCCCGGATCTGGAACTACTGGCTGGGCGGGAAGGACAACTACCCCGTCGACGAGGAGGCCGGCGACGCGTACACGGCCGTCTTCCCCGGGATCGTCACCATCGCCCGCAGCAGCCGCGCCTTCCTGCGCCGCGCCATCACCTACCTGGTCGAAGAGGCGGGCATCCGGCAGTTCCTGGACGTCGGAACCGGCCTGCCCACGGCCGACAACACGCACGAGGTGGCCCAGCGCACCGCCCCCGAGGCCCGGATCGTCTACGTCGACAACGACCCGATGGTCCTCGCCCACGCCCGCGCCCTGCTCTCCTCCACCCCGGAAGGGGCGACCGCCTACGTCGACGCCGACGTGCTGGACCCGGACCGCATCCTGGCGGCCGCCGCCGACACCCTGGACCTCACCCGCCCCACCGCCCTCATCCTCAGCAACATCCTGGGCCACGTCGCCGACTACGACCGGGCGCGTTCCGTCGTCACCCGCCTGATGGACGCGCTGCCGTCCGGCAGCCACCTCTGCGTCAACGACGGTTCCCGGGGCATCGACCCGGTCTTCGAACGGGCCCAGGACGCCTACAACGAAAGCGGCGCCGTCCCGTACCACCTGCGCACCGTGGACCAGATCGCGGCGTTCTTCGACGGCCTGGACCTCGTCGACCCCGGCGTCGTCCCGGTCCCCCTCTGGCGCCCGGACCCCGCCGCCCCCGCCCCGGAACCCATCGGCGAGCACGGCGGTCTCGCCCGTAAGCCCTGACACCCCGTCGCACGGGGCCGGCCGGGGCGCCGTCCGCCCGCGTGGTCATCGGTGACACGGCGACGACCGCCGCCCCGGGGAGTGCACCCTCGTCCACAACACGATCTCCCACCTGCTCACCCAGGCCGGGCAGATCCGGCTGTCCCGCAGCCCCCACCGCTGCATCCGGCCGGCCGGGCTCGACCTGATGGCCCGGCCGGCCGGATTCGAACCGGAGACCGGGCACGCGGACCGGGACGGCGCGGAGTTCACCGCCGGGTCACGCTCCCCCGTCTCCGTCCACCGCCTCCCGCCCGCACCGGCGGCGCCCGGGCAGGGAGCGCCGTAGCCCCGGGGGAGTCAGCCCTGGCGGCCGCGGCCGGTGAACATGTCGCGCACGCGGTCGACCATGCCCACGCCGGGGGCCAGGAGCTTGTTCGCGGGCGGGGTGTCGGGAGCGGCCGGGTGGGGACGGGTCGGGGCGGCCTTCTTGGCCGAGCGGACCTTGTCCCCGAGCTCGTCCAGAAGCCCGGCGGGGCATGCCTCGGCCAGCAGGGGGAAGAGCCGGTCCTCCTCGTCCCGCACGTGCGCGGTGACCGACTGCTTCAGCTGCGCGACGAGGGTGTCGAACCGGCCGTCGCCCGGGGCGCAGCTCTCCAGCTCCTTGAGCATCCGCTCGACCTCGGCGTGGTCGGCGACCTCCTTGTCGGCCAGGTCGTCGCCGTCGTCGACGTACCGGCGCACCGCCGGGTACAGGTGCGCCTCCTCGGCGACGGAGTGCCTCACGAGTTCGATGGTGAGCTGATCGGCGACCTCCCGCTGCCTGTCGTCCCCCGGGGGGAGCGCCTGGATCTCGTCGAAGAGCGCGTCGACCTCGCGGTGGTCGGTGGTCAGTTCCTCGATCACGTTTCCGCCGTGTCCCATCACGTCTCCCGTTCCCTTCAAGCCTGGACGACCCTGCCGCAGCGGTTCTTGCGGGTATGCGTCGCGCCCAGCGCGATGCCGTCGCTCACCCGTCCCGCTCGTGCGGCGGGGAGTCGCTGCTCGGAGGCGCTGCGCACCACTACAGCAGTGCTGCTCGCCGTGTGCCTCGTCGGCAGGGCCCGTTGGAGTTGCGTACGTGCGCCGGACGGCGCGAAGGAACGACGCGGGACGTGACCGTCCGCCCCGGCCGGCAGCGCGCGCGTTCCGCCGTGCCGTCCGGTCCCGGACGGCAGGACCGACGGGCGGGTGTCAGCGGCAGCTGTCACGCTGAGGTCAGAACGGATCTGCGAAAGGACATCGCGGTGATCACCACAGACTTCGCTCCCGGCTCCCCCTGCTGGCTCGACCTGGGTGCCCCCGACGTCCGGGCCGCCGCGGCCTTCTACGGCGCGGTGCTGGGCTGGGACTACGAGCCCATGGGGGAGGGGGAGGACATGGAGGGCGGGATGTTCCGCAAGGACGGCAAGACCGTCGCCGGACTCGGCAGGCTCACCGAGGAGGGAGCGCGTTCGGCCTGGATGATCTACTACAGCGTCACCGACGCGGACGACACGACCCGGGCCGTGGAGCGCGCGGGCGGCATCGTGCGCGTTCCGCCGACGGACCTCGAGGAATGGGGCCGGATGGCACAGTACAGCGACCCGCTGGGAGGCCAGTTCGCCGTCTGGCAGCCGGGGAGCACCAAGGGCGTCGACCTGGTGGACGAGCCGGGCTCGCTGTCCTGGACCGAGCTGTACACGAGCGACGCGGCGGCGGCCAAGGAGTTCTACGGCGGTGTCCTCGGCTGGCGGTTCAGCGACATGCAGCTGCCGGGCGGCGGCGGCACGTACTTCCTCATCACCCCCGCGGAGCTGCCCGAGGAGCGCATGCACGGCGGCCTCATGGAGGTCCCCGAGGAGGACCTCGCCCTCGCGGGCGGGCGGCCGTACTGGCACCCGGTCTTCACCGTTACCGACTGCGACGCCGCGGTCGCCGAGGTCACGGGGAACGGCGGGCGGGTGCAGATGGGGCCGGAGGACGCGCAGGGCGTCGGCCGGCTGGCCGTCTGCCTCGATCCGGCCGGCGCGGATTTCGTGGTGCTCACCCCGTCCCAGGACTGACACCCGGCCCGGCGGGGCCGGACGCCGGGGGCGTGGGGGCCGGGCGGGGCCTCTCGCCGGCCCGCGCACGCTCGGGCCGCCGCTGCCGACGGAGCCGCGGCCGGCGGGCGGGAGGCACGAGGAGTGCGTGCGCCCCGGACCGCGGCGGCGGTCCGCCGTGGCCGTACCCTCGGGCGCCCTCGGGTACGGCCACGGCCTGACGGAAGCCTCCGTGCAGCCGCCGCTCAGCGTCCCCGGGGCCGCAGCACCCCGGCGAGCAGGAGGACGAGCGCTCCGGCGAGGGGCACCACCAGCAGGCCCAGCCGGAGGCTGGTGGCGTCGGCGACGAGCCCGACGACGGGCGGGGAGAGCAGGAAGCCCAGGCGCATGAGCCAGGAGACGATCGTCAGTCCCGATCCGGGCTTGAGGCCGGGCAGCTCGTCGGCCTCGTGCATCGCCGCGGGCACCAGGGTCGCCACTCCGAACCCGGCGGCGGCGAAACCGAGGATCGTCCCGGGCACGGTGGGCACGGCCAGCGCCAGTCCCATGCCGGCCGCGGCGACGAGCCCGCCGGCGCGCGCCACCGCCCGCTGGCCGAACCGGTCGACGAGCCGGTCGCCGACGAGCCGGCCCACGAACTGGGCCCCGACCAGGGCGATGTAACCGGACGCCGCCAGCGTCACCGACGCGTCGAGCGCGTCGGAGAGGTAGAGCGGGGCCCACGAGTTGCCCGCGTCCTCGACGAGCGTGCCCGCCGTCGCGATGAGGACGAGCGCGGCCAGCACGTACCCGGTGCGCCGAGCCGTCGTCGCCGGCTGCTGCGGCCGCCGCGGCTCCCGGTCGCCGTCCTCCGCCTCCTCCTGCGGCCCGGTGTCGGGGCCGGGCAGGCAGAACCGCAGGGCGACACAGGCGGCGACGGCGAACACCACCGCCGAGATCAGCAGGTGCTGCCCCCGGGACAGGCCGAGCGCGATCGCGGCGGCGGCCATGGACCCGCCGGCGACGGCGCCGATGGACCAGATGGCGTGGAAGGAGTTGATGATCGAGCGTCCGTAACGGCGCTGCACCCGCAGGCCGTGGGCGTTCTGCGCGACGTCGGTGATCGCGTCCATCGCCCCGGCCAGGAACAGCGCGGCCGCGAACACCAGCACCGACTCGGCCAGACCGGCGGCGAGGACCCCGGCACCGGTCAGCAGGGTGCCGGCCACCGCCACCCGCGCCGAGCCCAGCCGGCGGACGAGCACCCCGGCC
This sequence comes from Streptomyces sp. Tu 3180, assembly GCF_009852415.1. Classification (NCBI taxonomy): domain Bacteria; kingdom Bacillati; phylum Actinomycetota; class Actinomycetes; order Kitasatosporales; family Streptomycetaceae; genus Streptomyces; species Streptomyces sp. Tu 3180. The sequence continues at coordinate 678,222 of NZ_WOXS01000002.1, read as the reverse complement.
GCCAGGCCGGCCGCGATGGCACCCGCCGGGAACGCCGCGACCGCCAGCCCGTAGGCGGCGTTGCCGATGCCGAGGTCCGCCTTGATCTGCGGATAGCGCGGCAGGAGGTTGGCGAACAGGGCCCCGTTGGTGAAGAAGAGCACGGCGACGGCCGCGCGGGCCTGCCGTTCGGCCGGGGCAGGCCGGCGCAGTACGTCAACAGTCATGACCGGGAGCCTATCGTCAGAGCGTACGAACGTACACTCCTCCTCGGCCGGGAGCGGACGGCTCCTTGAAGCGCGCCGCCGGCTCACTGCGGCAGACCGGCCCCGCACGCTGGTTCGCGGATCCTCCGACCGCCGCCGGGTCGGCCCCCGGGCAGCGCCCTGCTGAACACGCTCGACGCCGCCGACCCCGCGGGTCACGCCGCCCGCTGCGACGTCCTCGCCGCCCACGACCTGCGCGCGGACCTGCCGCGCATCGCGGCCCCGCCTTGGTCGTCGGCGGCCGCCACGACGTGGCCACCCCGCTCCACCGCGCCGTCGAACGCGCGGAAGCGAGTCCCGGGCCGCGCCGACCGTGCCCGGCCGCGGTCATCTCGTCGTGGGACGGCCCGGCGCCCCGGCCGACGCGCTGGTCACCCGTCCGCTGGGACACCACTCGCCACCGCACCCGGCGACACCGCAGCCGCCGGGCGCGCGACCGAGGCGGCCGTCGGCCGATCCGGCGATCAGCTGACGTGGGCGGCGATGGTTCGCGCACACGACAGGGACTCGGTGTGGGTCGTGTCCACCTCCAGGTCGTAGAACACCCCCTCGTGCACCGCATCCGCCTGCGACGCGGCCATCCCCCGGACGCGGTCTCCCCGTGCGATCTCGCGGCCTGCGGCGACCGCGCCCTCACACCTGACGCCGACCCACAGCACGTCCAGTCCGTCCAGCGCCTTCCGCCACCGCTGCTGGGACGCCGCTCCGCCCAGGAAGACGTCATCGACGATGATCCTGGCGCCCGCACGGGCCGTCGCCGCGACGCCCTCCGCCCAGGCGGCCTCCAGCGCCCGGAAGTCCGGTCCGACGCTCACCCCGCCGTCCGCGGCGAACGTGATCCCCGCGTCCGACGCCTGCATCCTCGCGGGCAGGGCGTCGACGAACGTGTCGATCCCGAACGCCAGCCACGGCTCCGGCAGCACGGCCTGCAGACACCGTACGATCCCGGACTTCCCCGAGCTGGAACCACCGTTGAGAATGATCATCCGAATCGTCACCGCGCCACAGTAGGGGGCGTCCCGCATCCGCACGAAACGGATGTCGGCGGGCGCCGCTCCGCTGCCGCGGGGGACGAGGCCCCTGGGAACCGGTGGACCACCCGGCGCGGCCTGCTCACCCGCCCGTCCTGCCCCATCCGCACTGCCTCACCCCACCGGGAGAACCCCCCGGAAAGGTTCCGCCTGCTCGTCACCGGGTGGGGCCCTGCCGGGGATCGGGCCGGCGGCGAGCGAGGAGGATTCCCCGAGTGTGCTCCCGGCCGAGCCGAGCGTCCTGTGCGTCTCGACCGTGAAGCCGGCGTCGTCGAGCCGGGCGATCACTTGGCCGGGCCGGCGACGACGGACCCGGACCTTCACCGGGTGGCCGCCGTAGCCCTCCGCCTTCAGCCGCGCGCCGTCACCGACGTGGAACAGGGCTCCCGGGTGTCCGCCGCCGGCCTTCGTCGTCCGTTCCGGCCTCCACGACCGCAGGCTGCCCGACAGTCCGATCGGAACCGCCTCTCGCTCCGCCCGGTGCCCGGCCCGCAGGAGTCCCGGCGCCGGCCACTGGGCAAGGGCAACTCCCCTGCAACCGGACACAGTCGGCGGCGCATATGGGGCACGACGGCCACGCATCGGGTATCGGTCCCCGGAGCCGGGTGCGTGCGGGATCATGAAGCATGCGCCCGGATGCCTGGCACCTCACCGAAGACATCGACGAATTCCACGCCCGTTCCGCGGACTTCCTCCGCTCGCGCCCCGTGCTGCACAACACGCCGCTCACCGTGATGGAGAAGTGGCGGACCCGCCCGGGCGCGTTCGACCCCGGAAGCGTCCTCTTCGGCCGGCTGGAGTCGCAGGGCGGGACCCGGGCGATCTTCTACCGCCCGCCGACCCGTCGGCTGACCCTCACCCCGCTCTCCCCGAGCGGGCCGACGCCCTCGCCGCCCGGCTGACCCGCCTCGGCCACACGTTCTCCGGCGTCACCGCGGACCACCACACCGCCGCCGCGTTCGCCGAGTCCTGGCAGCGGCACACAGGAGCAACGCCGACGCTCCGCGTCCGGCTCCACCTGTACCGCCTCGGCACGCTCACCCCGCCGGAGCCGGTCCCGGCGGGCCGGGGCCGGCTCGTGGGCGAGCAGGACCACGAGCACCTCGTGCGCTGGTGCCGCGAGTTCGCCGCGGACGTCGGGGAGGCCGTCACCGTCGACGCCGCCTCCTGGGCGGACACGCGCTTCGCCGAGAAGCGCTACACCTTCTGGGAGACCCCGGACGGCACGCCCGTCTCCATGGCGGGCGTGAACCCGACGGTCGCCGGCATGGTCCGGGTGGACCCCGTCTACACCCCGGCCCACCTGCGCGGCCGCGGCTACGCGGGCGCCGTGACGGTCGAGGTGAGCCGGGCCGCGCTGGCCGCGGGTGCCGAGGAGGTCGTGCTGTACACGAACGCGGCCAACCCCACCAGCAACGCCCTCTACCAGCGCATCGGATACGTCCGGGTCACCGACTGGGCGGCGTACGACTTCGCGTGAGCCGCACCGGAAGCCGGTGACTGGTCACTGGACCTGCGATCGCGGCGAAGCCGAGGCGCCCCGCGTGGGCGAGCGGGGTGACGCCTCGGCGCGCATGACGGACGCCTGCCGCCGAGGCCGACGGCAGGACCCGCGACGGGGCCCGGGCCGCCGAGCTCACGGGCAAGCCGCCGGCCGGCGCCGGCCGAAGGGCACGGGGCCTGCCTTCGCTCCTTCCCCTTCCGCCTGGTCAGCCTTCCGTGCGGAAGACCACCTCCGGGTGCTCGGCGGTCGGCCCGTCCAGCAGCTTCCGGTCCACGCCCTTCAGGTGCAGGTCGAAGAACGCCGTCACGTACGCGCGGGTGATCTCCTGCGACCGCTTGCCCGACAAGGGCTCCTCCGGCGGCAGGAGGCCGAGCTGGTCACCGAGGACGGGCACGTCCGTGAACGTGAAGTGTTCCGCGCCGGTGACGCCGATCCAGCGCTTCCAGCCGTCGAGGAGCGGCCAGTCACGTGTCCAGGAGCGGTCGCCGTCGTCGGTGCCCAGCAGCATGAAGGGGCGCCCGCCCAGGCCCTGTGCCGGGACCGGCTCCATGAAGGAACCGTCCATGTTGGCCCCGGCGCGGACCCGCTGGTCACCCGCCATGGCCGTTGCGGCGGAGGCGCCGCCGACGGAGTGGCCGGCCATGCCGATCCTCGTGGGGTCGATCATGCGGGCGTGCCGCCAGGCGGCGTGCCGGTCGGCGAGCAGCCGGTCGAGGAGGAAGGACACGTCCTCGGCCCGGCCCCTGGGCACCTCGTCGTACCCACTGGAGGAGGTCTTCTCGCAGGCGACGCAGTTCAGGAGGCGCCCACCGGGAAAGGCCGTGCCGACCGACTCGTAGGCGTGGTCGACGGAGGCGACCACGTACCCCCGGCTCGCCAGTTCCTCGGCGAGCAGGGTCAGGGTGGAGCGGTTGACGGTGAAGCCGGGCGACAGCACGACGAGGGGGAACTTCCCGCGTACGGGCGCGGCGCCGGGGCGGGCGTTGGTGCGGGTGCCGCTGAGCGTCCTGGCGGACACCACGTCGGTCAGTCGCCGGTCGTCGATGAAGGCCTGGGCCTCGGCGGCGGTCATGTACGGGGCCGTCCGGCCGCCGCCGGGCCGTGCCGGGTAGTACATCGACACCATCAGCTCACGCGCCCCGGCCTCCGGCACCCAGTGGTCGGGGCGGCTCCCGTCGACGAGGTGCAAGGTGTCACGGCCCACCGCGTACGCCCCGGTGGGCGGCGGCAGTTCGAGGCGTACGCGGGCGGTCTCGGCGACTGACGACACCGCCGTGGGCGCGGGTGGTGCGGCTTGGGCCACGCCCGTGCCGAGAAGGGAGAGGGACAGACCGAGCAGGGCGGCGGCTGCGCCGCGAGGCAGATGATCCATACCGGTGAGGCTAGGCAGCGGGCCCGCCCGGAGCGTCCGTCCACGGCCTGAACGGTGTCGGCCCCCGGACGTATGCCGATGTCCGCCCGTGTCCGCCCGTGGACGGACACGGGCACCTCCGCGTACGGGGCACCCCCAGGTGCGGCGCCAGGTCGCCGAAGCGCTTTGACTTCAAGTCGAGTTGAGGTTCTACGGTCGTCTCGTCGAACCAGCCCCGGCGCAGACGGAGGGACCGGCCGTGGAGTACTCGCGCAACGACACCGAACTGGTCCGGCAGCCCATCGGCTGCCGGAGCCGGGCCGCCCTCGCCGGGATCGGCATCACCCAGCCGCAGCGGTGGATCCGCGCACAGGCAGTACGGGCCGCACGGGCCGACGCTGTCAGGACCCGGGACGAGGTGTCCCGTCTTCCCGCGCGGCAGGCGACCGCGGTGCGCGTCCTGTGGTCGGACGTCACGTCCCTCCGAGGGGCGCCGCTGCTTGCCCCGTTGCGGCTCGTGACGCCCTGCCTCCGCGGTCGCGCCGCCCCCTGGAGGCGGCGGGGCCGCAGGAGTTGAAACGCAAGTGTGAGTGGCCCTCCCCGCCGATGTGGCGGATTGATCACCTCTCCTGGGGACGGAAGGGCCACAGGTGATCGACTCGAGATCGAAAAGGAGACCCCGTGATCGTAGTGACCGGTGCCACCGGGAACGTCGGCCGTGCCCTTGTCGAGCGGCTCGTCGCCGGAGGGCGGCCCGTGCGGGCGGTGAGCCGCCGCGACGCGGAACGCGCCGCGCTTCCCGCGGGGGCGGAGGTGACGCGTCCTGAGTCGGCCGGGCTGTTCGACGGAGCGGTGAAGCTCTTCCTGCACCTGCAGGCCACCGGGGACCGCACGGGCACCGTCCTCGCCAAGGCCCGCGCCGCCGGCGTACGACACGTGGTCCTGCTCTCCTCGGGAATCATTCAGGAAGGCGCCGACGAAACCCACCCCATCCACGTGAGGCACGCGCGAGCCGAGCAACTGGTCCGGGACAGCGGCCTGGAGTGGACCTTCCTGCGCCCCAACGCGTTCTCCGCGAACGCCCTCCAGTGGGCTGGGCAGATCCGCGCGGGCGACACCGTGCGCGGTCCGTTCGCTGACGCCGTCAGCGCGCCGATCCATGAGGACGACATTGCCGCGGTGGCCGAGCGTTCCCTGCTCGACGCGGGTCACGAGGGCGCCGTCCACCGGCTCACCGGACCCGGGGCGGTGACGAACGCAGGGCAGGTCGCGGCCATCGGACGGGTGCTCGGGCGGGACCTGACCTACCTCGAGATTCCCGTCGCGGAGGCGGAAGCGGCCTTCTTCCCCGACCTGCCACGGCAGACGGTGCGGGCCGTGCTGAAGTCCTTCGCGGCGATGGTCGGCTCCCGGCCCGAGATCACGTCGACGGTCGAGGAGGTCACCGGCCGCCCGGCGCGCACGTTCGCGGAGTGGGCCGAGGACCACAAGGCGGACTTCGCGCCATGAGGGGGGCTCTGGAGCGGCGACACCCCGCAGGGAGTGTCCGCTGGAACAGTTCGGCATGCGGGGGGACAGCCCCGGGTCGGTTCCCCCGGGGCGGGAACGTCGTCGAGCATGTCGTCCGTCGCCCGGCCGACCCGGGACCCGGACTCGGTCGCCGAGGCCGCAATCGACGGGACGCGCGTCCGCCCGGTCCGTAGGATCCGCCCATGTCGATGCGAGGACCTGCGCCCGACGCGCCGGAGACGGTCCTGGCCGGCAGAGGCACGACGGCCCGCTTCGACGGGCAGCGGTTGCTGGTCGTACGCGGACGTACGACGTGGACGCTGCCTGTCCGCGCGGTCGCCTCCGCAGAGGCGACCGCGGGCGGCACCATCCGTGTCGGGATCAGCGGAGATCCCGGCCGTGCCCGGCACGGTCTGGGCCGAGTGCTGGAGCTGCCCACCGCCAACGCCCGCGCCGCCGAGGCGTTCCTGGGGCAACTGACGGCCGCCCTCACCGCAACGGAGCCCGCCGCGGACGGCCACGCGCTGATACAGGTGCGGACGCAGCCTCCGCCCTCGTACGCGCCGGGTCCGCGGGGCCGGCGGGCCGTGCGGGCCGGGTCGCTCCTGGCGGGTTACACGCTGCTGCTGTCCCTGCTGGGATGGATGAGCCCGCTCGAGGACGGCCTGGCCGCGTTCTCGCTGAGCGTCGCGGGCGTCCTCGGTCTGATCGGGGGAGCAGCGCTGTGGCGGACGGCCCGCCGCGTACGCTCCCTGTGGCTGCTGCGGCGGCGCGGTGTCGGGGTGGTCGGCGAGGCGGACGGCCATGTGCGCATCCGGTCCGAGGGAGCCCACCTCTGGATCTTCTCCAAGCTGACCTTCACCACGGTCGACGGGCGGATGATGCGGGGCGTCCCCCCGGTCGTGTCCGTCCGGGACTTCTCCGGTGCGGTGATCACCGGTCGGGCCGATCTCGTGTACGACCCCGAGCACCCTGCCCGCGCAAGCCGCCCCCTCACGTTCGCCTTCGTCCTGCGCACCGTGCTGCTCACGGCGCTGGGCCTCGTCCCGCTGGGGGGCGCGGCGGTCTGCCTCGTCCCCAACCTGCCGTTCTGATCCGGTGTTCCGGTGGGACGTCGTGTGCTGAGCCGGTGGTTGCCGTGGTCCGGGCGGGGAGGCGAGCGGGGTTCCCGTCCCGGTTCCCGCAGAGCGGGGGCCCTTCCCGGTGCGCGGTGGTAGGACGGAGCCGTGGTCGGCACCGCGGGCAGCAGCCGGAGTGCGGGCCGGACGAGGGGACGGCGAAAGGGGAGTCGGCATGGCGGCAGAGAACATCGACGATGTCGTGGACGGGCTGGCCGGGATCGTGCGGGAGGCCGGCCGCACCGGTGACCGGGTCGGGTACTTCGCGGCGCTGTACCGGCAGGTGACCGTCGAGGTCCGCACGGCCATCCACGGTGGGCTGTTCGACGACGGCGCCCGGATGGACCGTTTCGACACGCTCTTCGGCAACCGCTACTTCGACGCGTACGAGGCGTGGCGCCGTGACCGGAGCGGGCCGCGGTGCTGGCGCGAGGCGTTCGGACTGCTCGACGACGCCGACACCGCCATCGTCCAGCACCTGATACTCGGCGTGAACGCGCACATCAACCTCGACCTGGCCATCGCCGCCGCGCGGACCAGCCCGGGCGAGGCCATCCACACGCTGCGGCGCGACTTCCTGCTGATCAACGACATCCTTGCGCGGGTGGCGCTGGCGGTGCAGGACTCGCTCGGCGCCCTGTCGCCACTCATGTCGCTGCTGGATCGGGTCGGAGCCCGCACGGACGAGCGGATCCTCGACTTCAGTGTCCGTCAGTCCCGCGAGGAGGCGTGGTACAACGCCGTCCTGCTCGCCGGCCAGAACGAAGAGGAGCGCGAGGCCACCCTCGAACGGCTCGACGTCCGGGCCGCCGTGCTCGCACGGTTGACAGCCCGTCCGGGCGGCCTCGTCCGGCCGGCCCTGGAGCTGATCCGGAGCACCGAGAGCGATGACGTGGCGGCCGTCATCGCCCGTCTGGACAGCGCCGTGGAGCGGCCCTCCGCCCGGCAGGGGACGGGGTGAGGCCGTAGCGTGGGCCCATGCCCGAACGCGCGTACATACTCCACATCACCGAGCGTTCCCTGTGGGACGAGGCCCGTGAGCAGGGCGCGTACCGGATGTCGACGCGTGGCCGCACCCTTGCGCAGGAGGGCTTCGTCCACTGCTCGACGCGCGCCCAACTGCCCGCCGTGGCGGCCTTCCTGTACGGCTCCTACGAGGGGCCCGACGAGCTGGTGGTGCTCGTCGTGGACCCCGGGCGGCTGGACGTGCCGGTGAGGTACGAGGCGCCGGAGCCCGGGGCTGAGGAGTTCCCGCATGTGTACGGCCCGATTCCGGTGGAGGCGGTGGTGGAGGTGGAGCCGTGGCGGTGACGCGCCGCCGCAGGCCATGACGGTGGGCCGTGGCGGTGTGGCTGGTCCTCGTGACCGTCACGGCCGGCCTGACCCTGTGGCCGCGGGACTCGGCGGAGCCGCAGCGGTACGGCTGGGAGGAAGCCGGCCCGACGCCACCGTTTCCCGCGGGAGGGGAGCCGGCGTGCGCGGACTCCCCACCCGACGAGAACGGCCGAGCGCTCTGCTTCTTCAGGAGCCGCTAGCCGGGCCGCCCGTCTCCGGGTCCCGCCCCTCCGGAAGTCCCGTCGGCACGGCCCGACCGTAGTGCAGGGCTCGGCCCCGCCGGCGCCGGTGTCGCTCCGCGCGTCGTCGATGACGTGCTGATGCCACAGCAGGCCGGCGGCGGCTCGGGCGGGGTCGGCGCCCCTGGCAAGTGAGGCAGGGCGGAGGGCAGCGCTGCAAGGCGGGATGACGCGGTCGTTCCCGAACCGGGTGGCTGCGCGCCGGGACGTAGGGCTCACATCGTCGAATCCCAGCCCCGGGCGAGGCCTCGTACCCGCGCCGCTCCCGCCGGGCAGCCGGTGAACGGAACCGATCCGGTGACGGGCTGAGGCCATGAGAAGGGCCGCGCGCCCGAAGCCCGTCGGCTCAGGTGTCGAGTGCGTGCCCGGTCGTCGCGTCCACGTGGTCCGGGATCTCGTCGTGGCGATCACCCACGGTCGGTGTCCCGGCGGGCTCGAACATGAGGATCGCGGCGCCGGACGGAGCGTACGGCTTGTGCTCCGTGCCTCGGGGGACGGTGAAGACCGCCCCCTGGGGGAGCAGGACCGTGCGCTCCCCCTCGGGCTCGCGCAAGGAGATGTGCAGCTCTCCGTCGAGTACCAGGAAGAACTCGTCGGTGTCGTCGTGGGCGTGCCAGACGTGTTCGCCCTCGACCTTGGCGATGCGGACGTCGTAGTCGTTGACGCGCGTGACGATGCGGGGGCTCCACAGGGCGTCGAAGGAGGCCAGGGCCTTGCCGAGGGGGATGGGTTCGTGGCTCATGGGCTCATCCTGAGCCGTTTCGCACGGTCGGCGTGAGTGCTAGGAATCGCACATGGCGAAAGAATCCTCGCACGCCGTTCACGCGGCGGGCGTGCACCGGGTCGTCGTGATCGTGGACGAGAACTCGAACCCGTTCGAGCTCGGCTGCGCGACCGAGGTCTTCGGTCTGCGCAGACCGGAGATCGGCCGTGACCTCTACGACTTCAGGCTCTGTTCCCCCGAACCCCGCACCCTGATGCGAGACGGATTCTTCACGCTCACGGGAGTCGCCGGTCTGGAAGCGGCCGACGCGGCGGACACCTTGATCGTCCCCAACCGCCCGGACATCGAGGTGCCCCGCCGTCCCGCCGTGCTCGATGCCGTCCGACGGGCGCACGCCCGCGGTGCGCGCCTGGTCGGCTTCTGCAGCGGCGCCTTCACACTGGCCGAGGCCGGGGTCCTCGACGGGCGCCGGGCCACCGCGCACTGGCAGTGGGCGGATTCCTTCCGGGCCCGCTTCCCCGCCGTCCGGCTCGAATCGGACGTGCTGTTCGTGGACGACGGTGACATCCTCACCGCTGCGGGGAGCGCGGCGGCGCTCGACCTCGGGCTGCACATGGTCCGCCGCGACCACGGCGCGGAGGTCGCCAACTCCGTGAGCCGGCGACTGGTCTTCGCGGCGCACCGGGACGGTGGGCAGCGGCAGTTCGTGGAACGCCCCGTGCCCGACCCGCCGGACGAGTCCCTGGCGCCTGTCCTGGCCTGGGCCCTGGAACGGTTGGACTCACCGCTCACTGTGTCCGACCTCGCGGCGCGTGCGGCGGTCAGTCCGGCGACGCTGCATCGCCGCTTCCGGGCGCAACTGGGCACGACCCCGTTGACGTGGCTCACGGGGGAACGACTCGCCCTGGCCTGCCGGCTGATCGAGCGAGGTGAGTCCCGCTTCGAGGTGGTCGCGCGGCGCAGCGGGCTCGGCACCGCCGCCCATCTGCGCACGCTGATGCGCCGCGAGGCCGGCATCACCCCGTCGGCGTACAAGCGCCGGTTCGGGCCGGAGGCGAATTGACGGCGGACACCCCTTCCGGCGGACCGAGGGACGGTCCGCCTCGCCGAGGTGAGTCGGGGAGGAGTGCCGGTCCGGGCGTGTCTCCTCCACCACGCGTCACGGGTCACACCACGTCAGACCGTGGACCGGCCGTTGACGCGGTGCTCCTCGGAGGGCATCGAGTCCCATTCGGTGTTCGCGCCGTCGCGCGTCACCATGAACAACGGACGCGATCGGAGGGCCTGCCCGACCAGTTGCCCGCGTATCACGACCCCGGGATCATCCGGTCCCGCTTAGCCCTCGGGCGTGTAGCGAAAGTGCACGTCCATCGCCTCGGCATACGCGATTGCGTCGCTCTCCAGCTCCGACAGGTCTCTCCCGACCAGGGGGAGTCCGTCATACGCGATCCGGGGGCCGTGCACGGCGTCCGCGGCGATGCAGAACAGCCCCACAGCTCGGCTCACACAGGCGGTGACGGCAGGCGAAGAAGGAACCGCCCCGCGACGGTGGACTTCGACCTCCCAGGTCGGCGAGAAGATCGCGTGGTCCTGTGCGCAATCGCTGACCTTCGTCTGGCCGAGCGTCTCAGCCGCCTCGACCACGTCGTCGACGCTCATGCCGAACCGGAGCGGTCCGACGCCGACAGCCGGTGAGCAGGACCAATCGTCCCGTTCGGCGATTCCGAAATCGACTTCGGTCTCGAACGCCACAGTCGCTCCTCCAGGGACACCTGAGACTTGCCGCCCCCCATCATGTCAATCGCCGGCCAGCGGACTGCCGGGTGCCGCCGAGCTCGCGCGGGTCACTCGGCCGAGCCCCCTCTGGGCTCGGCCGCGAATGCGCGACACCTGAAACGCGAGCTCACCGGTCTCGCCCCCGGGTTCCCCCGGACTCCTCCACGCTGTGCGTCGCCCGCCGGGGCCGTGCGGCGTCGCCGCTGGTCCGCACCGGAAAGGTGAGCCCTCTGGAACCGGCCACGCCGTCGCTGCCCCTGGGCCCGGGCGCCTCCGGTGACGATGACGTCCCGGTCGCTTTCCCTGACATCGGCGCAGCCTTCGACCGCTGCCGCTACCTTGCCGACTGATCAACGCGTGCGAGCTCGTTCCCCTCGTCGGGCAGGGCGGACGAGGTGGCTGGGCCGGGAGTCGTGACGGCGCGGTGGGTGAGGTCGGGCAGGACGGTGGCCAGGCCGACCAGCGCCAACACCGCGCCGAGCCAGAGCGGAGCGCGCAGTCCCCAGGTTTCGATCACCACGGCGCCGATGGAGGAACCGAGGATGATGCCGAGGGTGATGAAGGAGGAGTGCACGGTGTTGACCAGCGGCCCGGCGTTGCCGGTGCGCTGGACGCGGGTCACCATCGCCGGGTTCATGGTGACACCGGCCAGGCCGATGCCCATCATGCAGATGACCGCCGGGACGGGCACGTGGGCGAGGAGGGCGAAGGCGGTCAGGAAGACCGTGTTGAGGACGAGCCCGACGGCGAGCACCGGGACGGTGTGCGTGTCGGCGAAACGGCCGACCACGTTGTTGCCGATGACGGTGGCGGCGCCGTAGGCGATGAGCAGCAGGGGGACGGTGCCGGCGGAGAAGCCGGTGACGTCGGTGAGGATGGGGTTGAAGTAGCTGAAGGCGGAGAAGGTGGCGCCGATGATCAGTGTGCTGCCGGACAGCACCAGCCACATCCTGGGCTTCTTGAAGACGCCGGCCTCCTGGCGGAAGCCGCCGCCCTCCACCCGCTCGACGCGGGGCACGCCGAACAGGGTGGCCACGGCCGCGATCACGGTGATCAGGACGATGGCCCAGAACGCGGCGCGCCACCCGAAACGCTCACCGACCAGGGTGGAGACGGGCAGTCCGAGCAGGGTGCCGAGCATGAGGCCGTTCATCGCGACGGCGATGGCGCGGCCACGGATCTCGGGGCGGGTGATCCGGGCGCACATCGAGATGCCCACGCCGAAGAACGCCTGGGAGGCGATGCCGGTGATGATCCGCGCGGCCATCATGGTGCCGTAGCCGGTCGCGGTGGCGGCCAGTACGTTGCCGGCGAGGAAGACGACGAACAGTGCCAACAGCGCCGTGCGCGGGGGGAACTTCATCAGGGCCACGGTCAGGAAGGGGCCGCCGGCAGCCATGGCCACCGCGAAGGCGGTGATGAGGTAGCCGATCTGGGGGATGGTCGCGTCCAGCCCGTCGGCCATCTGCGGCATCAGCCCGGCGACCACGAACTCGCTGGTCACCATGGCGAAGATGCCGAGCGCCAGCACGTATACGGCACGAGGCACGGCTCGTTCTCCTTCGAGGTCCGTTATGGATTGATCAGTACAAAACTTGAGTACGCGTGGGCCTGGCCCCCGGTGGCGTGCGCCGTCAGCCGGTGAGTGCGTCCATGGCGATCTCGGCGATCGACTCCAGTGCGGCCCGGTCGGCACCGCCCTGGCTGGAGATGCGCATGCCGCCGATCGCCGCGTTGACGAAGCGGGCAAGCGCTCCGGCGTCGCGGGGGGAGGTGATGCTGCCGTCCCGCTGCCCCTCCTCGAGCACCGCGCGCAGCGCCGTCAGCCGACGCCGTGTGTCGCGCTCCAGCATTTCCGCCGCCCGCGGATCCCGGGCGACCAGCTCGACCGTGGTGTTCACGGTCAGGCAGCCGAGACCGCGTCCGCCCGTCCGGTGTTCCGTCTCGCCGTCGACGACCATGGTGAACAGGGCGCGCAGCCGGTCGGCGGCGCTGTGCCGGACGTCCTCCAGGACGGCCAGCTGGGCGGTCGTCATGGAGTCGATGTAGCGCGCCAGTACGCGCTCGAAGAGGTCGTGCTTGCTCTTGAACGTGTTGTAGATGCTGCTGCGCCCCAGCCCTGTGGCGTCGCACAGGTCCTGTGTGGAGGTGGCCTCGTAGCCCCTCTCCCAGAACGTGCGCATCGCCGCGTCCAGGGCGCCTTCCTCGTCGAACGTCCTCGGCCGGGCCATGGCGCGACCTTAACCGTTTTGGACTGTACGTTGCAATACCCCTTCGGAGGTCCGCCCTCACCGCGGCCGTGAAGCCCTGCCGGGGTGGTCGGTGCCGGAGGAGCACATCGGGCCGTCGGCCCGAGGCCGGACGTGACAACCGCACCGACTGCCGCTCGCCACCAACGCGACAGCGCGTGGTCCGGAAAAGCGCCGGCGGTCTCACCGAACCCCTGGCCCAGGCGCTCAGGGACCGCCGCCGCAACGCCCCCGGCGCCTTCGCTTCCGGGAGCCAGGTACTCGTCGACGCGTTCCGCGCGGTGCTCGCGGCCGTGCGCGCCCCGGAGCCCTGGACGCCCGGCCGCGCCCAGGACGTCGCCGTGCGGGCCGGGCCGTTCATCGAGCGCACACACCCGGCCCGGCGACGACCACGGTACCGAGATGCTCGCCGCAGCCTTGGTCCACCCCGGCACCCGCACGTCGCGGCCCGCTTCCACGGCCGCCGGCTCGGCTGCACCGACCGGGACCGACTGCGCTGCGGGACGACCGCGATCCTCGGCGTTCACCGACTTCGGCGCGTTGAGGCCCGTCCCGTGAATAATCTTCGAGCCGCCTCGGGCACGGCTGATCACAGTGAGGTCCACCGATCTGTCCGGCGGGGGCGAGGTCGTGCATCCGGGCGATGCCGGGCACGGCGTCCATCACGCGATGAGCGGCAACGCGCGTCTCCACGACCTCGCACTCGGCCGACGGGCGAGCGGTGGACGAAGACCTACCCCGCCCAGATTTCCGGCCCCTGCTCGACGACGACGAGTCCGTGAGTCCGGTCGGACGGCCAGAGGTCCATCCGGTACAGGAAGTGGTCACCGGGACCTCCGTCGGTGTCGGCCGGCGGTGGTTCGGCTGGAACGCAGGAAACCCGAACACGTAGCCATCCGGCGGGAACGGCCAGGAACGGCCCGTCGGCGGGGTCGGTGCCGGGGCTGGACACGGTGAGCTGACCGGTCGGGGCGTCGGGGTCGGCCTCCACGATGTGCTCGGCCGTCGGCTCCGTCGTGGGCGCGGAGGCGTGAACGGTGATCAGGGACTCGACCATGTCGTCCCGAGCTGTGCCGACGGGGACCGAGTGCGGTTCGACGCCGATGCGATGGAGGCGGACCGCTTCTTCCGTCCAGCCGGCGGGCACCAGGTCCGGGTCCGTCGCGTGTTCGGCGATCCACGCTTCATAGGGGTCGAGGTCCTGGACGTGGAACTGCCCGTGATCGGCGTCGATCATGAATACCGGCGAAGCGTCGGCCACCGGCGCAGACCATCGAAGCCGACGGGGGGCGCCGAGGCGGGTGCCTTCCAGCTGGTCGGCCCGAGGCAGTCGTGCCGGGGCACCCCTGTCCGCCGCCTCTCCCCGGTGATCGCCACGGCCGCATCCACGCACCCCGGCTGAGACCAGGGGCCGGTCGGCCGGTCGTTTCCACAGGGGTGGGCGTCCGGTTCTACAGGGGCGGACGTCCGGTGGGGGCGTCGCCGGGGCCGTCGAGCAGGGCGATGCGGGCGGTGATGCGTTTGCCGACCGGCTCGCGCTGCGCCGCGAAGCCCTGGGCGACGGCCATGACGATCTCCAGGCCGTGCTGGCCGACCCGGCCGGCGTCCGCGGCCCGGGCGATCGGCAGGACCGGATCGGAGTCCCACACCGAGACCTCGACCGTGTCGCCGGTGACGCGCAGGTCCAGCAGCGCCGGCCCGGGGGCGTACTTGCGGGCGTTGGTGACCAGCTCGCTGACCACCAGCTGGGTCAGGTCGATGGCACGCCGGGAGACCGGCAGGCCGTGCTCGGTCCGTACCCGGGTGAGGAAGTCGGCGGCCTGGTGGCGGGCATGGGCGATGTCCGTGCCGTCACCGCCCAGGGCGATGCTGGTCTGCGGGGTGCGCTCGTCCGGTGCGGTGCCGTCCTCGCCCACGGGCGCTGATTCCATGCCGTCCACCCTTCGTTCCCCCGTTCACACCCGCGCGCGTACCCGCGCGCAAACGGGCAACACCCCACATCCCCCCGTCGGCTCTGCCCCACCAGGACTTCGCCCGGTGCACGCGCGGCACGTAACCGGTGAAGACCTGGTGCGTCAGGGTCACCGACATGGCTGGGGGAGAAGTGGCGAACGGGCCGCACGGCGGGGCCGGCTGCCGGCCACGGCCGCACGGGCACCGCGCCGGGCGGGGACGGCCTGACCCGCACCGGCGCGGAACGGCCCGGGGCGGCGGGCGAGCGGCAGGACGAGGCGGGGCGCGGGCCTTCGGCCGCCAGGACGGCCGCCCCGGCACCCGCGAGGGCCCTTCCGGCCGGCGGCGGCCGATGCCGGGCAAGCGGCCTGCCCGGCGGCCGCGGAACTCGGGTCACCCGTTCCCGGCGCGCCGCAGGACCGCGCGCACGTCCTGCTCGAACCGCAGGCGCCGGACGGGCAGGCGCCGGTACCCGACCGGGAACGAGAACGTGGACCGGGCTCCCGCGCGGTGTTCGATCTCGACCATCACCGCGGTGTCCAGCCTGGGCAGCTGCCCCGCCAGGAGCGGGAGGACCCAGCCCCACGTGCGCGAGTCGACCGCGTTCCCGTAGACCAGGGCGGCGCACCGGTTCGTCGCCAGCCTTTCCCGCAGGGCGCCGGCGAAGGAGCGGGCGGACCGCGGGCCGTCCCAGTCGACGTGCTCGCTCAGTTCGCCGGATTCCACCCGGACCACGACGTCGTCGTCGCCGTCACGGAGCGTGATCCACTGCCGCCGGACGCCCCTGCGGCGGGTCCACGCCCCGGGGACGGTCCGCACGACCGTCTCGAGGACGCGGAGGTAGTCCGCGCGCACAGGAGCCGGAAGGGAGCCGAGTTCGGCCAGCAACGCCTCGTCCCGCACGGTCATGCACGCCCCCGACGTGGTGTGGTCCCGACCGGCCGCAGGATAGTGCAGCCCGGCTCCGCCGGCGCGGTCGGCCGGGTCGGGTGCGCGGGGCACGGACCCGTTCCGGCGGAGTGCCTGCGCGGACGCTGCCGTAGGGCCGGCCAGGCGTCACCCGGAGTGCGCGGGGCCGGCCCCGGAGCCGGGTGAGGGAAGCGGGGCGGCGCCCCGGGCCGCCCCGCCGGCGAAGATCTTGCGCAGCGTGCGCGTCCGGAACAGCACCACCTGGGTGACGATTTGCAATCCGATCCAGGACACGGCGTACAGGACTCCGTCCAGGGCGGGCACGGTGTCCACGGGCAGGCTGTACGCCATCACCAGACGCAGCAGCGCGTCGCACAGCAGACCCACGCCCCACAGCACCGTCAGCCCGCGCCACACCCGCCGGAAGGCCGCGTCCGTCTCCCACAGCTCCTCCAGCACCGCCGTCCGCCCGGGCAGCAGGGTGCGCAGGGCCTGGTAGGTGAACGGCCGCGCGGTGAACAGCGTCACCAGCAGCCAGACGCCGGCGAGCGCCGTGAACAGGCCGTTGCGCGCCAGTGCGACGCGCGGGTCGGACGTCATCAGCGACGCCGCGGCGCTCACCAGGAGCAGGGCCGTGATGAAGACGCCGATGGCGTCCAGCTTCCGGTGGCGGACCGCGGAGTGGAGCGTGTGCACGGCGGGCGCGCAGCCGCTCAGCAGCAGAGCGGTGATCTCGCTCGTTCCGGCGGCGCGCAGCGCGTAGTAGAGCCCGACCGGCAGCACGACGTCGCACAGGACGGTGAGGACGAAGCCCCAGCGGGGGAGGGGGGACGCGAGGCCCCGGACGGGCCGGGAGGGGGGTCGGCGGGGGAGGCCGTGGGACCGGAGCGGGACGGGGGGGAGGTCATGAACGGTGCTCCTGTGGATCGGCCGGCGGCCGGACGGCTCGGTGCGGGACGGCTCTCAGTCGGGCCGGGTGCAGCGATCGATCACCTCCGCCAACTCCCGCGCCGCGCTCTGAAGCTGGTGACACGTGCTGTACAGGTGGTGACGCAGTACGTTGTCGGTGGCGCCGCGTACGGCCAGAGCCATGGTGCGGCAGTCGAAGGTGCCGAACTCACCCGCTTCGCGCCCTTGCCGGAGAAGCGTCACGAGCGACTCCACCGACGTGACGGTGTGCTCGACGTCGTCCAGGCCGGTGATCCGCCCGTCCCGGACCATGCGGACGATCTCCGAGAGCGCCCGCGCCTGCAGGGGGTGGCGGGCGACGAAGTCGAAGCCGGACGTGATGTACGCGCTCAACCTGCCGCGGTGGGTCGTTTCGTCGGCGACACGGGCGGCCGTCAATTCCTGCGCCTGTTCGATGACCGTGCGGGCGACCTCGGCGAACAGTTCCGGTTTTCCGGAGAAGTGATAAGAGATCATCCCGGTACTGCTGAGTTTCGCCTGTCGGGAGATCCTGGCGAACGAAGCCTTCGCGTAGCCGCTTTCCGCGAGGGTTTCGATAGCCGCCTGAACTATCTGCGCCCGCCGTGCCTTCTGTGTGAATGTGCGCGTCTTCGCCTTAGTTGCGTTGGCCATCATGATGTCAAATTAGCATGATCGGATTCAGGTTATTCCCATGTTTTTTCGCTCTTCTTGGCCATGCGTTCAATCGACCGAAACGCGTCGCGCCGCGGCGCGCACGGCATCCACCAGCTCCATCGCCGCGACCGCCTCCGCACGGACACCGCTCTCCGCGGTGCGGGCCCCGCCCGCGCGCACCTGCCGGGCGAACGCCTCGAGCAACAGCCGCAGTTGGTCGGCCGCGGGCAGGTGCAGGTGCTCCTGGCGGTCCTGTTCCTCCACCACCACCAGCGGCTGGTGGGCGGGCGGCGGAGTGAACGCCCGGGTCACCGTGACCCGGGCCCGGTCGCCCCACACCGTGTAGGTCGACGCGTAGGCGTGCTCGAACCCGAAGGCCAGCTCGGCCAGCACACCCGACGGTGACACCAGCAGTGCCTGGCCGGACAGGTCGAGCCCGTCCTCGGCACGGACCCGCAGGGTGGCCCCCGCCACCTCCAGGCCGGGTCCCAGCAGCAGCGAGGCCGCCCGGAGGGGGTACACCCCGACGTCCAGCAGCGCGCCGCCGCCCAGCCGGGCGTCGTGACGGATGTCGTCCTCGGGCAGCGGCGGGATGCAGAACGCGGCGTGGAAGGAGGCCGGCCGGCCGAGCCGTCCCGTCCCCACCAGGTCGCGGACGTAGGCGTGCTGCGGATGGTGCGGGAACATGAAGTTCTCCCGCAGCACCAGATCCCGCTCCGCGGCCAGCGCGCACAGCGCCCGCGCCTCGGCCGCGTCCACCCCGATCGGTTTCTCCACCAGAACGTGCTTGCCCGCCATGAGCGCCTGCTCGGTGAAGCGGCGGTGCAGCCCGGTCGGTGTCGAGATGTACACCGCGTCGACGTCGGGCCTGTCCAGCAGCGCGGCGACGTCCGTTTCGGCGGCGCACCCGAAACGCTCCGCGAACCGCCGGGTCTTGGCCTCCCCACGGCCGGCCACGGCTGTCAGCCGCAGCCCCGGCGTACGCACCACCGTGGGCAGCACCCGGCGCCACGCGATCGACGACGTCCCCAGCGCACCCAGCCGGACCGTGCGCTCCCGCGCCTCCGTCACAGCGACCTCCAAGCGGCGATCAGCGTGCGCGCCTGGACGTTGAGGTGGTGGTCGTAGCGCAGCAGCTCGTCCACCTGGCGCAGGGACACCCAGCGGAACTCCTCGGAGAGCACCGGCAGATCGTCGTCGAGCTCGATGATGACGTAGTGGATCTGGCCGTGCAGGAAGCGTCCGCCCTCCTCCGACAGCTTCACGTCGTAGACGGCGTCGGCGCGACGGGCCAGCACCTCGTCCAGGTAGGCCGGCCGGAGGCCGGCCGGCAGGTGCGCGTAGTTCTCCGGCGCGCACTGCAGGGTCGGGCCGAGCTCCACCACCGACACGAAGCCGGGTTCGGCACGGGCCCGCAGCAACACGTGCGGCACACCGTGCACCCGCCGCACGAACAGGGCGGCCAGGCCCGTTCCGTGCGGCTTCAGCAGGGGCTGGGTCCAGGCCCGCACCTCCCGCCGGGCCGAGGCGACGTCCACCGCCACGATGCTGAAGTGCTGGCCGCGCTCGTGGGTCACCTCGGTGTCGCCCACGTTCCAGCCGCTGGTCTGCGCCAGTCCGATCGCGGTGACCCGCACCTCGTGCTCGGCCCGCCGGCGGGTGATCCAACTGCGGATGTCGGCGTCCGGGTGCATCGACTCCACCGCCTGCGCCTGCCAGTCCGGCAGACAGGACAGCACGGTGCGCGCGTCCATGTTCACGAGGTTCTCCTCGTGCAGGAGCGCATTGACCTGGCCCAGCGTCAACCAGGCGAAGTCCTCACCGGCCTCGACGTCCGGCCCCACCGTGACGACCATGTTCCGGTTGCGTTTGCGCAGGAACCAGGAGCCCTGCTCCGACTGCAGCACGTCGGCCACCACGGAACCCGGCTCGGGACGGCGGAAACACCCGAGATACGGAACCTCCGAACCTCCGTGCACCCGCGTGTAGTTGCTCTTCGTCGCCTGGACGGTCGGCGACAGCTGGACCCCGTTGACGTTTCCGGGCTCGGACTTGGCCTGCATCAGCAGATGCGGTACTCCGTCAAAGTCGCGCAGCGCGATGCCCAGGATGCCGATCTCCGGCTGGTTGATGATCGGCTGCTCCCAGGCCGGCACCGGACCGAAGTCCGAGGAGACCCGCAGCCCGTGCACCGAGAAGAATCGCCCGCTGCGGTGCCGCAGGTCGCCGGTGAGGTCGTCGAAGGCCCAGCCGTCCAGCTCCGCGAACGCGATCCGCTCCACCCGCTGCGCCTGCGCCCGGCGACGGTCCTCCAGCCAGGCCGCCAGGTCGGCGTTGCTCAGCACACCGCCGTCGACGGCCGCCGCGGACGCGGCCAGGCCCGCCGCGGCCGGCGTCCTCGCGGGGCGCGACGGCACCAGCGCGGTCGTTGGTGTCATGGATACGACCTTCTCTCGTTCGAGGCGCCCTGCCGTGCGGACGGTTCACCGGCCGGAGCGCCGTCGTCCGCACCTCCGCGCCGAAAGAACGGCACCCGCACCGAAAGGGGCGGCAGTCGAATGCCGCAGCCCCCAGCGTGCCCGACCCAATTCGAGCATTCGCCTAGTCATTCCGCCTTGCGACCCGTTCCCCGGACTCGCTATGGACCGGGACCGGACACGACCGGGGCCCGCGGACTCCCGCGCCCGTCCCGCGACCGATCGGCGGCCCGCCGGGACCGGGATCCGGAAAGCCCCGGCCACGCCTAGGAATTCCCCTAGAGCGTTTCGCGGGGCCGCCGGACACCCCCGCACCGCGTGCGAACGTGAGGGCTGTTCCCCTCCCCACGCCCTCGGTATCTGGAGTGCCATCGATGAACGAGCCGGTGCCCACCGACCTCCGGAACGTCGCGCCGGGCCAGGAACCCGTGGCCGTCGTCGGTCTCGCGTGCCGGCTCCCCGGAGCCGACGGCCCGGCCGCCTACTGGGACCTCCTCAGCGCGGGCCGCAGCGCCGTCGCCGACACCCCGGACGACCGCCGCGAGGGCGCACCGGACGACGGCTGGCCCACTCCGGACGGCGGCACCGCCCCCCACCGCGGCGGATACCTCACCGCACCCGCCGACTTCGACGCCGCCTTCTTCGGCATCTCGCCCCGCGAGGCCGACGCCATGGACCCGCAGGCCAGACTCGCCCTCGAACTGGGCTGGGAGGCACTGGAGCACGCCGGCGTCCCCGCCGCGTCCGCACCCCGCGCCACCGCCGTCTACCTCGGCGCGGACGTCTGCGACTACGCCGACGTCGTACGGCGGTCGGGCACGGGACCGGGACACCACACCCTCACCGGACTCAACCGCGCCCTCATCGCCAACCGGCTGTCCTACGCACTCGGCGTCAGCGGCCCCAGCATGACGGTGGACAGCGCCCAGTCCTCCTCCCTGGTCGCCGTCCAGCTCGCCTGCGACAGCCTTCGCCGCGGGGACTGCGAACTCGCCCTCGCCGGAGGCGTACACCTCAACCTCAGCCCCGAAAGCTCCCTGGCCGCCGCCCAGTTCGGAGCACTCAGCCCGGACGGCGCCTGCCACACCTTCGACGCCCGCGCCAACGGCTACGTACGCGGCGAGGGCGGCGGCGTCGTCGTCCTCAAACTCCTCGACCGGGCCCTCGCCGACGGTGACCACGTGCACGCCGTCATCCGCGGCGGCGCACTCAACAACGACGGCACCGGCACCAGCCTCACCACCCCTGACGCCGCCGCCCAGCAGGCGGTCCTGCGCACCGCCTACGAACGCGCCGGCGTCGACCCCGCCGACGTCGGCTACGTGGAACTCCACGGAACCGGCACCCGGGCCGGCGACCCCGTGGAGGCCGCCGCCCTCGGACAGGTCCTCGGCACCGCCGCGGGCCGCCGCACCCCCCTCGCCGTCGGATCGGTGAAGACCAACATCGGCCACCTGGAGGGCGCGGCCGGCATCGCCGGGCTCCTCAAGGCCGTGCTGTGCCTCTCCCACGGCCACCTCGTGCCCAGCCTCAACCACGAGCGGCCGCACCCGGCCATCGACCTCGACCGGCTCGGCCTGCGCGTCCAGCGGGAACTCGCCCCCTGGACCCCGGACACCCCCGGTGTCCCGCTCCGGGCCGGCGTCTCCTCCTTCGGCATGGGCGGCACCAACGCCCACCTCGTCCTCGAAGCCGCCCCGGCCCCCGCACCCGAGGCACCCCGCACCCCCCGCACCGCCCCCGCCACCGTCCCCTGGCTGCTCTCCGCCCGCACCCCCCAGGCGCTGCGCGCCCAGGCCGAACGCCTCGGCGATCACGTCCGCGCCACCCGCCCCGACCCGGTCGACACCGCCTGGTCCCTGCTCACCACCCGCACCCACCTGGAGTACCGTGCCGTCGCCGCCGGCACCGACCCCACGAGCGTCCTGCACGCGCTCACCACGGCCGTACCCGCCGGCCCCGTCGACGGCGACATCGACCGACCGGTGTTCGTCTTCCCGGGCCAGGGCAGCCAGTGGCACGGCATGGCCGCCGAACTCCTCGCCACCTCACCGGTCTTCGCCGACCGCCTCGCCGCGTGCGGACGCGCCCTCGCCCCGCACGTCGACTGGGACCTCGAAGCCGTACTGCGGGGCGACCCCACGGCCCCGCCCCTGGACCGCTCCGACGTCGTCCAGCCCGTCCTGTGGGCCGTGATGGTGTCCCTGGCCGCCCTGTGGCAGGCACACGGCCTGCGGCCCGCCGCCGTCGTCGGACACTCCCAGGGCGAAATCGCCGCCGCCTGCGTCGCCGGCGCCCTCAGCCTCGAGGACGCGGCACTGGTCGTCGCCCTCCGCAGCAAGGTCCTCCTCCCCCTGGAAGGCCGCAGCGGCATGGTGTCGCTCGCCCTGCCCCCGGACGCCGCCCGGGACTTCACCGCCCGCTGGGGCGACCGCGTCACCGTCGCCGCCCTCAACGGTCCCTCCTCCACCGTCGTCTCCGCCGACGCCGGCACCGTCGCCGACGTCCTCGCCACCGCCGGCCGCGAGAACGTCCGGGCCCGCCGGGTCGGGATCGACTACGCCTCCCACTCGGCGCACGTCGAACCCGTCCGCGACGACATGCTGCGCCTGCTCGCCCCCATCACCCCGCGCACCCCCGAGGTGCCCTTCCTGTCCACCGTCACCGGCGACTGGCTGGACGGCCCGGCCACCGACGCCGCCTACTGGTACGACAACCTGCGCCGACCCGTCCTGCTCGAACCCGCCGTCCGCGCCCTCACCGCCGCCGGACACGGAGCCTTCGTCGAGGTCAGCCCGCACCCCGTCCTCACCGGCCCGGTCCAGGACACCGTCGAGGCCACCGCGGGCAGGGACCGGGCGGTCGTCACCGGCACCCTGCGGCGCGACGACGGCGGCCCCGCCCGCTTCCAGACCTCCCTGGGAGCCCTGTGGGCCCGGGGCGCCGACGTCGACTGGACACCGGTCTTCTCCGGCCTCGCGCCCCGCCGCACCGCACTGCCCACCTACGCCTTCCAGCGGCGCCGCCACTGGATCTCCGGCGGCACCGACGCCCCGGCCGCACCCGCCGGCGCCCCGGCCCCGCCCACCACCGCCCCGGACCGGCGTGCGGCCACCCCGGACGCCGTGCACCAGACCCCCGCCGGCCCTTCCGGCACCGACACCCTGCGCCTCGTCCAGGAGAGCACCGCCGCCGTACTGGGCCACCCGGACCCCGCGGCCGTCGACCCCCGGCGCTCCTTCAAGGACCTCGGCATCGACTCCGTCACCGCAGTGGAACTGCGGGACCGGATCAACGCCCTCACCGGACACGACCTCCCCGCGACCGCGGTCTACGAGTACCCGACCCCGGCCCGCCTGGCCGGCCGCCTGCGCACCACCGGCGACGACCGCGCGGCCACGCCCTCCGTCCCCACCGGCCGCACCGCCGCCGACGACCCCGTCGCGATCGTCGCCATGGGCTGCCGCCTCCCGGGCGGCGTGCGCAGCCCCGAGGACCTGTGGCGACTCGTCGCCGACGGAGCGGACGCCCTCACCGCCTTCCCCACCGACCGCGGCTGGGACCTCGCCCACCTCTTCGGCCCCGACCCGGACCGGCCCGGCACCACCTACGTCCGCGAAGGCGGATTCCTGCACGACGCCGCCGAGTTCGACGCCGGTTTCTTCGGCATCTCGCCGCGTGAGGCGACGGCGATGGACCCGCAGCAGCGGCTGCTGCTGGAGACCAGCTGGGAGACCCTCGAACGCGCCGGCATCGACCCCCGCACCCTGCACTCCACCCCCACCGGCGTCTTCGTCGGCGCCACCGCCCCCGAGTACGGCCCCCGCCTCCACGAAGCCACCGAAACCGTCGAGGGACACGTCCTCACCGGCACCACCGCCGGCGTGGCCTCGGGGCGGATCGCCTACGCGCTGGGGCTGGAGGGGCCGGCGGTGACCGTCGACACCGCCTGCTCGTCCTCGCTGGTCGCGCTGCACCTGGCGGTGCGCGCCCTGCGCAACGGCGAATGCTCCCTCGCCCTCGCGGCCGGCGCGACCGTGATGTCCAGCCCCGGCATGTTCGTCGAGTTCAGCCGCCAGCGCGGTCTGGCACCCGACGGCCGCTGCAAGCCGTTCGCCGCCGGAGCCGACGGCACCAACTGGGCCGAGGGCGTGGGCGTGCTGCTGCTGGAGCGGCTGTCGGACGCCCGGGCCAACGGGCACCGGGTGCTGGCCGTCGTCCGCGGCTCGGCCGTCAACCAGGACGGGGCCTCCAACGGGCTGACGGCACCGAGCGGTCCTGCGCAGGAGCGGGTGATCCGGGCGGCGCTGGCGGACGCGGGGGTGCCGGCGGCGGAGGTGGACGTGGTCGAGGCGCACGGCACCGGCACCAGGCTCGGCGACCCGATCGAGGCGCAGGCCCTGCTCGCCACCTACGGGCGGGAGCACGACGCCGGCCGTCCCCTCTGGCTGGGTTCGGTGAAGTCCAACATCGGTCACACCCAGGCCGCCTCCGGCATCGCCGGCGTCATCAAGACGGTCGAGGCGATGCGCGCACGCGTCGCCCCCAGGTCCCTGCACGCCGAGGAGGCGACTCCGTACGTCGACTGGTCGTCGGGGTCGGTGGAGTTGCTGGCGCGGGCCCGGGAGTGGGAGGCGCGGGACGGGCGTCCCCGCCGGGCGGGGGTGTCGTCGTTCGGGATCAGCGGGACGAACGCGCACGTGATCCTGGAGGAGGCCGAGGCCGAGCCGACTCGGACGACGGAGCTTCCCCCTGCCGCCGAGGGCGAGGCCATTCCCCTTCTGGTGTCGGCTCGTTCCGAGGGGGCGTTGGCCGGGCAGGTCGAGCGGTTGAACGCTTTCGTGGGGTCGGCCGGGGTGCGTCCGGTGGATGTGGCGTGGTCGTTGGTGACGTCGCGGTCGGTGTTCGAGCACCGGGCGGTGCTGGTGGGGGGCGAGCCGGTGGCGTCGGGTGTGGCGTCGGTGTCGGCCGGTTCGCCGGTGTTCGTGTTCCCGGGTCAGGGGGCGCAGTGGGTGGGGATGGCGGTGGAGCTGTTGGAGTCCTCGCCGGTGTTCGCGGCGCGGTTCGCGGAGTGCGGTGCGGCCCTGTCGCGGTTTGTGGACTGGTCGTTGGTGGATGTGGTGCGTGGTGGGCCGGGCGTGCCGGGGCTGGACCGGGTGGATGTGGTGCAGCCGGTGTTGTGGGCGGTGATGGTGTCGTTGGCGGCGGTGTGGGAGTCGTTCGGGGTGCGGCCGGCCGCGGTGGTGGGGCACTCGCAGGGTGAGATCGCCGCCGCGGTGGTGTCGGGTGCGCTGAGTGTGGCGGACGGTGCGCGGGTGGTGGCGTTGCGGTCGCGGGCGATCGTGGCGCTGGCCGGCCGCGGCGGCATGGTCTCGGTCGCTCTTTCCCGCGAGGACACCGATGTTCTGCTCGCCGGGTGGGAGGGGCGGGTCTGGGTCGCGGCGGTCAACGGGCCCACCTCGACGGTGGTGTCCGGGGACGCGGACGCGCTGGACGAGCTGGTCGCCCGGGCGGAGGCGTCGGGCATTCGGGTGCGTCGTATCGAGGTGGACTATGCCTCGCACTCGGCGCATGTCGAGGCCCTTGAGGCGGAGTTGGCGCAGGTGCTGGGCCCGGTCGTGGCGGGGGTGGCGTCGGTGCCGTTCTTGTCGACGGTGACGGGGGAGTGGGTCGGCGCGGGTGAGACGGATGCCGGGTACTGGTATCGCAATCTGCGTCAGACGGTGCTGCTGGAGCCGGCCGTGCGGCGGCTGGTGGCCGAGGGGCACGGCGCGTTCCTGGAGATGAGTCCGCATCCGGTGCTGACGGTGCCGGTGGCGGAGACCATCGAGGCGGCCGGCGCGGACGCGGTGGTGGTGGGGTCGCTGCGGCGGGGCGAGGGCGGTCTGGAGCGCCTGTACGCGTCCATGGGTGAGGCGTGGGCGGGGGGTGTCGCGGTCGACTGGACGGCGGCCTTCGCGGGGCTGTCCCCGCGCCGCGTCGACCTGCCGACCTACGCCTTCCAGCGGCGGCGTTACTGGCTGGAGGCGCCGAAGGCGGAGGCGAGGGCCGCCGATCCGGTGGAGGAGCAGTTCTGGCGCACCGTCCAGGACGGTGACCTCCGGGAAGTCGCCCGTACCCTCGGGCTGGAGCGCACCGACGGTCTGGGTGAGATCGTCCCGGCGCTGGCCGCCTGGCGGCGGGCGGGCCGCGACCGTGCCACGCTCGACAACTGGCGCCACCGCGTCGAATGGCGAGCCCTTCCGGCTGTGGCCCCGGCCGCCGTCACAGGCACCTGGCTGCTCGTCGTTCCCGCGACCGTCCAGGACGACGGTACGGCCACCGCGGTGCGGACCGCGCTCGAGAACCGGGGCGTCCGCGTCCTGACCCTGGCCGTCGAGCCCGGGGACATGAACCGGGCGGACCTCCAGGCGCTGCTCGGCCGGACCGGCGGTGCCGAGACGGTCACCGGTGTCCTCTCCCTGCTGCCCCTCGACACACGGCCGCACCCGGAGCACCCGGCTGTTCCGCTGGGCCTGGCCGGCAGCCTCGCCCTCGTCCAGGCCCTCGGCGACGCGGGGATCGAGGCGTCCCTCTGGTGCGTGACCCAGGGAGCCGTGGGAACGGGCCCGCACGACGCGCCGACATCCCCGGCCCAGGCCGGTGTCTGGGGCCTGGGCCGGGCAGCCGCTCTGGAGCATCCCAGGCGCTGGGGCGGCCTCGTCGACCTCCCCGCGACCCTTGCCCCCGACACCGTCGCCCTTCTGCCCGACGTCATCGCCGCGGGCACCGAGGAGGACCAGGTCGCCCTGCGAGGGGGCAAGGCGTACGGCCGTCGACTCGTCCACGCGCCCACGGGCCACAGGACGGCCCCGCGTGCCTGGAAGCCGCGCGGCACCGTCCTCGTCACCGGCGGCACCGGCGCGCTGGGCGCCCACGTCACCCGCTGGCTGGCGGGCAACGGCGCCGAACACGTCGTCCTCACCGGCCGGACGGGCGACGGCCCGCACATCGAGGAACTCCGCGCCGAACTGCGGTCACGCGGCACCCGGCTCACGGTCGCCGCCTGCGACACGGCCGACCGTGAGGCGATGGCCGGCCTGGTCGCTCGTCTCGCCGGGGACGGCACCCCCGTACGGTCCGTCGTCCACGCGGCGGGCGTGAGCGTGCTCGGACCGGTGGCGGAGACCGGTGTGGAGGACCTCGCGGCCACCCTCTCCGGGAAGGTGCTGGGCGCGGAACACCTCGACGCGGTCCTCGACACCGGACGACTGGACGCCGTGGTCTACTTCTCGTCCATCTCCGGCACCTGGGGCGTCGCCGACCACGCCGCGTACGGAGCGGCCAACGCCATCCTCGACGCCCGTGCCCAGCGCCGCCGCGCCGACGGGGCTCGTGTCCTGTCCGTCGCCTGGGGACCCTGGGCGGGCGGCGGCATGATCGCCGAGTCGGTGCAGGACGATCTGCGGCGCAGGGGCGTCCCCGTGATCGAACCCGCTCCCGCGATCGCCGGGCTCCAGCAGGCCCTGGACCACGACGACACGTGCGTCGTCGTCGCCGACGTCGACTGGAGGCGCTTCACCGAGGTCTTCACCTCCGTGCGCGGCAGCGCACTCCTGCGGGAGCTGCCCGACGCCGTGACCTCTGCGGACGGTGGCGGCGACGGCACCGACGCCCATGACACCGCCGGTGCGCTGAGCGAGATCGCGGCGCTGGAGCCCGCCCGCCGACCGGCCGCACTGCGCGCGCTGGTCAGCGCCAACGTGGCCGCCGTACTCGGACACACGCCCGCCGAATCCGGCGCGCTCGGTGACGAGACCGCCTTCAAGGACATGGGATTCGACTCCCTGACCGCCGTGGCCCTGCGGGACCGGCTCAACCGTGCCACCGGGCTGTCCCTGCCCACCACGGTCGTCTTCGACCACCCCAGCATCACGGCCCTGGCCGCCTACGTCGACGAGCGCGCGTTCGGCCGGACGGAGCGGGAACAGCAGCGGGCGACCACTGCCGACGCCGGTGGCACGGACGAGGTCCGCGCGGACGACCCCATTGCGATCGTGTCCATGGGGTGCCGTTTCCCCGGCGGCGTGCGCAGCCCGGAGGACCTGTGGCGACTGGTCGCCGACGAGGTGGACGCCATCACGGCGCTGCCGGCCGACCGCGGCTGGGACCTGAACGCCCTGTACGACGCCGACCCCGACCACCTCGGCACCACCTACGTCCGGGAGAGCGGATTCCTGGACGGGGTGACGGAGTTCGACGCCGGTTTCTTCGGCATCTCGCCGCGTGAGGCGACGGCGATGGACCCGCAGCAGCGGCTGCTGCTGGAGACCACCTGGGAGACCCTCGAACGCGCCGGCATCGACCCCAAGGCGCTGCGCGGCAGCTCCACGGGTGTCTACATCGGCCTCACCGACCAGGAGTACGCCACCCGGCTGCGCGCCGCCTCCGGCGACAACGAGGGCTACCTCGCCACCGGAGCCGCGGCCGGCGTGGCCTCGGGGCGGATCGCCTACGCGCTGGGGCTGGAGGGGCCGGCGGTGACCGTCGACACCGCCTGCTCGTCCTCGCTGGTCGCGCTGCACCTGGCGGTGCGCGCCCTGCGCAACGGCGAATGCTCCCTCGCCCTGGCCGGGGCGGCCACGGTGATGTCGGGCCCCGGCGCGTTCATCGCCTTCAGCCGCCAGCGTGCGCTCGCCCCCGACGGCCGCTGCAAGCCCTTCGCCGCCGACGCGGACGGGTTCGCCCTTTCCGAGGGCGTGGGCGTGCTGCTGCTGGAGCGGCTGTCGGACGCCCGGGCCAACGGGCACCGGGTCCTCGCGGTGGTGCGGGGCACCGCGGTCAACCAGGACGGTGCGTCCAACGGTCTCACCGCGCCCAACGGTCCGTCGCAGGAGCGGGTGATCCGGGCGGCGCTGGCGGACGCGGGGGTGTCGGCGGCGGAGGTGGACGTGGTCGAGGCGCACGGCACCGGCACCCGGCTGGGTGATCCGATCGAGGCGCAGGCGCTGCTCGCCACCTACGGGCGGGAGCACGACGCCGGCCGTCCCCTCTGGATCGGTTCGGTGAAGTCCAACATCGGTCACACCCAGGCCGCCTCCGGCATCGCCGGCGTCATCAAGACGGTCGAGGCGATGCGGGTGGGAGCGCTGCCCAAGTCGCTCAGGGCCGAACGGCCCAGCACGATCGTCGACTGGTCGTCGGGGTCGGTGGAGTTGCTGGCGCGGGCCCGGGAGTGGGAGGCGCGGGACGGGCGTCCCCGCCGGGCGGGGGTGTCGTCGTTCGGGATCAGCGGGACGAACGCGCACGTGATCCTGGAGGAGGCCGAGGCCGAGGCGGAGGCCGCGGAACCGCCCGTGGCCGGGGACGGGACCGCCGTTCCGTTCCTGGTGTCGGCTCGTTCCGAGGGGGCGTTGGCCGGGCAGGTCGAGCGGTTGAACGCTTTCGTGGGGTCGGCCGGGGTGCGTCCGGTGGATGTGGCGTGGTCGTTGGTGACGTCGCGGTCGGTGTTCGAGCACCGGGCGGTGCTGGTGGGGGGCGAGCCGGTGGCGTCGGGTGTGGCGTCGGTGTCGGCCGGTTCGCCGGTGTTCGTGTTCCCGGGTCAGGGGGCGCAGTGGGTGGGGATGGCGGTGGAGCTGTTGGAGTCCTCGCCGGTGTTCGCGGCGCGGTTCGCGGAGTGCGGTGCGGCCCTGTCGCGGTTTGTGGACTGGTCGTTGGTGGATGTGGTGCGTGGTGGGCCGGGCGTGCCGGGGCTGGACCGGGTGGATGTGGTGCAGCCGGTGTTGTGGGCGGTGATGGTGTCGTTGGCGGCGGTGTGGGAGTCGTTCGGGGTGCGGCCGGCCGCGGTGGTGGGGCACTCGCAGGGTGAGATCGCCGCCGCGGTGGTGTCGGGTGCGCTGAGTGTGGCGGACGGTGCGCGGGTGGTGGCGTTGCGGTCGCGGGCGATCGTGGCGCTGGCCGGCCGCGGCGGCATGGTCTCGGTCGCTCTTTCCCGCGAGGACACCGATGTTCTGCTCGCCGGGTGGGAGGGGCGGGTCTGGGTCGCGGCGGTCAACGGGCCCACCTCGACGGTGGTGTCCGGGGACGCGGACGCGCTGGACGAGCTGGTCGCCCGGGCGGAGGCGTCGGGCATTCGGGTGCGTCGTATCGAGGTGGACTATGCCTCGCACTCGGCGCATGTCGAGGCCCTTGAGGCGGAGTTGGCGCAGGTGCTGGGCCCGGTCGTGGCGGGGGTGGCGTCGGTGCCGTTCTTGTCGACGGTGACGGGGGAGTGGGTCGGCGCGGGTGAGACGGATGCCGGGTACTGGTATCGCAATCTGCGTCAGACGGTGCTGCTGGAGCCGGCCGTGCGGCGGCTGGTGGCCGAGGGGCACGGCGCGTTCCTGGAGATGAGTCCGCATCCGGTGCTGACGGTGCCGGTGGCGGAGACCATCGAGGCGGCCGGCGCGGACGCGGTGGTGGTGGGGTCGCTGCGGCGGGGCGAGGGCGGTCTGGAGCGCCTGTACGTGTCGCTGGGTGAGGCGTGGGCGGGGGGTGTCGCGGTCGACTGGACGGCGGCCTTCGCGGGGCTGTCCCCGCGCCGCGTCGACCTGCCGACCTATGCCTTCCAGCGGCGGCGTTACTGGCTGGAGGCGCCGAAGGCGGAGGCGAGGGCCGCCGATCCGGTGGAGGAGCAGTTCTGGCGCACCGTGGAGGAGGGCGATCCGTCGGAGCTGGCGGCGACCCTCGGTGTCTCCGAGCGGGACGGGCTGCACGCCGTCGTCCCGGCGCTGGCCGCCTGGCGGCGGGCGGGCCGCGACCGTGCCACGCTCGACAACTGGCGCTACCGGGTGGTCTGGCGGCCCCACGACCTGCCCGCCGCCGGCACCCTGGACGGCACCTGGCTCCTCGCCGTCCCCGAGACGTGGACCGACGGCGAACTGACGCTGCGGACACGGAACGTGCTGGAGGACGCGGGCGCCGACGTCGTACGCCTCGGCGTGCCCGAGAACGCGGACCGGGCGGTTCTCGCCGAACGGCTGGCTGCCGTCGCCTCGCCCGAGCGACCGCCCGCGGGAGTGCTGTCGCTCCTCGCGCTGGACGACACCCCCGACAAGCGGAGTAACGGCGTCTCGCGGGGACTGCTGGCCTCCATGGCCCTGAGCCAGGCCCTCGCGGACACCGGACTCGTCACGGCCCTGTGGACGGTGACGCGGGGAGCGGTCGCCGTCGACGCGGCCTCGGAGGCGCCGAACACCGGCCAGGCCGCCGTATGGGGCCTGCTGAGGGTGTCCGCGCTCGACGATCCCGAGCGTTCCGGTGGCCTCGTCGACCTCCCCGCAGGGGACGGTGCGCACGACCTGCTGTCCCGTCTGCCCGCCCTGCTGGCCGGACCCGCCGCGGGCGACGACGCGTCAGGGGGCAGGGAGACGGAGTTCGCCGTCCGCGCCGGCGGCGTGTGCGTCCGACGCATGGTCCGCGCGCCCCGGCGCCCGGAGGCGACGGCCGCCGGTTCCGTCTGGAAGCCCCGCGGAACCGTCCTCATCACCGGAGGTACCGGTGCGCTCGGCGCCCACGTGGCCCGGGACCTCGCCCGCGACGGCGCCGGACACCTGCTGCTCACCAGCAGGCGCGGCCCCGACGCTCCCGGCGCGGCCGAACTGGAGCGGGAGCTGACCGCCCTCGGCTGCCGGGTCACCGTCGCCGCCTGCGACGTCGCCGACCGCGCCGCGCTCACCGCCCTCCTGGACGGTGTGCCGGACGACCTGCCGCTCACCGCGGTCGTCCACACCGCCGGGGCCGTCGACCTGGCCAGGCCCCTCACCGAGGTCGACGCGGACGAGACCGTCGACCTCATGCACGCCAAGGTCGTCGGCGCCCACCACCTGCACGACCTGCTCGGCGACCGGCCGCTGGACGCCTTCGTGCTGTTCTCCTCCGGCGCCGGAGTCTGGGGCAACGGCGGACAGGC
This sequence comes from Streptomyces sp. Tu 3180, assembly GCF_009852415.1. Classification (NCBI taxonomy): domain Bacteria; kingdom Bacillati; phylum Actinomycetota; class Actinomycetes; order Kitasatosporales; family Streptomycetaceae; genus Streptomyces; species Streptomyces sp. Tu 3180. The sequence continues at coordinate 646,289 of NZ_WOXS01000002.1, read as the reverse complement.
GCCCTACGCCGCCGCCAACGCCCACCTCGACGCCCTCGCCCAGCGACGCCGGGCCGCGGGTCTGCCCGCCACCTCGATCGCCTGGGGCGCCTGGGCCGGCGGCGGCATGGTGGACGCCGAGGTCGCCGAGCAACTCCTGCGCCGTGGCGTGCCCGCCATGGAACCGCGCCTCGCCGTGCGGGCGCTGCGCGAGGCGGTCGCGGACGGCGAGACGACCCAGGTCGTCGCCGACATCCGCTGGGACCGCTTCGTACCGGCGTACTGCGCGCACGGTCACCGGCCGCTCATCGACGACGTACCCGAGGTCCGGGACCTGCTGGCGGGACGACACGAGGAGGAGGCCGCCACGGCCGGCGACACCGCGGCGGCCACCGGACTGCGGGGAGAACTCGCCGCTCTGCCTCCCGCCAAGCGGCGGCGGCGCCTGATCGACCTGGTCCGGACCCACGTCGGCACGGTCCTGGGCTCCCACGACGGCGTCAGGGCGGGCAAGGCGTTCCGGGACATGGGATTCGACTCGCTGACCGCGGTCGAGCTGCGCAACCGACTCGGCTCCGCGCTCGGCACCCGCCTGCCCGCCACGATCGTGTTCGACCACCCGACACCGAACGCGCTGGCCGACCACCTCGAGGCCGAGCTCTTCCCGGACACCACCTCCGGCACCACCCTCGACCCCCGGCTGCGGGAGATCGAAGCGGCCTACCGCGCCGCGACCGACCCGGCCGCCCGGCAGGAACTCGCGGACGCGTTGCGCGGCCTGCTGGACAGCTGGACGACACCCACCGGCGAGCCGGCGCACACGGCCGTCGACGAGGAACTGGTCGGCGCCTCCGACCAGGACATGTTCGACCTGATCGACAGGGAACTCGGGATCTCCTGAGCGGTCCCCCGACACGATCTCCCGATTCTCGAAGGGCTGACTGCCATGGGCAACACGGACAACACCGAGGACAAGCTCCGCGAGTACCTCAAGCGCGTCACCACCGACCTGCGCCAGACCCGGCGCCGGCTCACCGACCTGGAGACGCGAGCGCACGAACCGATCGCCATCGTGGCGACCGCCTGCCGTATGCCCGGCGGCGTGCGCACCCCCGAGGACCTGTGGCAGATCGTCGCCGACGGCGTCGACACCGTCTCGGACCTGCCGACCGACCGTGGCTGGGACCTGGACGCGCTCTACGACCCGGACCCCGACCGGGTCGGCACGAGCTACGTCCGCCGAGGCGCCTTCCTGCACGACGCCGCCGAGTTCGACGCCGGTTTCTTCGAGATCTCGCCGCGTGAGGCGACGGCGATGGACCCGCAGCAGCGGCTGCTGCTGGAGACCACCTGGGAAGCGTTCGAGCGGGCCGGCATCGACCCGACCACCCTGCGCGGCAGCTCCACCGGCGTCTTCATCGGCGCGAGCAACCAGGCGTACGCCAACGACGGCACCGGAGCCCCCGAAGGCGTCGAAGGCCACTTGCTGACCGGCGGATCCGCCGCGGTCCTGTCCGGCCGCATCGCCTACAGCCTCGGCTTCGAGGGGCCCGCCGTCAGCCTCGACACCATGTGCTCGTCCTCGCTGGTCGCGCTGCACCTCGCGGTGCGCGCCCTGCGCTCCGGCGAGTGCTCCATGGCCGTCGCCGGCGGCGCCACCGTCATGGCCACCATGCGCAACTTCATCGAGTTCAGCCGTCAGCGCGGTCTCGCGCCCGACGGCCGCTGCAAGCCGTTCGCCGCCGGAGCCGACGGCACCGGCTGGGGCGAAGGAGTCGGCGTGCTGCTGCTGGAGCGGCTGTCGGACGCCCGGGCCAACGGGCACCGGGTCCTCGCGGTGGTGCGGGGCACCGCGGTCAACCAGGACGGTGCGTCCAACGGTCTCACCGCGCCCAACGGTCCGTCGCAGGAGCGGGTGATCCGGGCGGCGCTGGCGGACGCGGGGGTGTCGGCGGCGGAGGTGGACGTGGTCGAGGCGCACGGCACCGGCACCCGGCTGGGTGATCCGATCGAGGCGCAGGCGCTGCTCGCCACCTACGGGCGGGAGCACGACGCCGGCCGTCCCCTCTGGCTGGGTTCGGTGAAGTCCAACATCGGTCACACCCAGGCCGCCTCCGGCATCGCCGGCGTCATCAAGATGGTCGAGGCGCTGCGGCACGACATCGTCCCCAAGTCCCTGCACGCGGACGAGCCCACCCCCCACGTCGACTGGTCCTCCGGCACGCTGCGCCTGCTCACCGAAGCCGTCGCATGGCCCGAGCACGACCGGCCGCGCCGCGTCGGCGTCTCCTCCTTCGGCGGCAGCGGCACCAACGCCCATGTCGTCATCGAGCAGGCGCCCGCTGCCGAGGAGCCGGAAGTCCCCGCCACCGAGCGGCCCGGCGCCGTCGTGCCGTGGCTGCTCTCCGCCCGCTCCGCGGACGCGCTGCGGGAGCAGGCCCAGCGACTCGCCGAGCGCGTGCGGTCCGCGGACCTCGGCACCGCGGACGTCGCCCACACCCTCGCCACCGGCCGTGCCGCCCTGGAGGAGCGCGCGGTGGTCGTCGGCGCCGACCGCGACACCCTGCTGAACGCCCTGCGCGCCCTGGCCCGCGGCGAACAGCCCGCCGGCACCGCACGCGGCCTCACCACGAGCCCCGGCGAGACCGTCGATCCGGTGTTCGTGTTCCCGGGTCAGGGGGCGCAGTGGGTGGGGATGGCGGTGGAGCTGTTGGAGTCCTCGCCGGTGTTCGCGGCGCGGTTCGCGGAGTGCGATGCGGCCCTGTCGCGGTTTGTGGACTGGTCGTTGGTGGATGTGGTGCGTGGTGGGCCGGGCGTGCCGGGGCTGGACCGGGTGGATGTGGTGCAGCCGGTGTTGTGGGCGGTGATGGTGTCGTTGGCGGCGGTGTGGGAGTCGTTCGGGGTGCGGCCGGCCGCGGTGGTGGGGCACTCGCAGGGTGAGATCGCCGCCGCGGTGGTGTCGGGTGCGCTGAGTGTGGCGGACGGTGCGCGGGTGGTGGCGTTGCGGTCGCGGGCGATCGTGGCGCTGGCCGGCCGCGGCGGCATGGTCTCGGTCGCTCTTTCCCGCGAGGACACCGATGTTCTGCTCGCCGGGTGGGAGGGGCGGGTCTGGGTCGCGGCGGTCAACGGGCCCACCTCGACGGTGGTGTCCGGGGACGCGGACGCGCTGGACGAGCTGGTCGCCCGGGCGGAGGCGTCGGGCATTCGGGTGCGTCGTATCGAGGTGGACTATGCCTCGCACTCGGCGCATGTCGAGGCCCTTGAGGCGGAGTTGGCGCAGGTGCTGGGCCCGGTCGTGGCGGGGGTGGCGTCGGTGCCGTTCTTGTCGACGGTGACGGGGGAGTGGGTCGGCGCGGGTGAGACGGATGCCGGGTACTGGTATCGCAATCTGCGTCAGACGGTGCTGCTGGAGCCGGCCGTGCGGCGGCTGGTGGCCGAGGGGCACGGCGCGTTCCTGGAGATGAGTCCGCATCCGGTGCTGACGGTGCCGGTGGCGGAGACCATCGAGGCGGCCGGCGCGGACGCGGTGGTGGTGGGGTCGCTGCGGCGGGGCGAGGGCGGTCTGGAGCGCCTGTACGCGTCGCTGGGTGAGGCGTGGGCGGGGGGTGTCGCGGTCGACTGGACGGCGGCCTTCGCGGGGCTGTCCCCGCGCCGCGTCGACCTGCCGACCTATGCCTTCCAGCGGCGGCGTTACTGGCTGGAGGCGCCGAAGGCGGAGGCGAGGGCCGCCGATCCGGTGGAGGAGCAGTTCTGGCGCACCGTCCAGGACGGTGACCTCCGGGAAGTCGCCCGTACCCTCGGGCTGGAGCGCACCGACGGTCTGGGTGAGATCGTCCCGGCGCTGGCCGCCTGGCGGCGGGCGGGCCGCGACCGTGCCACGCTCGACAACTGGCGCTACCGGGTGGTCTGGCGGCCCCACGACCTGCCCGCCGCCGGCACCCTGGACGGCACCTGGCTCCTCGCCGTCCCCGAGACACACCTGCGCTCCCCCCTGGTCACCGCCGTGGCCCGCGCCCTCGGACAGGCGGGCGCGACCACCGTCACCCTTGCCATGGACGCCGGCGACCCGGACCGTGCACGGGTCGCCGCCCGGCTCGCGGACGCCGTCTCGGCGACCGAGCCGGCCTCCCCGCGAGGTGTCGTCTCCCTGCTCGCACTCGACGAGCGGGCCGCCCCCGGCCACCCGGGTGCCACCGCCGGCATGACCTCCTCCCTCGCCCTGCTCCAGGGACTGCTGGACGCCGGCCTGGAGGCCCCGCTGTGGATCCTGACCAGCGAGGCCGTCACCACCGGCACCGGTGACGCCGTCCGTAACCCGCTCCAGGGCGCCCTGTGGGGCTTCGGACGGGTCGTCGCCCTGGAGCAGCCCCGGCGCTGGGGCGGACTGGTGGACCTGCCCGCCGAGCTGGACGGGGACACCGCACGCGGGCTCGTCGCCGTGCTCGCCGCCCGTGCCGACGAGGACCAGACCGCACTGCGCGGCCGGACCGCGCACATCCGCCGTCTGGTGCGGGCCCCGCTGGCCGGACGTACCGCACCGCGCGCCTGGCGCACCAGCGGAGCCGCGCTGGTCACGGGTGGAACCGGCGGCCTCGGCGCCCACACCGCCCGGCTGCTGGCCCGCAAGGGCGCCGAGCACCTGGTGCTGACCAGCCGTCGTGGGCCGGACGCCCCCGGCGCCGCCGCACTGCGCGAGGAACTGACCGCCCTGGGCTGCCGGGTCACCGTCGCGGCCTGCGACGTGGCCGACCGCGAGGCCTTGGAACGCCTGGTGGCCGAGGTCGAGTCCGACGGGCCCGCCATCCGGACCGTCGTGCACACCGCCGGCGTCGGCATGCTCGCCCCCCTCGCCGAAACCGACCTGGACTTCTTCGCCGAGGGTGCCAGAGCCAAGCTGCTCGGCGCGGTGAACCTCGACGCCGTCTTCGACCACGACCGGCTGGACGCCTTCGTCCTCTACTCGTCCGTCGCCGGCACCTGGGGCAGCGGCGACCACGGCGCGTACGCGGCCTCCAACGCCTACGTCGACGCGCTCGCCGACCACCGCAGGGCCCGCGGCCTGACCGGGACGTCCATCGCGTGGGGCATCTGGAGCCCCGAGGGCGGCGGTATGGCCGTCAACGTGGTGCGCGAGCAGCTGCGCTGGCGCGGCATCCCGTTCATGGACGCGGAACTGGCCGTCACCGGCCTCGAGCAGGCACTGGACCACGACGACACCTTCCTGGCCGTCGCCGACATCGACTGGGAACGCTTCGTCCCCGTCTTCACGGCCGTCCACCCCCGGCCCCTGCTGCACGAGGTCCCCGAGGTGGCCGAGGCCATGAAGGCCGACGAGCCCGACGCGGCCCGGTCCGCCGACCGCCTCGGCGGACTGCGCGCGGAACTGGCCGCCCTGTCCGGCGCCGAGCGCGTGCGGACCCTCACCGACGTCGTGCGCACCCAGGTCGCCGCCGTCCTCGGCCACGCCGACGGCAACGAGATCGCCCCGCAGCGCGCCTTCCGGGAACTCGGCTTCGACTCCCTCACCGCCGTCGAACTGCGCAACCGCCTCAACGCGGCGACCGGACTGACCCTCCCCGCCACCGTCGTCTTCGACTTCCCGAACGTCCACGACCTCGTCCGGCACCTGCTCGGACACCTCGTCGGGGACACGGCGGGCGAGCGGGCCGCCGCCGTGCCCGCCGCACCGGCGAACGGCCCCGCACACCGGGACGAGCCCATCGCGATCGTCTCGATGGGCTGCCGCTTCCCCGGCGGAGTGCACTCGCCCGAAGACTTCTGGCGGCTCGTCCTCGACGGGACCGACGCCATCTCCGCCCTGCCCGCCGACCGTGGCTGGGACGTGGCGAACCTGTACGACCCCGACCCGGACCGGCCCGGCACCACTTACGCCCGCGAAGGCGGATTCCTGCACGACGCCGCCGAGTTCGACGCCGGCTTCTTCGGCATCTCGCCGCGTGAGGCGACGGCGATGGACCCGCAGCAGCGACTGCTGCTGGAGACCAGCTGGGAGACCCTGGAACGGGCCGGCATCGCCCCCGACAGCCTGCGCGGCAGCGACACGGGCGTCTTCGTCGGGGTGTCCCACCAGGGATACGGCGCGAGCGGCGAGGTGCCCGAAGGACTCGAAGGACACCTGATCACCGGCACCGTCACCAGCATCGCCTCCGGCCGTGTCTCCTACACCCTGGGCCTCGAAGGCCCGGCCGTGACCCTGGACACCGGCTGCTCCTCCGCACTCGTCGCCCTGCACCTGGCCGTCCGGTCGCTGCGCTCCGGAGAGTGCTCCCTCGCCCTGACCGGTGGTGCCGCCGTCATGGGCGAGCCGATCGGCCTGGTGGGCTTCAGCCGCCAGCGGGGCCTGGCGGTGGACGGCCGCTGCAAGGCCTTCGGTGCCGACGCCGACGGTATGGGCATGGCCGAGGGCGTGGGCGTGCTGCTGCTGGAGCGGCTGTCGGACGCCCGGGCCAACGGGCACCGGGTGCTGGCCGTCGTCCGCGGCTCGGCCGTCAACCAGGACGGGGCCTCCAACGGCCTCACCGCGCCCAACGGCCGCTCCCAGCAGCGCGTCATCCGCGCCGCGCTGGCCGACGCCGGACTGTCCGGCGCGGAGGTGGACGTGGTCGAGGCGCACGGCACCGGCACCAGGCTCGGCGACCCGATCGAGGCGCAGGCCCTGCTCGCCACCTACGGGCGGGAGCACGACGCCGGCCGTCCCCTCTGGCTGGGTTCGGTGAAGTCCAACATCGGTCACACCCAGGCCGCCTCCGGCATCGCCGGCGTCATCAAGATGGTGCAGGCCATGCGGCACGGCGTCCTGCCCCGCACCCTGCACGCCGACGCGGTCTCCCCGTTCGTCGACTGGTCGACCGGACACGTCGAGGTCCTCACCGAGACCCGGCCCTGGAACGCGGACGGTCGTCCACGCCGGGCCGCCGTCTCGTCCTTCGGCGTCAGCGGCACCAACGCCCATGTGATCCTCGAACAGCCCGTCACCGAGCCGGAGTCCACCGAGCCGGCTCCGGCTCCGGCCGGCGCCGTCGTGCCGTGGCTGCTCTCCGCCCGCTCCGCGGACGCGCTGCGCGCCCAGGCCGAGCGACTGCTGTCCCACCTGGCGGACACCACCCCCGACCCCGCCGACGTGGCGCACTCCCTCCTCACGGGCCGTGCCGCCCTGGAGGAGCGCGCGGTGGTCGTCGGCGCCGACCGCGACACCCTCCTCGCCGGAGTCCGGGCCCTCGCCGCCGGCACCACCTCACCCGTCCTCGCCCGAGGCACCGCCCAGCGCATCGGCGAGACCGTCGATCCGGTGTTCGTGTTCCCGGGTCAGGGGGCGCAGTGGGTGGGGATGGCGGTGGAGCTGTTGGAGTCCTCGCCGGTGTTCGCGGCGCGGTTCGCGGAGTGCGGTGCGGCCCTGTCGTCCTTTGTGGACTGGTCGTTGGTGGATGTGGTGCGTGGTGGGCCGGGCGTGCCGGGGCTGGACCGGGTGGATGTGGTGCAGCCGGTGTTGTGGGCGGTGATGGTGTCGTTGGCGGCGGTGTGGGAGTCGTTCGGGGTGCGGCCGGCCGCGGTGGTGGGGCACTCGCAGGGTGAGATCGCCGCCGCGGTGGTGTCGGGTGCGCTGAGTGTGGCGGACGGTGCGCGGGTGGTGGCGTTGCGGTCGCGGGCGATCGTGGCGCTGGCCGGCCGCGGCGGCATGGTCTCGGTCGCTCTTTCCCGCGAGGACACCGATGTTCTGCTCGCCGGGTGGGAGGGGCGGGTCTGGGTCGCGGCGGTCAACGGGCCCACCTCGACGGTGGTGTCCGGGGACGCGGACGCGCTGGACGAGCTGGTCGCCCGGGCGGAGGCGTCGGGCATTCGGGTGCGTCGTATCGAGGTGGACTATGCCTCGCACTCGGCGCATGTCGAGGCCCTTGAGGCGGAGTTGGCGCAGGTGCTGGGCCCGGTCGTGGCGGGGGTGGCGTCGGTGCCGTTCTTGTCGACGGTGACGGGGGAGTGGGTCGGCGCGGGTGAGACGGATGCCGGGTACTGGTATCGCAATCTGCGTCAGACGGTGCTGCTGGAGCCGGCCGTGCGGCGGCTGGTGGCCGAGGGGCACGGCGCGTTCCTGGAGATGAGTCCGCATCCGGTGCTGACGGTGCCGGTGGCGGAGACCATCGAGGCGGCCGGCGCGGACGCGGTGGTGGTGGGGTCGCTGCGGCGGGGCGAGGGCGGTCTGGAGCGCCTGTACGCGTCCATGGGTGAGGCGTGGGCGGGGGGTGTCGCGGTCGACTGGACGGCGGCCTTCGCGGGGCTGTCCCCGCGCCGCGTCGACCTGCCGACCTACGCCTTCCAGCGGCGGCGTTACTGGCTCGAACCGGCCGCCCGCCCGGCCGCTCCCGAGGTGGTTTCCGACGGTGTGGACCCCCTCGACGACGACTTCTGGACCAGTGTCGAGAACCACGACCTCGACGCCCTCGCCGGGGACCTGGGAATCGACGACGTCCGCTCGCTGGCGAAGGTCGTGCCGGCGCTGTCGTCCTGGCGGCGCGACCGCCTCAACCGTTCGACCCTCGACGGCTGGCGCTACCGCGTGACCTGGCGGCCCCGCGCCGAACAACCGGCCGGCGCCGCCGCCCTCCAGGGCGTCTGGCTGGCGGTCGTGCCCGCCGGACACGCGACCGATCCCTTCGTCCGCGACGTCCTCGACGCCGTCGCCGGGCACGCGGACGAGGTGCGCGTGCTGTCCGCCGGAGCGGCCGAGGCCGAACGCGACCGCATGGCGGACCTCGTACGGCAGCACACCGCGGACACCACCGTCGGCGGCGTGCTCTCGCTGCTCGCGCTGGACGAGTCGCCGTGGTCGCGGGAGGGCGTGCTGCCCACCGGCCTGGTGCTGATGACCGCCCTGCTCCAGGCGCTCGGCGACGCACGGGTCGACGCACCCGTGTGGTGCGCCACGCGCGGCGCCGTCACCGTCCGCCGCGGCGACCCGCTCGTCAGCCCCCTGCAGGCGATGAGCTGGGGCCTCGGACGCATCGCGGCCCTGGAGTACCCGCAGCGCTGGGGCGGGCTCGTCGACCTGCCCGGGACGCTCGACACCCGCGCCGCCCGCCGTCTGGCCACCGCCCTGTCCGGGACGCTGGAGGAGGACCACCTCGCGGTGCGCCCGTCCGGGACCTTCGCCCGCCGGCTGGTGCGCGCGGGCGACGGACCGCGCCCCGCGGGCACCTGGACGCCGTCCGGCACCGTCCTCGTCACCGGCGGCACCGGCGGACTCGGCCGGCACGTCGCCCGCTGGCTCGCCCGCGGCGGCGCCGAACACCTGGTGCTCGTCTCCCGGCGCGGGCCGGCCGCCCCCGGCGCCGACGGCCTCGTGGCCGAACTCGCGGAACTCGGCACCCCGGCGAGCGTCGTCGCCTGCGACGTGTCCGACGCCGAGGCCGTCCGCCGACTCGTCGACGACCTGCCCGGGGCGGCACCCTGACCGCCGTCTTCCACACCGCGGGCATCATCGACGACGGCCTCATCGACGCCCTCACCCCGCAGCGGGCCCACGACGTACTGCGGCCCAAGGCCGACGCGGCGCTCGCTCTCGACGCCGCCACCCGGCACCTCGACCTCGACGCGTTCGTCCTGTTCTCCTCCATGGCGGGCACCCTCGGCGGACCCGGTCAGGGCAGCTACGCCGCGGCCAACGCCCATCTCGACGCCCTCGCCGCCCGCCGGCGCGCCGAGGGCCTGCCGGCCACCTCGATCGGCTGGGGCACCTGGGCCGGCGGTGGCATGGTCGGCGAGGAGGTCGCCGAACGGCTGCGCCGCGACGGCGTACCGCCGATGGACCCCGAACTCGCCGTCGCCGCCCTGCAGAGGGCGCTCGACCAGGACGAGGAGTTCCTCGTCGTGGCCGACGTCGACTGGAAGCTCATCACGGCCCGGGCCTTCGCCGCGCTGCGCGAACTCCCCGAGACCCGGGCCGCCGTCGCCGACCGGGCGACGGAGAAGGAGACCGACCCGGTCGACGGGCCGCCGCTCGTCAAGCGGCTGGCCGCCCTGGCTCCCGCCGAGCGCCGCGCCGCCCTGCTCATGGAGATCCGCACGCAGGCCGCCGCCGTCCTCGGACACGACGACGCCGCCGCCGTCCCCGAGGGCCGGGCCTTCCGCGACCTCGGCTTCGACTCGCTGACCGCGGTCGAACTGCGCAACCGGTTCGCCGAGGCCACCGGGCTGCGGCTGCCGGTCACCCTCGCCTTCGACCACCCCTCCGCGTCCGCCCTCGCCGCCCACCTGGACAGCGAGCTGTTCGGCGGACGGACCACCGACGCCCTGCCCGTCCTGCCCACGGCGTCCGTGACCGACGACCCCGTGGTCATCGTCGGCATGGGCTGCCGCTTCCCCGGCGGAGTCACCTCCCCGGAGGAGCTGTGGCGGCTCGTCGCCGACGGCACCGACGCCATCACCCCGTTCCCCGGCGACCGCGGCTGGGACGTCGAGAACCTGTACGACCCCGACCCCGACCGGGCCGGCCGCTCCTACACCCGGCACGGCGGGTTCCTGCACGACGCCGACCGGTTCGACCCGGTGTTCTTCGGCATCTCGCCGCGTGAGGCCGTCGCCATCGACCCGCAGCACCGGCTGCTGCTCGAGACCTCCTGGGAGACGTTCGAACGCGCCGGCATCGACCCGGAGGGGATGCGCGGCGCCCGGGCCGGCGTGTTCGTGGGCTCCAACTACAACGACTACGCCCGCAGGGTCCACCGGGCCCCCGAGGAACTGGAGGGATACCTGGCCACCGGCAGCGCGAGCAGCGTCGCCTCCGGCCGCGTCGCCTACACCTTCGGCCTGGAGGGACCCGCCGTCACCGTCGACACCGCCTGCTCCTCGTCGCTGGTCGCCCTGCACCTGGCCGTGCAGGCCCTGCGGTCCGGGGAGTGCGAGCTGGCCCTGGCCGGCGGCGTCACCGTGATGTCCACCCCGGACACGTTCGTCGAGTTCAGCCGGCAGCGCGCGCTGTCACCCGACGGGCGCTGCAAGCCGTTCGCCGCCGAGGCCGACGGAGCGGGCTGGGCCGAGGGCGTCGGCCTGCTCCTGCTGGAACGCCTCTCCGACGCCCGCCGCCACGGGCACCCGGTGCTGGCCGTCGTCGCCGGCACCGCGGTCAACCAGGACGGCGCCTCCAACGGACTGACCGCGCCCAGCGGCCCCGCCCAGCAGCGCGTCATCCGCCAGGCCCTCGCCTCCGCCGGACTCTCCCCGGCCGACGTCGACGCCGTCGAGGCGCACGGCACCGGCACCAGGCTCGGCGATCCGATCGAGGCGCAGGCCCTGCTCGCCACCTACGGCCAGGACCGGCCCGCCGGACGCCCGCTGTGGCTGGGGGCGCTGAAGTCCAACATCGGGCACACCCAGGCCGCCTCCGGGGTCGCCGGCGTCATCAAGATGGTGATGGCGATGCGGCACGGCGTCCTGCCGCGCACCCTGCACGCCGACCGTCCCTCCCCGCACGTCGACTGGTCCAGCGGCGCCGTGCGCCTGCTGCACGAGGAGCGGCCCTGGGAACCGGGCGACGGCCCGCGGCGCGCCGGGGTCTCCTCCTTCGGCGTCAGCGGGACCAACGCCCACGTCATCCTCCAGGAGCCGGACCTCCCCGCACCGCCGCGACCGCGGCCCGGCGCCCGGCCCGCGCGGACACTGCCCTGGCTGCTGTCCGCCCGCGGCACCGCCGCCCTGCGCGACCAGGCCCGCCGCCTCCTCGACCACCTCGCCGCCCACCCGCAGACCCCGCCGGCCGACCTCGCGCTGTCCCTGGCCACCACCCGCGCCCAGCTGGAGGACCGGGCGGCCGTCGTGGCCGACACCACCGACGACCTCACCCGGGCGCTCACCGCTCTCACCGAGGGGCGCGAACACCCCGGCCTGACCACGGGACGCGCCCGCGGCGGCAGGACGGCGTTCCTCTTCCCGGGCCAGGGCGCCCAGCGCCCCGGGACCGGCCGCGCCCTCTACGAGACCCACGACGTGTTCGCCGACGCCCTCGACGCCGTCTGCGCCCACCTCGACGCCCACCTCGGCACACCCCTGCGCGACGTCCTGTTCGCCGAACCCGGCACCCCGGAGGCGGCCCTCCTCGACCGCACCGACTACACCCAGGCCGCGCTGTTCGCCGTGCAGGTCGCCCTGTACCGCCTGCTGGAGAGCCTGGACGTACGGCCCGACGTGCTGCTCGGCCACTCCGTCGGCGAGATCGCGGTCGCCCACGTCGCCGGCGCCCTCGCCCTGGAGGACGCCTGCCACCTCGTGGCCGTACGCGGCCGGCTCATGGCGGACCTCCCCGAGGGCGGAGCCATGATCTCCGTACAGGCCCCGGCGGAGGAGGTGACGCCGCTGCTGGCCGCCTACGGGGGCCGGGTGGCCGTCGCCGCCGACAACAGCCCCCTCGCCACCACGCTGTCCGGCGACGAGGGCGACGTCGCCGCGCTCGCCGCCGAACTCGCCGCGCAGGGCCGCAGGACCCGCCGGCTCAACGTCGGCCACGCCTTCCACTCGCACCACGTGGACGGCATGCTCGACGCCTTCGGCGAACACACCGCACGGCTGCCGCACGCGGCCCCCGAGCTGCCGGTGGTGTCCACCGTCACCGGACGCCCCGTCACCGCCGACGAACCCCTCGACGGCGCCTACTGGGTGCGCCAGGTCCGCGACGGCGTCCGCTTCCGGTCCGGTGTGCGCACCCTGGAGGAACAGGGCGTCACCACCTACGTGGAGATCGGCCCGGGCGGCGTGCTCACCGCGCTCGCCGGGGAATGCGTCGGCGGCGACGCCCTCCTGGTGCCCACCCTCGGCCGGGACACCGAGGAGAACCGGTCACTGACCTCCGCCCTGGCCCGGCTGCACACCCACGGCCACCGCGTCGGCTGGGACACCTGGTTCGCCCCCACCGGCGCCCGGCGCACCGACCTGCCGACCTACCCCTTCCAGCGGCGCCGCTACTGGCTGGAGGCGGCCGGCACGGCCGGCGCGGACCCGGACTCCGTACACCACCCCCTGGTCACCGCGGCCGTTCCGCTGGCCGACGGGGACGGCCTGGTCCTGACCGGGACCGTCTCGGCGGACAGCCGGCCCTGGCTCGCCGACCACGTCCTCGACGGCCGGATCCTGTTCCCCGGCACCGCCTTCCTGGACATCGCCCTCGAGGCGTGCGCCCACGTGGGCGCCGCCCGCGTCGGCGACCTCACGCTGAACACGCCGCTCGTCCTGCCCGGACACGGCGGCGTGCAGCTCCAGGTCGGCGTCTCCGCACCCGACGCGGACGGCGACCGCACCCTGACCGTGCACTCCCGCCCCGTCACCGGCGACGGCGCGGACGCACCCTGGACCCGGCACGCCGAAGGCGTCCTCTGCGCCGCCCCCGCAGCCGCCGGCGAGCCCGCCCCGGCCGCCTGGCCGCCGCCCGGCGCCACCCCGGTGGACGTGAGCGGCCTGTACGAGGGGATCGCCGCACGGGGCTTCGCCTACGGTCCCGCCTTCCGCGGGCTGCGCGCCGCCTGGCGCGACGGCGACACGGTGTACGCGGAGGTCGCCCCCGAGGAGGGCGAACACCTCCAGGGCACCGGCCGGTTCCGCATCCACCCCGCCCTCCTCGACGCGGCCCTGCACACCACGGCCCTCACCGCCACCGACGGCACGGGCACCGCGGTGCCGTTCACCTTCCAGGACGTCACCCCGCACGCCGCCGGGCCCGCCGCCCTGCGGGTGCGGCTCGTACCGGCCGGGGAGCACACCCACCGGGTGACGCTCCTCGACGGCAGCGGGGCGCCGGTCGCGGAGATCGGCACGCTCGCCCTGCGGGCCGTGGACACCGCGGCCCTGCCGGCCGCCGCGGGCGCCGGCGCGCTGCACACCGTCCGCTGGACCCCGGCCGCCCCCGCCGCGCCGTCCGGCGCCGTCGCCCCGCTGCACCTGGTGGGCCCGGCGGCGGACCTCACCGGCCACCCGGCCCTGGCCGGATGCGTGCGGCACGCCGATCCGGCCGCGCTGGCCACGGCGACCGCCGTACCGCGCACCGTGCTGGCCGTCGTGCCGACGCCCGACGAGGACACCGACCCCGCCACCGCCGCCCGGCACACCACCCACCACGTGCTGCGTCTGGTGACCGAATGGCTCGCGCAGGACGCCCTCGCCGCGTCCCGGCTGGTCCTGCTGACCCGCCACGCGGTCTCCACCGGGCTCGGCGACGCCTCCCTCACCGACCCCGCGCACGCCGCCGTATGGGGCCTGGTCCGCGCGGCGCGGACCGAGAACCCGGGCCGGTTCGCGCTCGTCGACCACGACGGCACCGCCGCCTCCCTGGCCCTGCTGCCGGCCGTCCCGGCCGACGCGGACGGCGAGACCGCGCTGCGGGACGGAGTCGCCCTGGTCCCCCGGCTGACCCCCGTCACGCCCGACGCCGACGCGCCCGACGCGGTCGGCGACGGCACGGTGCTCGTCACCGGCGCCGGCGGTGTCCTGGCCCGGCGGGTCGCCCGCCACCTGGTGACCGCGCACGGCACCCGCTCGCTGCTGCTGGCCGGACGGCGCGGCCCCGCCGCCGAGGGCATGACCGAGCTGTGCGAGGAACTGCGCGGCCACGGCGCCCGCGTCACCGTCGCCGCCTGCGACGTGACCGACCGGGACGCCCTGACCGCCCTGCTCGCCCAGGTCCCCGACGACCGGCCGCTGACCGCGGTCGTGCACACCGCCGGCGTCCTCGACGACGGCGTCGTGCAGTCGCTCACCCCCGCACGCCTGGACACGGTGCTGCGCGCCAAGGCCGACGCGGCCCTGCTGCTGGCGGAACTCACCCGCGACACCGGCGCCGCGCTCGTCCTGTTCTCCTCCCTCGCCGGCACCCTCGGCGGGGCCGGACAGGCCAACTACTCGGCCGCCAACGCCTTCCTCGACGCGTTCGCCACCCGCAGCGCCGCCGCCGGACGCCGCGTGCAGTCCCTCGCCTGGGGGCTGTGGGCGGAGCGCAGCGGCATGACCGGCACCCTGGCCGAGGCCGACCTGCGCCGCATCGCCCGCAGCGGCCTGCGCCCCATGGACACCGCCGACGCGCTCGCCCTGCTGGACACGGCGCTGCGCAGCACGCAAGCCTGGTTCGCCCCCGCCGACCTGGACCCCGGCGCGCTGCGCGGACCGGACGGCTCGGTGCCCGGCCTGCTCCGTGACCTCACCGCGGACCGCGTCCGGCCCCCGGCCCGTACGGCTCCCGCCGCCCCGGCCGGGGACAGCCTGCGCGAACGCCTCGCCGCGCTCGACCCGGGCGCCCGCCACGGCGCCGTACTGGAAGCCGTGCTCGCCCAGGCGGCCCTGGTCATCGGCCACGGCACGCCCGACTCCCTCGACCCCGAGCGGGGCTTCCTGGACATCGGCTTCGACTCCCTGACCGCCGTCGAACTGCGCAACCGGCTCGGCGCCCTCGCGGGCGTACGGCTGCCGGCGACGCTCATGTTCGACCACCCCACCCCCGAGCGGCTCGCCGCGCACCTGCTGGAGCGGATGGCGCCCGCCGACCCGCCCGCCGCCACTCGCGCCCCCGTCCCCGACCGGCTGGAGCGACTGGAGGCGCAGTTCGCGGACGCGCTCGCGGACCCGGCCCTCCACGAGGGACTGCGGGTACGGCTGCGCGGCTTCCTGGACCGGCTCGACGGCGCCGCGGCACCGGTCCCGGAAGGGGGCCCGGACGCACTCGCCGACGAGGTCTCCGACGAGGAGCTCCGCGCCTTCCTGGAGGGCGACCTGGACGACGCCTGACCACCGGCCGCCGGCCGTCGCGGTACGGACGCGTTCCGGCCGCGGCGGCCCCGGCCCGCCCCCCCCGCCCGCCCGCGGCCGAACCCCCCGCGGCCCGCCACCGGCCCGCACCCCTCGGCCGCCCGATCCGTCCCGCCACCCCGACCCCGACCCGGCGCCCGCACGACCGCGCGCGCCCCGCCCACCGATCCGCTCCACACGGCCGGGACCTCCCACCCCCACCGGCCGTCCGCCCCCGTCACCTGGATGGAACAGTGAAGGCTCTTGTGCTCGCGGGGGGATCCGGTACGCGACTGCGGCCGATCACCCACACGTCCAGCAAACAGCTGGTCCCGGTCGCCAACAAGCCGATCCTCTTCTACGGACTGGAATCCATCGCCGCCGCCGGCATCACCGAGGTCGGCGTCATCGTCGGCAGCACCGCCGCCGAGATCGAGGCCGCGGTCGGCGACGGTTCCGCGTTCGGCCTCGACGTCACCTACATCCCGCAGAGCGAACCCCTCGGGCTCGCCCACGCGGTCCTCATCGCCCGGCCCTTCCTCGGCGACGACGACTTCGTGATGTACCTCGGCGACAACTTCGTCCTGGACGGCATCAGCGACGTCGTCGACGAGTTCCGCAAGAACCCCTGCGACGCGCAGATCCTGCTCACCCGCGTCAGCGACCCCACCGCCTTCGGCGTGGCCGTGACCGACGACCAGGGCAACGTCGTCGACCTCGAGGAGAAGCCGCGGACACCGCGCAGCGACCTCGCCGTCGCCGGCGTCTACCTGTTCGGCCCCGCCGTCCACGACGCCGTCCGCGCCGTCCGGCCCTCCGCCCGCGGCGAGCTGGAGATCACCGACGCCCTCCAGTGGATGATCGACCGGCGGATGACCGTACGCTCCACGGTCATCACCGGCTACTGGAAGGACACCGGGAACGTCACCGACATGCTGGAGGTCAACCGCACCCTCCTGGAACGCCTCCAGCCCCGCGTCGACGGGCACGTGGACGAGGAGAGCGAGATCATCGGACGGGTCCGGATCGAGTCCGGGGCCCAGGTCCGGCGCTCGCGCATCGTGGGCCCCGCCATCATCGGTGCGGGCAGCGTCGTCACCGACTCCTACATCGGACCGTCCACGTCGGTCGCCGAGGAGTGCCGGATCAGCCACAGCGAGATCGAGTACTCCATCGTCCTGCGCGAGTCGTCCTTCGACCGCATCCGCCGCGTGGAGGGGTCCCTCGTCGGACGCAACGTCAAGGTCACCCTCGCGCCCCGGCTGCCCGCCACCCACCGCCTCGTGATCGGGGACCACGGACAGGTCCAGTTCTCCTCATGAGCGCCGTCCGCCTCCTCGTCGTCACCGCGGTCGCCGCCGAACGCGACGCCGCGGCCCGCGGGCTCCGCCCCGCCGCGGCGTCCCCGCCGCCCGCGCCGCCCGGGCGGGACGCGATCCGGGTGACGAGGGGCGGCGACGGCCCCGGACACCGGCCGGTCCGCGCCGACCTCGTCGCCGGAGGCGTCGGACCGGCCGCTTCGGCGGCGAGCACCGCGACCGCGCCCACCGCGGCGGCCGCCCGCGGCGAACCCTACGACCTGGTCGTCTCCGCCGGCATCGCGGGCGGGTTCGCCCCCGTCGCGGCCCCGGGCTCCGTCGTCGTCGCCGACCGGGTCATCGCCGCCGACCTGGGAGCCGACTCGCCCGACGGCTTCCTGCCCGCCGACGCCCTCGGCTTCGGCACCACCGAACACACCTGCGCGCCCCGCCTCGCCGCGGCCGTCGCCCGCGGCCTGGGCGCCGTCCACGCACCCGTCCTGACCGTCTCCACCGCCACCGGCACCGCCGGACGCGCCGCCCTGCTGCGGGAGCGCCACGACGCCGCCGCCGAGGCGATGGAGGGGTTCGGAGCCGCCGAGGCCACCGCCGGCCACGGCACACCGTTCCTGGAGATCCGCACCGTCTCCAACGCGGTCGGCCCCCGCGACCGCTCCGCCTGGCGCGTCCCGGAGGCACTGGCCGCCCTGGAGGACGCCTTCGCGGCCCCGCACGCCGTGCTCACACGGTGCGTTCCACCTCCCCATGGCCGACCGCCGGAAGTCCGCGGCAGCTCCGGGGCGGTGCCGTCTCCCCGCGGTTGACCGCCGTGTCCCCGGCCCGGCGGATCCCCCGCGGGGCCACCTCTCCCTGTGCCCGCCACCCGGGCGGCCGCGGCGGCCTCGCCCGGCCGGACCGCCGCCGGGCACCGGGCCGCATGCTAGGCACCGGCCGCATGCCGGGCTTTGAGTCGGGCGCCGGGCACCGGGCCGGCCGTGACTGCTGCGGCCGGCCTCCCCGGACGCGTGACCCCCGCCCCGACGGCGACGGACCCGGCCCCGCCTCCGTGCGCGCGTACGGCCGCGGAGCGACGCGGCCGTGGGCCGGCCGACGCCCCGGCCTGCGCGAACGCCGAACCGCGGACGATTTCAAGGGTTTCCCCAAACAACCCCGCCGGGGGCCGGAATCGGGTGACCGCGCGGGTCATGCTGTCCCCACCGCACGAGGAGATCGCCACC